>JAZQET010000012.1:0-74264 GCA_045539135.1 Eubacteriales bacterium | reverse complement strand
CTCGCAGTTTTTACGGAGCGAATTTTTGGCAAGACAAAGAAGAACTCATTCATTATACTGCCGTATATGGATGAGGTCTGATGCAGTATTGGCGGAAATTCGCCTGTAAAAACCAATTTGGGTTCGAATGAACTCACTCTAAGGAGCATGAAATGAAAAAAGCAGTAGGATTATTGATGGCATTGCTGATATTGTTTTCCATGTCGTCCTGCTCGGTGCCCATTATTCGGGATCTTGTGGGCAGTGAAAACAGTTTGGGCAAAACCAATAATACCGCGGTGGAAATCGCGACGGCAATGAAGGACTTTCTTGCCGCAAAGAATAAAAGCGAGCTGGTGCTTTACGGCATTGAGATGGTGCTGGACAGCGATAATAACGGCTTTGTGATCTTGTATTATACCGAAGCGTCGCCGAAGGATGCGGAGTATTCCGATATTTATGTAGCAGAGGTAGATTCCAAAACCGGCCATGTGGAACGCTTTTCCAAGGCAAATTATGCAAAGGACGGCATTATTCCGTATCAAACGGTAAAGGAATGCTATGCTTTGCAAGGGGAATCGCTTCCTGTTGACAGCGAAAAGGCGATCGCCAACGGAACCAAAGTGTTTAGCGGAAACGCGGATTTTCATTATGATTATATCGAAGTGTTTTTAACGAATAAAGACGGTTCGGAGCAATATGATATCTGTTATATTTCTATGCTAAACAATACGGTTTATTATGCTACGGTGGATGCAGTCAGCGGAACGGTACTGGCTTTTTCCTCCGGTGAACTTTAAGAAACGAGGATGTCTTAATGAAAAAATGTTTCGCCGCCCTTTTGATCGGCGTGCTACTGTTGATGAACGGATGTAATTTTAAGGTTCCCCAAGAGTCTTTTGCTATTAATGCGGAATCGGTCACATCTATTGAAATCCAAAAGGAATATATCGACGAAAGCGGTGCTGTTTCTTACCGTGCCAAAAAAATCGAGGATGCGGAAGCTATCAAAGAGGTTTGTGAAAAGGTGCGCTATTTGCCGGTTGTGCGTGCCAATCCCAATGAAGCCATCGGGATTGAGAATATGACGGTGATCGTTGTGATTCATGGAAAAATCGACCATCATTTAGTGCTGAATTCTAAATATGCCTTTTATGATAAAATGCCTTATTATTATCAGAAAAAAGGCGTTCTCAATGAATTTGTTGATCTGTATGATTCATTGGTTAATGAAGAATATGTAACGGAAGCATCTCCGTTTTAACGGTAAAAAGTCTTATACATTTGTATAAGACTTTTTGCATAAAATGAGGCAGATAGTTTTTTTAAAAGAAGGAGAAGAAAATGAAAAGAACGATAAGCCTTATCTGTGCAGTTGTTTTAACGGTTTCAATGCTGCTGGGTGGAACAGGATGTAAAAAGCAAGAAGAGGAGCAAGAGGTACGCGCCTGCTGGGTGGCATCGGTGGGAAATTTAGATTTTCCATCTCAAACAGGGCTTTCTAAAGCGGATTTGCAGAAGGAATTGGATGCCATTGTAGAAAACTGTAAAAGCATCGGGCTGAATGCCATCTTCTTTCAGGTGCGTCCGATGGGCGATGCTTTGTACCGTTCCGAAATCTTTCCTTGGAGCGCTTATCTTTCGGGTACTCAAGGACTGGCACCTGAGGAGGACTTTGACCCGTTAAAATACATTATTCAAAAAGCGCATACAGCCAATATCCAGTTGCATGCATGGATCAATCCTTACCGTGTTTGTGCCGATACTACCGCAATGGAAATGCTTTCTGCCGAGAATCCTGCGGTGACTCATCCTGAATACACCTTTTCGGTTGACGGGGGATTATATTATAATCCGGGACTTCCCGAAGTGCGGGGCTTGATTTTGGACGGTGTTGAGGAAATTGCCGAAAATTATGATGTGGACGGGATTCATTTTGATGATTATTTTTATCCGTATACGGATGAAATCATTGAAGATGGAGAAACCTATTCTCGCTATGGAAACGGGCTTACATTGGAGGATTTCCGCCGCGATGCGGTGAATCAGCTGGTGCGGGAGGCGGGAGAGCGGTTACATAAACATCGAGATGATGCGTCTTTTGGGATCAGTCCTTTTGGAATCTGGGCAAATCGCTCGGTGCATTATGACGGGAGCGATACCAATGGGATGAGCTCCTATTCTGCCATTTATTCCGATAGCAAAAAGTGGGTAGAGGAAGGATGGCTGGATTATGTTTGCCCGCAAATCTATTGGAGTTCTCAACATCCCGCCGCTCCTTATGATGAATTGGTGGATTGGTGGAGTGCGCTTTGTGAAAAGAACAACACCGATCTTTATGTTGGAATTGCGCTTTATAAAGTGGGTACCGATGAGGCGGGCTGGGAAGACGGCAGTATTATGAAGGATCAACTGCAGTATGCTTCTCATAAAAGTGCATATGCAGGGCATAGCTTTTTCCGTTATGGGCTGATGATTCAAAATCCTTTGGGTGCTTTGGATTCCATTCGTGAATATTATGCGATGGATCAAGATGAGCGGGTTGTTGCTGATCAAGAGGATCCTTTTCACATTTTGAATACTGCCGCTGCCGGTGCTTCGGCAGAAGGGCGTACAGAAAATGTGTTGACCATTCAATCTCCCGCTAACAATGTGACGGTTTCTTCCGCCGCCGTCTCGGTGGCGGGATCGGCCCCTGCTGGACAAGTTGTTTTGGTGAACGGAGTGGAAGCGGTAACAAATTCCTTTGGACTGTATGCGGCATATATTCCTTTGAAGGTGGGCGATAATCGGATTACGGTCACTGCGGGCGATAGCCGTCAAAGAATCACCGTGAAGCGTGCTGCCGCTTCAAGTGCGGTAAAACTCTCTTCCTGCTATCCGTCGGGAAAAGCGGTTTACAGTTCGGGTGATACGGTGGAGTTTTCGGTAACTGCGCCTGCAGGTGCAACGGTTACGCTGAAAAACGATTGGCTTCAAATGCCCCTTTATCCCAAAACTGAAAAAGGAACCCGATATTATGGGATGTGGACAATCCCTGCGATTATGAGTGATGAGCCTTTGGAAATGAATGGCTTTACCTATATTGCTCAAACATCAGAGGGAGAGCAGATCTTGAACGCAGATTTTCAACTGACGATCTATCCCGACGGATACCGCGAAGAAGCGATCTTGCAGAAGGATGGTTATCAATTTGATCCCAGCCGAGATGGAACCCAAATGGATCACGATCCTTTGCGAAAAGGCGGCGCGGTAACCGTTTGCGCCATGGAGGGCACGCGTGCTTTGCTGAACAGCGGGTATTGGGTCGAGCAGGAACTTTTGAGTAAGACGCAAACAGCATCGGATGAGCCTTTGGACTATGAATATGAAGTTGTGACCGTTAGGATGGATAAAGGGAGTTCTTATTATACCGCCTTCGAAGAAGGCGGGCTTAGCTTGCGCTTTTCTCAATCCTTAAATGAGGAACTGAAGGTACAAACCAAAGAAAAGGATTTACGGCTCGATTTTATGCGGGGAATTTCGGAAAGCAGTTTACAAATTTCCTCTAAGTCCAATCGAGTTTTAGCGGGATATGATGTGCGTTCCCATGAAAATGGGATCACCGTTTATTTGAGGTTTCATTCCAAAGGTCTTTCGGGAAAAACCATTCTTTTGGATGCCGGTCATGGAGGAGAGGATTCGGGCGCGCTCAGCGCCGGCGGTATTGATTATCCTACGGAAAGTGAACTGAATTTATTGTTGAGCCAATACATTCGGGAAGAGTTGGAGTCGGAGGGCGCCAAGGTAACGCTTCTGCGTGCAAATGACACGACCATTGAATTGGATGAACGGGTGGAAATCGGCGAGAGCGTTGCGCCGGATCTTTATCTCTCGGTGCATCATAATTCGGTTGATTTTACCTCAAACTATAATAAAGCGACAGGCGGCTTGGTACTTTATTCATCTCCGCTTTCCAAAGATTTGGCGGAGCATCTCTCTTATTCCTTTTGGAGCGGAGTGGCTGAAAACGGAGAAGCTCTTTGCCGTAGGCAAAGTTTAAGGGTCTGTCGTCAAACCCGCTATCCTGCAGTTTTGATCGAGGCGGGATATGTTTGCAATCCTTTGGAGTATGAATTACTTTGCAAGGAGGATATTGCCCGCAAGATTGCAGAGAATACGGTTGAGGGTTTGAAGTCTTATTTTGTTACAGTTTGTTCATGATTTTTTTGAAACCGACCTTTTCTTTTTTGAAATAATGTGATAAAATATAATGTAGATTTATGTTCATTGATTAAGAAGACAAAAGGAGCAAATATGCAGTTTTATCAAGAGCACCTTCGCCACGGCGTTGTTTGTAATTACGGAATCGCAGATTGTTTTAAGACCGAGTATCTTTCGGTCGATTTTGTGTTGCCTTTAAGCGAGGAGAATGCAACAGGAATGTCGCTGTTGGCAGGGGTTCTCAGCCGCGGTTGTGCAAAGTATCCGGGTATGGATCTGATCAGCCGCTATCTTGCTCACTATTACGGGTCCTCTTTTTCCGCAGTTGCCAATAAAGCGGGGGAAATGGAAATTTTGTCTTTATCGTTCACCTATCTGAAGAATGAGTATGCCATCGATAAAGAGGATATTCGCGGTGCCATTTTGGCGCTGATGAAGGAGATGGTCTTTTTTCCGCTTGTTTCGGACGGTGGCTTTTTGGCGGAATATGTAAATCAAGAAAAAGCGAATCTCGCCGATAAGATCAAGGGTATTTTTAATGATAAGCGGATCTATTCGTTGGAACGTTGCAAGGAATTGATGTGTAAAGAGGAAGCCTTTGGGGTACACGAAACAGGCAGTATTCAATCCTTGGAGCGGTTTGATGAAAAGTCTTTATATGCGTTCTATTGTAAACTGCTTAAAGAAGCGCTGGTTGTGGTAAGTTATGTGGGCAGTGAAGAAGAACGTTTTTTGAATGATTTTGCGTCTTCCTTTGAGGCACGCCACGGTGATATGCCTCAAACGAAGATCATTTACGGTCAAGGGGCTTGTAATGAAATTGTCGAAACAATGGACCTGAACCAAAGCAAGCTGAATCTTGGTTTCCGACTGGGCGAAACCGCTCTGAAGAATGGTGCCGCATTGCGATTGTTTAATGTTTTATACGGTGCAAGCGCCACTTCAAAACTGTTTATGAATGTACGCGAGAGGCTTTCTCTTTGCTATTACTGCTCTTCGGTGCTGGATCGGTTCAAGAATGTAATGTTTGTGTCCAGCGGCGTGGAAGCAAGTAAGTTTGAAGAAGCGCTGAAAGAAATTAAGGCGCAGCTGGCAGCTGTTGCAGACGGCGATTTTTCCGAAGAAGAATTCGAAAATGCAAGAACCTATCTGATCGACAGTCTTTACGGAACAAGAGACAGTCAGGCGGCATTATCGGCGGGAATGCTCAGCGGAACCTTACGCGGCAATTTGGTGACCCCCGATGAAGAGGTGACCGAAATCAAGCAGGTAGACCGCGACACGGTAATTCAAATTGCCCGCGAGATCAAATTGGATACGGTGTACTTTTTGAAGGGAGTTCACAACGAAAAATGACCAACAGCAATGTTTATCAATGTCCTGCCATCGGGGAAGAGTATCAAAAACTGATCCATCCCAGCGGGCTTACCATTTATTATATGAACAAGCCTCAAAAAGCCAAAAAAGCGGCAATGATCGCGGCAAAATTCGGCTCTGTGAATTATTGCTTTGACACGGTGGACGGCCGTCGGGTTTCAGTTCCAAACGGCACGGCTCATTTTTTGGAGCACAAGCTTTTTGAAGGCAAAAACGGCAACGCTTTTGATTTTTACGCAAAAACCGGTGCAAAAGCCAATGCATATACCTCCAATGATAAAACGGCTTATTATTTTGTGTGCAGTGACCGTTTTGAAGAAAACTTAGAGGTGCTGTTATCCTTTGTGACACATCCGTTTCTCACCGAAGAAAATGTGGAAAAGGAAAAAGGGATCATTGCCCAAGAGATCCGTATGTACGAAGATGAACCCGGTTGGCAAGGCTATTTCACTATGGTGGAAGGGCTTTATCAAACCCATCCCATTCGCCGAGACATTGCCGGAACGGTTGAGGATATCTATTCGTTAAATCCCGAGATTCTGATGGATTGCTATAATACCTTCTATCATCCTGCAAACTTGGTTTTGGCAGTGGCGGGGGATGTTTCCCTTAATGCGGTGTTTGAGGCTGTGGATCGCCATTTTGCCGTGGGAGAGAAGCGCGCTACACCTGTTACTCCCATCGAAGAGCCGGAAGCGGCAGGAACACGTTATACAGAAAAGGATATGCTTGTTTCTCGTCCCATCTTTCACTTGGGTTTTAAGGATAATCATACCGATGTGGATGGCTTTGACTTAGCAAAAAAAGAGATGGAAGTGGAGATTCTGCTGGAGTATCTCTTTGGAAAATCTTCGCCTTTTTATAAAGATCTTTATGAAAAAGGGTTGATCAACGGGGAATTTGACTGTTGGTATGACCTTTCCGATTATTTTTCATTTTGTGTGATTAACGGCGAAAGCGATGATGCCAAGGCGGTAGAGACTGCAGCGTTTGAGCATATTGACGCGCTGAAAAAAGAGGGTGTTGATGAAAAGCGGTTCAAAGAGATTCGCAATGCGCTTTACGGCGCTTTGGTGATGGAAACCGATCATGCCTACACTATGGTCAACCGTATGGTCGGCAATCACTTAAACGGTGCGGTAACATTAGACTCTGTAAAAGCCTTGCAGATGATTACTGCTGAAGATTTGGTGAAGCGTGCTGTGGAAATATTTGATCGGGAACGCAGTTGTTTATCTGTGATCAATCCTGCAAAGGAGGAAGAATAAAATGGATTTTAATACCGTATCGTTTCCGGGACTTGGAATCGGTGAGTTTACAATCAATCCCACCGCTTTCAAAATCACGGAGAATATTACCATTGAATGGTATGCAATTATTATTTGTGTGGGTATTTTGCTTGCCTATTTCGTATGCGATCGTTTGGCAAGTAGATTTCAGATCAAAAGCGACGATATTTTAGACGGAATGCTTTTCGGTCTCCCTGCGGGCTTTATCGGTGCCCGCGTGTGGTACATATTGGGGGATTTAGACAGTTTTGATTCCTTCATGGATATGATCAGCGTTTGGAACGGCGGGCTTGCTATTTACGGCGGTGTTTTCGGCGCTTTGATTGCCATCTTCTTTCTTTGCCGCTATAAAAAGATTTCTATGATGAATTTGCTGGATCTGGTTGCCATCGGCTTTTTGATCGGCCAGATCATCGGGCGTTGGGGCAATTTTGCCAATGTTGAGGTTTTTGGTATTCAAACAGACCTCCCCTGGAGAATGGGCGTTGGTGTAAACTGCATCGCCGAGTATGTACACCCCTTATTCTTATATGAGTCCCTTTGGAATTTGATCGGACTTTTGGGCATTCTGGGATATATGGATTTCAGAAAGTATAAGGGAGAACTGTTCCTTTGCTATGTTGGTTGGTACGGTCTCGGACGGGCGTGGATGGAGCCCTTAAGAGATGTGGAATATAATCTTCATATTTTCGGATTGCGCATCAATATGGTGCTGGCAATCGTATTAGCAGTGTTTGCGGCGGCTTGTTTGGCTTTCATTCATTGGAAGAAACCCGCTCGCTTGATGCTTGCCGAAGAAATAAAGGCGGCGGATGAACCTCAATATGAGCCGCAGTTTGATTACGCAAAAGATGAAGAAGACTCGGATGAAACCGAAAATGTTACGGAAGAAACTACTGAAGAAGTTGGTGAGGTAGAGTAATGGCAAAAATTATTGATGGAAAAAGTATTTCTGCCAAGGTACGGGAAAAGATCAAAGAGGAAACCTCTTTATTGATTGCAGAGAGGGTGACCCCCGGCTTGGCCGTTATCATTGTTGGTGAAGACAGTGCCTCCAAGGTCTATGTACGTAATAAAATCAAAGCCTGTGAAGAAGTTGGTTTTTATTCTGAAAACTACGCTTTCCCCGAAAATACGACCGAGGAAGAACTTCTTTCTTTGGTGAAACAGTTGAATGAAAACCCTGCAATCCACGGTATTTTGGTTCAGCTTCCTTTGCCGAAGCATTTGGATGCCAATAAGGTGATTGCGGCCATTGACCCCAAGAAAGATGTGGATGCATTTCACGTGCAGAATGTGGGCAAAATTATGTTGGGGCAATATGATTTTCTGCCCTGCACTCCTGCGGGAGTAATGAAGCTGTTGGAATACAGCAATATTGATGTGGCGGGGAAGGATTGCGTTGTTGTGGGCAGAAGCAACATTGTTGGCAAACCGCAAGCAATGCTGTTGATGCACGCCAATGCCACCGTTCAAATTTGCCATTCACGCACCCGCGATCTTGCGAAGAAAACTGCTGCAGCTGATATTTTGATTGTTGCCATCGGAAAAGCGAAGTTCATCACCGCCGATATGATCAAAGAGGGTGCTGTGGTGATCGACGTGGGAATGGATCGGGATGAAAACGGTAAGTTGTGCGGAGATGTGGATTTCGACTCTTGCTTCGAAAAAGCGTCATATATTACACCGGTTCCCGGCGGAGTTGGACCGATGACCATCTCGATGCTGTTGGAGAATACCCTTTCCGCTGCAAAATTAACAATGAAAAAGGATTAAAAGTATGAATTTTTTGAGTTCACTTTCGGTTGTGTGGCCGTCTCTGATTATGGGTGCAATCATTCCTTGCGGAGTGTTGCTGGCTTTGTATCTGATGCCAAAGCGCAAAGAAGTTGCATTTAATGCCGTGCTTTATGGCTTTGCCACGTTTTTTATGGCATTGGTTGCGGTAGCGGTCGTTCTTTTATTGGTTGTTCAGCTCTTTTTACCCACCATTGCAATTTCCGATGTTACGGATGCCGATGTTTATATCTATGTGGGCGGAAGTTTGGCATTACTGCTGTTTTATTTGATCGCGGAAACGGTGAAATACTTCACCTTTCAAAGCGCTTTGAAGCAGGAGTCCAATAGAATGGCGGGTCTTACCTTTGGAAGCGGTTTTATTTTAGGACAAAATCTCCTTGTTTTTGGGTTGGTGTTCGCCACCGAAATTGATATGATGCAGGCAGTTGGTTTTGGCGTTTTGATGCTGATCAGCGGAGTGATTTATATTTTGCTTTCCGCCATTGGCTATCAGTTGACGGTCGAAAAGCATCGCATTGTAGGCTCCGTTTTGGCGATCACTTATTATATGGTGTTTGCGGTTATGCTGTTGTTTGCTAACGTATATATCACATATAGCTTTGTGGCGGCTGTTTTGATCTTTAATTTGATTATGGGTTATGTGCTGTTGCCGCTTCCTTTCAAAACGAATAAGGGAGGTGCATCTCGTTGATCGGGATCTTTCTCTCTTACATAGGCGCACTTTTAATTTGCGCCGCAGGGGCAGTCGGCGGTATTCTTTTGATTAAGAAACAAAAGATTCATTTTCAGATCGGTGCGTTTGCACTGGGGATTATTTCGGCGATACTGTCGGTGGTGGCGATCATTTTGTTGTTTCGTCTTCTTTTTGCGGGAAGAGATTATTATAATACGGTCTTTTTCCGCACCTTGGTCGGCAGTGTGATCTTAAGTATTCTCTGCGGATTGCGCTTCTTACTTTTGAGATCGACCTGTTTTAATCGCGATCGCGAGGATGGGGGATATTCCTTCGGCTTTGGCTTTGGTTTTGCACCGTTGCTTTTTGTTGGATTATATCTCTTGATTATGACCTTGATTTTGGCGGGAAATTGTCTGTTTAACGGACCGTGTATTATTGAAGAGGCATATTTGAGTTTTGCCGATAATACCATTATCAGCATTTTTCGCCCTGTGGCAGGGCATATCTCTTTTGCACTTATCTTTGCTTTCTACGCCGGATTGGTTTGGAGCTCCTGTAAATGGAATGAGCAACTGAATGTGACAAGGTATTCCACCTTTGTAACGATTGCGGTTTCTGTTCTCCTCTTTGTTTTTGAGGGGATTTCACTGTTGCTGGTTCCGTTTATGAAAATGTATGGCTTGTCTCATTGGCAGTTGGCTATTTGCGTTGGTGTGTTTTCTGCGCTTTCGCTACTGCTTGTGCACTTTGCTCCGAAGGCAAAGGAAAAAGACTCTACTTACACAAAGCAGTTTGAATAAAAGCGGGCAGTTCTTCCGAAAAGGTGATCCCTTCTTCGGAGATGCTGATTTCTTCCACCGGAACTTCAAGTAGGTCGTTCAGACCGGTGTATTGATCAATATAATCGGTTGCGATTCCTGCGGGGACGGTGATGCCGGAGCAGGTAATGATGTCGCTGATAAAGCGACCGTTGCCCTTATCATTTGCTCCTAAATGACCGGTGATGGATACAGAGCTGCCCCTCAATGTGCCTAAAATGGCCTCAAAAGGCTTTAATTCCTTGCAGACGGCTACCAATCGCGACGGATTGGAAAAAGTGCCTGCAATTAAAAATTGCCCTTCCTCGGTTCCTTGAAAGGTGATTTCGTTCATAAAGCCGAGTTCGGAAAGATTTTCTTCAATAAGGGCGGCAAAAGCTTCGTTTGAAAAACGGCCTTGCAGCGGTTTGATTTGAACGTTGTTACTGTCATTTTGAATAGGTGACGATTGGGGCTTTTTAGATTGATAAACCATAATAAATGCGATTGATAATAGCGCAACTGTCAAGAAAAATGCAGTCCATTTTAATTTGCGGTAGTGAGCAGAGTGTTTCATAAACAGTAGACCCTTTCTATAAATATTTAGGAGGTATAAAAAATGAAAAATAAAGGTGTTATTGCTGTGGTGATCGGGGTGATCTGCGCTTTGATTTTAAGCGGGGTTCTGATCTGGTCTGCCTTTGATAAACCAAGCGAAGATGAAAATAATACTCCCGATACCGGTGTGCAGGATCAGGGGGGAGAAACACCGCAACCCACCCCTTCTGCGCCCGATAATGTAACCGATGGGGTTGAGGAAGATGCGGGAAACGCAGAGTCCAACACTCCGGAGGAGAAGGAACCTGATACAAACGCACCTGAAACCGATAATTCAAAGCCCGATACTACAGTGAAGCCGACGGATGATGAGGAAGATCAAAAAGATGAAACTTCCGTAACTGTTGGTGCTGTAGATCCCGATCCTAAAACTGCGGAAGGGATCAAGGCTTTGTTAAACGATCCGCTTTTGATCTTAGTAAACCGCGACCACAAGGTTTCTTCGGATTATGCAGGTTACGATTTGGTTTCCTATAACTCCGATCATAAAATGAACCGTGTTGCGGCAGAGGCGTTGAAAAAACTTATTGCCGCCGGCAGAACTGAAGGCTACAATTATATTTTGTATTCCGGTTATCGCACTTATACCCGCCAGTATAACAATTATTATAATAAAATTGCTTATTGGAAGAATCAGGGAAAAAGCGAAGAAGAGGCTTTAAGACTTACCAATCAGTATTATGCCCCTCCGGGAGCAAGTGAGCACCAAACCGGTTTGGCGGCAGATGTTTGTATTCCTAAGATCGTAAATGAATATGCCTGTCTGCATGAGGATTATGCATTTACCGATGAATTTAAGTGGTTTTCCACCCATGCGCATGAGTATGGATTCATTCTCCGGTATCGCTTAGGAGATGAAGATATCACGGGCTATAGTTATGAACCGTGGCATTATCGCTATGTGGGGGTTGAAGTGGCAACCGAGATTTATAAGCGTGATATTACGTTTGAAGAGTATATTGAAGGCCTTGAAGCTCGCTTGAAGCAGTTGGAAGGCTAAAATGCGGAACCCGAAGAGCATTGCTCTTCGGGTTCCTTTTTTGCATATATCTTTCGTTTTTGCCAAAACTAACCGAGAGGTGATGAATGTGGCGGTTAGTGCATTGCGAAGCGTGGTTCTCTATTTTTCGGTGGTGTTGGCGGTTCGCATCATGGGAAAACGGCAAATCGGAGAGCTTCAGCCTTCCGAATTAGTTGTAACAATTATGATCTCTGAATTGGCGGCACTACCGTTGCAAGATCTTAATATGCCGCTGATTTGGGGCATTATGCCGATGTTTTTGATGGTTAGTTTAGAGTTGTTGATGTCTTTGTTTGCGCTGAAGTCTATGCGGTTTCGCGCTCTTTTTTACGGTCAGGCGGTACTTTTGATTTATCAGGGCGAGGTGAATCAATATAATCTTTTGCGCACCCGCGTGTCGATGGAGGATATTATGGAAGCAATGCGGGGAAACGGTATTCTCTCTGTGGAAGAGGTGGAGGCGGCGGTTTTGGAAACCAACGGAACTATTTCTATTGTGCCAAAGCCTATGGCATCTCCGCCAACGGCCGAGGACCTTGGGGTGTCTGTAAGTGATCGCGGCGGAATACCTTCCATTTTAGTGATGAACGGATATAAAATCAAAAAAAATATGGAAGAAAAAGGCTTAAATGAAGAGGATTTGAAACATATCCTGAAAGGGTATGATATTGAGCTTTGCAAGGTGTTTATGCTTACGATAGACGATAATAAAAAGACGTATTTAATCAAGCAGGATGAAAAATGAAACGAACAATGACAAGCTTTATCATTATAACAGTATTTGTGTTTTCTGTAATAACGGCAGATCTTTGGTTTATGAGCAGGTATGCCGATGGAATGAATAAACGGTTGGATCGAATTGATGAGGTAAGTAGTTTTGAAGAAAAAAGAACGGAAGCCAAAGCGTTGGATGAGTATTTTAAGCGTTGCGATTTTTGGGCACATCGTTTAATACCGACCGGGCGATTGGAAGAGATTGAAACACTGCTGTATAAATTGAATTCTTATCTTGTTACCGCCGATGAACATGAAGTGGATGCAACGGTTGCGGAATTGAAAGCACGGGTAAATCTTTTGTATTCGACTATGATCTATCATTGGTACCATCCTTCGGACTCCCGCATAGAATAGGGCAGAACTGTTTGGAAGAGGGGATGCAGATGAAACATAATAAACTGATGAAAACAATAGGGTGTATTGCTGCATCGGTTGCTTTTGGTGTTTTGGTGCAGATCTTTCTTCCGAACGTTTTGATTACGGTTCTTTGCTGTGTATTGATTGTGGTGATGGGAATTGTGATCGCGAAATTATGTTGAGGAGGAATGGATATGCAGATCGTTGTTGTGAAGGCGCCGCGCTTTTTGCGGGGGATCTTAAAACGTTTTTTCGGAATACATAATGTGGAATAAAAACCATGGACACGGCATAGGTAATATTAAAAAACGAAGGAGCCGTGGACCATGGAATGTAATCAGCAACAAACAAAGATGGCAGTAACTAAAACACTATATGAAAATTTTTTGGAGGAGAAATGCGAGTGTGATCTTCTCATCCCTGATTATTTTCCCGCTGCCGAAAAAATCATTCAATGCAATGCAGTTCCGGTGATAACCGGAAAGGAGATCGAAAACGAGCGCTTAAATATTGAAGGCATTTGCCGTTTTTGTGTGATCTATCAAGGGGAAGAAGAGGGAGAGATCAAGTCCTTAAGCGAAAGCGTTTCTTTTCAAGAAAGTTTTCTCTTGAAAGAAATGGGAGAAAAGCCGTGGGCACAGGTGATCACGCGCGTTTCGGGCGCCTCCTGTCGTTTATTAAATCCCCGTAAGGTGAGTGCCAAGGCGACTGTTTCGATGGCAATCAAGGTAAAAGAGCAGGTACAAAACGAAACCATTGAAGCAATTGATTGCAATGAAGCGGAAGCGTTGTTTGTACCTGTAAATGTATATACGGTGGTGGAACGCTTAACGGATACCGCACGTATTCAGGGCGAGATTGAAGTACACACCGATATTCAGGATATCTTGAAAGCAGATGCCAAAGTGTGTGTAAAGGATGTAAAATCATTGCCCGGTAAAGCGATTGTAAAAGGTGTGGTGGATGTATTCTTGCTTTTTACTCCCGAAGAGGATCCCTGTAGGGTGGAAAGCACTTCCACGGCCATTCCTTTTAGCCAAATTTTAGATCTTCAGGGACAAGAAACTTGCGAGATGGAGGTTCATTCGTCTGTTATTCAACTGAGGAGCGATGTGGAAACAGATGATGGCGGAAAGAATCGTCTCATTTCCTTGACCATGACTCTTTTGACAGAAGGAGAAGCGTACGAAAATCGTTCTCACCAATTGTTGCAGGATGTTTATTCCAATTATTATCCTTTAGAGTGCAAGGAAGAGCAGGTGACGGTAGAGGAACTGGCAGAGCGGGGAGAGGTTACGGAATTTCTTCGTCACAATGTTCCTTGGGACGGAGAAGAAGCCGAAATCATACAAGTTTTTGGCACTCCGATCATTCAAAAGATCACAGGAATGAACCAAACCATTTCTTTGGAGGGCATAATTGACGTATCATTGTTCATTAAAGAGGATGGACACTATCGAAGTATTGACAAGGTTTTGCCCTTTACAGTTAAAAAGGAGCTGAAACTGCTGACAGATCATATGAGATGCGAGGTACAGCCGTGTATTTTGGGAATGGAGTGCGTTCGTGGAGCGGATGGTCTGGAACTTAAAACGGAATTTTCCTGTTCAATGATGCTCTATGTAAAGAATACCTTTAAAGTGGTTTCCGAAGTGAAGGTTGATGTGGAACATCCTCTGGAATGTAAGGAGGCGGCGCCTTTGGTGGTCTATTTTGCTGAAAAGGGAGAGCGTCTTTGGGATATTGCCCGAAAATATGCAACTTCGGTAGCGGTGATCAAAAAGATGAACGCTATGGAGCAAGATATATTGAATGAGAAGAAGCTTCTCTTAATTTCGAAAGTTTGATAAAAAAGCGCGCATTTTTGAAATGATCGAAAATGCGCGTTTTTTATTATTTATTATTGAATCTTTAAAAAAAGAGTGTTATAATATATAAATATTATTATGGGGAGGTGTCGTATTATGAAGCAATGGAAGATCTTGTGCCAGAATGATAAAGTAGTTGCCAAGTTATGCGGCGCCTTGGGGTGCACGCACTTTTTTGCCCGCACGTTGATCAATCGCGGCATTAAAACTGTGGAAGAAGCACGTTCTTTTTTGGATATGAATGCCGATGTTTTGCATGACCCGTTTCTATTCCGTGATATGGAGGCGGTGGTTGAGCGCATTGGTTTGGCCATTCGTAAAGGCGAAAAAATTACCGTTTACGGGGATTATGATGTAGACGGTATTACTGCCACCGGTTTATTACTGAAGGTGTTGGAGGAACTTGGTAGTCAAGTCGATTATTTTATCCCAAGTCGATTTACGGAAGGCTACGGCGTGAACAGCGCGGCCTTGCAAAGAATTGCCGAAAGCGGAACGCGCCTTTTAATTACGGTGGATACCGGCATTACAGCGGTAAAAGAAACCGAAGAGGCTAAGGCATTGGGAATGGATGTGATCATTACCGATCACCATGAATGTCAAAGCCTTTTGCCCAATACGCTGATTTTGAATCCTAAGCAAGAGGGTTGCGGCTATCCCTTCAAAGAATTAGCGGGAGTCGGCGTTGTCTATAAGCTTGTCTGCGCTTTGGATCAACGGTTCGGCAATGGGGACGGTTGGCTGCGTTATACTCCCTTTGCAGCCATTGGTACCGTTGCAGATATTATGCTGATGCGGGGTGAAAACCGCTTCATTGTGCGCAAAGGGTTGGAAAAACTAAAGGAAACCGAAAGCATCGGGTTGCATTCATTGCTGGATCAATGCGTGGGCGACCGTCCGTTGGATACGTCAACGGTTGGCTTTATTCTTGCGCCGCGGTTAAATGCTGCGGGACGGATGGGGGAGGCCTCATTAAGCGTTGAATTGCTTACCACCAACTTGAAATCTCGCGCCGATGCATTGGTTGAGGAACTTTGCAAAGAGAATAATCTGCGTCAGGCTACCGAGAATAAGATTTTGGAAGAAGCTATTGAAATGATCGAAGGCGATCCTGAAAATGCGAAGCGACAGGCCATTGTGCTTTGGGATGCAAATTGGCATAACGGCGTGATCGGCATTGTGGCTTCTCGCCTGAAGGAGCGCTATGGGAAACCGTGTATTCTTTTCACGGTCAACGGCGATCTTGCCAAAGGGTCCGGAAGAAGCGTGCGTCCCTTTAATTTGTTTGAGACTTTGGAGCATCTTTCCCATCATTTGGAACGCTACGGCGGACATGCCTTTGCTGCCGGCGTTTTGGCTAAGACAGAATGTCTGGAAGTTTTTCGCAACGAACTGTGTTCCGAAGTTGAAGCCTTTCTGCAGACCAATGCTTTTGATGAAAGCATTGAGGTGGAATGTGTGCTGAAGGGCGCAGATCTTACGGTCGCGAACATTAGTGCATTGGAGGCGCTGGCACCTTTCGGACGGGGAAATGAAACCCCTCTTTACTGTGCAAAGAATATTACCGTTGTTGAGGCGGTACCTACCGCAAACGGAAACCATATGCGCTTGGTTTTTGATGTGGACGGTCGGCGTCTCTCGGCATTTTATTTTCATGTTTCTCCCGACCGGTTTTGCTATCAGGCGGGCGATCTTGTTGACATTGTCTTTGAGGCAGATATCAATACATATAACAGCCATAAAAGTGTTCGGCTTTTAGTTAAGGATATACGTTTTAGTGCAGATTTTGAAGAAGATATGAAACGGCTAAAATCTCATGAGATCTGCTCATCGGATATCCCATCAAGAGAGGATACGGCAGCCTTATTTCGCTTTTTGAAAAAGCAAATCGACATAGGCGCACGGCAATTGGACTTTTATACTTTCCCCAAGAGAATTGAAGCGGAAGGCTTTCGCAAGCTCTCATTGGGCGCGATTTATTTTTCGATGCGCATCTTGAAAGAGCTTGGGGTGTTGGAATA
Organism: Eubacteriales bacterium; assembly: GCA_045539135.1. Lineage (GTDB taxonomy): Bacteria > Bacillota > Clostridia > Oscillospirales > QAKW01 > QAKW01. The sequence continues at coordinate 57,481 of JAZQET010000012.1, read as the reverse complement.
TCAGCACGATGGCTCTGTTGTCAGCAATTTGAAGATCCATTGTGAAAAGAAGGTTTCCTTGGAGGATTCCTCTATCCGAACGGAGATTATGAGAAAGGCAGGTGAAATGGGATGATTGAAGATAAGTTGTTTGAAGAATTCATTGTAATGTTAAATAACGACGACCGTAAGTTTGATCTCGATAAGATTCGGCGCGCGTACCTTTGTGCGCAAAAACAGCACGAAGGGCAGCAGCGCTCTTCGGGTGAGCCGTATATCTGTCATCCCATTGAGGTTGCTAAATTAGTTTATGAGTTTGGCTTGGATACCGATTCGATTGTTGCTGCTTTTTTACACGATACCATCGAAGATACGGAAATGACCTTTGCCGACATTAAAAAGGCTTTTGGTGAAGGGTGTGCCAATTTGGTGGATGGCGTAACCAAATTGGGACAGATCCCCTATGTAACCAAGGAAGAGGCACAGATTGAATATCTGCGCAAGATGTTTTTGGCAATGGCAAAGGATATCCGTGTGATTCTCATTAAGCTTGCGGATCGCCTTCATAATGTGCGCACTTTGGCTGCCCGTCCCCGTGAAAAGCAACTGCATACTGCGCGGGAGACATTGGAGATCTATGCTCCTTTGGCGCACCGCTTAGGTATGCAAAAGGTGAAGCAGGAAATGGAAGATATTTCCGTTTCTTATCTGGACCCTGATGGCTGTAAAATGATCGAAGATCGTTTGAAGGCGGCTGAGATCAGTGGGCATGATTTTATTGAAAACACAAAGAAAAACATTTGCGAAAAGCTGGCGGATTATGAAATTCCCTATACGTTGACCTGCCGCATTAAGCATACATTCAGCATTTACCGCAAATTGTTTACTCAAAATAAAACCTTTGAAGAACTGTATGATCTTTATGCCTTTCGCTTGATCGTGAATACGGTCAATGACTGCTATTATCTTTTAGGTATTATTCACGATCTCTATAATCCTATCCCCGGACGGTTTAAAGATTATATTTCTACTCCGAAGCCCAATATGTATCAATCTTTGCATACCACCGTGATCGGAAAAGAGGGTATTCCCTTTGAGGTGCAGATCCGTACTTGGGATATGCATAATACTGCTGAATACGGTATCGCCGCTCACTGGAAATATAAAAACGGTGTGCAGGGCGATAAAGCCGCGGTGGACGATAAGCTGAAATGGGTGCGTACACTTTTAGAGTCGCAGGAAGATGTTTCCGATACGGAAGATTTTATTTCGGCATTGAAGATCGACCTGTTTGATGATGAAGTTTTTGTGTTTACCCCTCGCGGTGATGTTGTGAACCTTCCTGCGGGATCTACTGTGATCGACTTTGCCTATGCTATCCATAGTGCGGTGGGAAATAAGATGGTTGGCGCAAAAGTGAACGGAAAAATTGCCGGCTTGGAATATAAACCGAAAAACGGTGAGATTATTGAAATCTTAACTACTTCCTCTGCCAATCACGGTCCTTCCAGAGATTGGCTGAAGATTGTGAAAACAAGCGAAGCAAAGAATAAGATCCGTCATTGGATAAAAAATGAGCGGCGCGAAGAAAATATTACCACCGGTTTGGAGGAATTGGAAAAGGCATTGCGTCGCAGCGGTATTCGTCTGCCGAAAGAGACTCGTGATGAGGTGCTTCAAACCATTAGCACACAACTGCATTTTAATTCTATCGAGGATTTGTATGCTGCCATCGGCTATGGCGGTATCACGGTTGCTAAGGTAGAACGAAGAATTCAAGATTATTGCGATCAGCTTGCTAAAGAAAATCGCCCCATCAAAATTATTTCTTACTCCAAGCCCAAGGCAAGTGCCGGCGGTGTGGTTGTAGAAGGTATTGATAACTGCTTGATCAAGTTTGCTAAATGTTGCAACCCCTTGCCGGGCGACTATATCTGCGGATTTATTACCAAGGGGTATGGGGTTTCCATTCATAAAACGGATTGCCCCAACGCATCGCGCGGAATGGAATTTGAGCCTGAACGTTGGCTTGCGGCGCATTGGGATGCAGCAGAAAGCAGCAGCTTTGCCACTACGTTGTTGGTTCGTGTAAACGACACTATTGGTGTTATGGCGAATTTAACGCGAATTTTAGCAGATTTAAAGGTAAACATCCGCAATCTTTCCAGTCGCGAGGAAGAGTCGGGGATTTCGGTGATTTCCATAAGCATCGAAGTGCACAGCTTGGATCATTTGAATTTCATTTCGTCCAAAATCCGCAAGGATCCGAACGTGCTTGATATTCAAAGGGCAAATCAGTAGGAGGATATTATGAGAGCCATTTGTACCGTAGTGGACCGCGCTTCTTTGCGAGTAGACGGTGAATTGATATCTGAAATCGGCAAAGGAATGTTGGTTTTTTGCGGGTTTCACGAAAGCGATAATGAACAGACCATTGAAAAGGCGCTGAAGAAAATTGCAGGGCTTCGGGTGATGGATGATCCCGACGGAAAACTGAATTGCTCTCTTGCTGATGTAAACGGTGAGATGCTGTTCGTTTCCAACTTTACCCTCTATGGTGATGTTAAGAAAGGCTTTCGTCCTTCCTTCATTGAAAGTATGAAGTATGAGCCTGCCGAAACTCTTTATCAGTATGCACTTAAACGCATCGGTGAAATGGGTGTGCAGGTTCAAGGCGGAGTTTTTGGAGGGGATATGAAGATCGATACACTTCATGCAGGCCCCATCAATATCATAATCGACAGTGAGGATTTAAAATGAGGATTGAGACAATTGTGACCGGCAGTTTTGCCTGTAACAATTATCTTGTTGTGAATGAGCAAAGGCATGAAGCGGTTTTGGTGGATTGCGGTGATGATGCTTCGAAACTTCAAAAAAGCATCCAATCTGCCGATGTTCAACTTTCTGCCATCCTCTTGACTCACGGACATGCGGATCATATTGCTGCGGCGGATCAATTAGCAAAAGTATTTAGTTGCCCGATCTATGCTCATGAAGAGGATCAACCGTTGTTAAATCGCGCATTGTTTAATCTCTCCCCGCAGGTTTTGGGGCGAACGTTCACTCTGCAAACGGTTCCGCACTTTTTGCGGGATGGAGAACGTATTGAAATCGCAGGATTTTGCTTTGACGTGATCCATACACCGGGGCATACTCTCGGTTCGGTTTGTTATCGTTTGGGAAATCATTTGTTTACGGGCGATACTCTTTTTTACGGATCGGTTGGCGGAGATTTGCCGCCTTTTGGTGATTTGGAAAGAGAAATACATTCAATCAAGTTAAGGCTGTTTTCCATTGATCAGGATTGTACTTGCTATCCCGGTCACGGATGTATAACAACCCTTGGCTTTGAGAAAGAAAATAATCAGTATTGTAAGGATTAAGATGGACGTAAAGATCGGCGGACACACATTTGAATATGATATTACCGGTATGTGCCTGCTTTTCTTTCCGGGAGAGTCGGTTCGGTTTGTGCGCTCTTTGAAAGGGGAGGAGTGGCTTTCTTCCAGATTGGTGCAAAACTCCCATGGAACATTTGCACGTGCCACCTATCGAAAAGGAACGGCGGAATTCCGCTGTCAAAAAAAGGTGGCGGATCACTCGAAGGAGGGGCTTCTTGGTGCAGTTAAATTCACTGTCTATCAGGTGTTTCATCGTGCCACAAAGATTTCTCCGCCCTGGGGAATCTTGACCGGCATTAAGCCTACCGGCATCTATCGGCGCATTTTGGATGAAAAGGGACCAAAGGAAACGCGGCGCTTTTTGATCGAAGAGTATTGTATGCAACCGGAGAAAATCCCGTTGCTTCATCAAATTTGCAAAGTGATGGAGACGGTGAAAACCGACCCTTTGAAGGAAGCAAGTTTATATGTTTCCATTCCGTTTTGCCCCAGCCGTTGTACCTATTGTTCTTTTGTGAGCGTGGCGGCAGAAAAAAGCCATCGTTTGATCGAGCCTTATTTGGAACGGTTGATGGCAGAGATTAAAGATAAATACGCTGTGCTGAAAAAGCACAATTTGGAGGTCAAGTCCATTTATATCGGCGGCGGCACCCCCGGAATCCTTGACGCGTTCCAAACAAAGCGGTTGCTACAAACGATAGCAGATACAGTATCGGAACCGTTGGCGGAGTTCACCTTTGAATTGGGGCGCCCTGATACGGTGACCGAAGAAAAATTGAGATTGCTGAAAGAATACGGGGTAACACGGGTATGCATCAATACTCAAACAACCAATGACCGTATTTTAGAGGCTGTGGGCAGAAAACATACACGTCTTCAATATTTCGACGCTGTTTCCTTGACAAAGAAATTGGGATTTGATAGTATAAACACCGATTTGATCGCGGGCTTGCCGGGAGAGGACGAGGTCTCTTTTGCACAATCTTTGGAGGATGTCTTGCAAGCGGGAGTGGATAATATCACCATTCATACCCTCTCTATTAAGCGTTCCGCCAAATTGCACGATGATAAGGAAAATTTCAATCCCGAAAATGTTCGTGTACAGCGGATGCTGGACAAGGCTTATCAACGTCTGTTATCCTTGGGTTATATTCCGTATTATATGTATCGGCAAAAGAATACGGTTTCCAACGGAGAAAATATCGGTTTTGCAAAACCCAACACGATAGGTTTATATAATCTATATATGATGGAAGATCTCCATACAGTTGCCGCTTGCGGTGCCGGAGCTTCTTCAAAATTGATTTTTTCTCCCAATGGGAGAATTGAGCGAATTATTAATGTAAAGTATCCTTATGAATATGTAAACGAAAATGCGCGGATCCAACGGAACACCTTGTTATTGGATCAAATGCTTAGGGAGAAACGATGACGGCTGATCATGCAAAATTAGAAATTGAATTATTGACCAAGCAGTTGAATGAGCATATTCATCACTACTATGTGGAAGATGCTCCTGTCATATCGGATTATGAATATGATATGATGATGCGAAAGTTGTCGGAACTGGAGGACGCGTTTCCGGAACTGCGGTCGCCCATTTCTCCCACTCAGCGGGTCGGCGGGGAAGTGGCGGAGGGATTTGAGCCTTTTACACATCAGGTTCCTCTTTTGAGTTTGCAGGATGCCTTTTCCTATGATGAATTGGCGGAGTTTGACCGCAGAGTAAAAAAGACCTGCCCCGATGCTTCTTATGCTGTGGAATTAAAGATCGACGGTCTTTCGGTGGCACTACGTTATGAAAAAGGTTTGTTTCAGGGTGGTGCCACCCGTGGCGACGGCGCGGTAGGAGAAGATGTTACTGCCAATTTAAAAACGATCGGCAGTATTCCTATGCAATTAAACGAGCCTGTGGATATTGTGGTGCGCGGCGAGGTCTATATGTCTCATAAGAGCTTTAATGCTCTGAATAAGCAAATGGCGGAAGAAGGAAAGAAACTGTTTGCCAATCCCCGCAATGTGGCTTCCGGTTCTTTGAGACAGTTGGACAGCCGTGTCACGGCGCAACGCAATCTGGATATATTTGTGTTTAATATTCAGCAGTTGGACGGCGAGATGCCGAATGGTCATGCGGCAAGCTTGGATTATTTGAAGAAGCTTGGCTTCAAGGTCAGTCCTTATTACCGATTGTTTGATGACATCACCGAGGCTTTTGCGGAGGTTGAGCGATTCAATGCCATTCGTGATACCTTGGGCTTTGATATTGACGGTGCTGTTTTGAAGGTGGACCGCTTTGATCAACGCGAATTGTTGGGGCAAACCGCAAAAGTACCCCGCTGGGCGATCGCTTATAAGTATCCGCCTGAGCAAAAAGCAACGCTGTTAAAAGGAATTACCATTCAGGTAGGGCGTACCGGTGTGCTGACCCCGAATGCGGAATTGGAGCCTGTGAGGCTTGCGGGAACAACCGTTTCCCGCGCAACCTTGCACAACCAAAACTTTATTCGTGATCTCGATATTCGTATCGGGGACACAGTGATGGTGCAAAAGGCGGGAGATATTATTCCCGAGGTGGTTCGCGTTGTGCGTGAGAGGCGACCTGCTGATAGTGTTCCTTATGAAATGCCAAATCAGTGCCCTGTGTGTGCGGGAGCCTTGACGGCAGATGAAAGCGGAATTGCATTGCGTTGCACCAATGAGGATTGCCCTGCGAAGATTCAGCGTAGTCTTGAGCATTTTGCTTCAAAGGGTGCAATGGACATTGAGGGCTTGGGCCCTGCTATTATTGAGCAGCTTTTGGAGCATGGGTTGGTGGAAAGCCCCGATGACTTATATCGTTTAAAAAAAGAGGAACTTTCGGTGTTGGAAGGCTTTGGCGAGAAATCGGCCGAAAACCTTCTCGGTGCACTGGAACAGTCTAAAAAATCCCCGCTGGATCGGGTGCTGTGCGGGTTGGGAATTCGCAACATCGGCACAAAAGCGGCGAAGCAGTTGGCGGAACATTTTGGCTCGATTGATGCAATAATGAATGCAACAGAGCAGGAAATTGCGGAAATTTATGACTTCGGTGATATTATGGCAGAAAACGTAGCTGTGTTTTTTGCCCAAGAGCAAAACCGAAAGTTAGTTGAGCAACTTCGATATGTTGGCTTGGAAATGGCATACACAAAGCAAGAAACCGCCGATCATCTGGCGGGGAAGACCTTTGTGATGAGCGGTGGTTTGGAATCAATGAGCCGCGATGAAGCGTTAGCGATCATTGAGCGGTTGGGAGGCAAAGTCTCCGGCTCTGTTTCCAAGAAAACATCCTATTTAATATTAGGGGATAAACCCGGCAGTAAATTGACAAAGGCAAAAGAATTGGGAATCCCTGTTTTAGAAGAAGATGCATTTTTGAAATTAATTCAAGGAGTGGACGAAGAATGAAGGAATATGAAATCGTAGTTGGCTTGGAGGTCCATGCCGAGTTAAACAGTAAAACAAAGATCTACTGCTCTTGCAAAAATAGCTTTGGCGGAGAAGTAAATACCCAATGCTGTCCCGTTTGTACCGGTATGCCCGGTGCTTTGCCGGTATTGAATCAGAAGGTAGTTGAATATGCCATTCGGATGGGACATGCCACCGGTTGTAAGATCCATACTCTTTTGAAGCAGGATCGTAAAAACTATTATTATCCCGATCTGCCCAAGGCATATCAGATTTCTCAGTTCGATATTCCCCTGTGCTATGACGGTGCGGTTGAGTTTATGATGAACGGAGAGTCCAAACGGGTGGGAATCACTCGTATTCATATTGAGGAAGATGCGGGTAAACTTCTGCATCAAGACGGCATTCCTTACACCTTGGTTGATTTAAACCGTTGCGGTGTTCCTTTGATCGAGATCGTATCCGAGCCTGATATTCGTTCTGCGCAGGAAGCAAGGGAATATTTGGAAACCATTCGGACCATCCTGATGTATGTGGGGATTTCCGACTGTAAAATGCAGGAGGGTTCCATTCGTTGCGATGTGAACGTTTCGGTGCGTCCTAAGGGTGCAACAGAGTTTGGCACTCGCTGTGAGATGAAAAACATCAATACCTTCAGCGGTGCGCAGCGTGCCATTGAATATGAAGCTGCGCGTCAAATTGAAATTTTGGAACAAGGTGGGGTGATTTCCCAAGAAACTCGTCGTTGGGACGATGAAAAGGGTGTAAACGTTCTTCTTCGTTCCAAAGAGGACGCGCAGGATTACCGTTATTTCCCCGAACCTGACATTCCGCCGGTAGCCTTGGAACAGGAGTGGATCGATCAACTGAAGGAAGAAATTCCCGAATTGCCCAATGCCAAGATCAAGCGCTATGTGACAGAATATCAATTATCCGAAACCGATGCGGGCATTATTGCGAGAAATTTTGAACGTGCCGTTTATTTTGATGAATGCAATAAAAATTATTCTTCTTTGGCAAAAACAACGGCAAATTGGTTGTTGGGCGATATTGCAAAATATCTCAACGACCGCAATGAAGAAATCGGAGCATTTCCCGTTCAGCCCGATCGCTTAATGCCTTTGCTCACATTGGTTCAAAAGGGGACGATCTCAGGAGCTGCCGCGAAGAAGGTACTTGCTATTATGATCGAGGATCCCGCGGCGCCCGAGGCGATTGTGGAGCGTGAGGGATTGGTTCAAAACAGCAATGAGGATGAGATGGCAAGCATTGTGGATGCAGTATTGGAAGAGAATCCTGCAACCATCGAACAGTATCGCGCCGGTCGCACCAATGTTGTTGGTTTCTTGGTGGGACAATGTATGAAACGTTCCAAAGGGAAGGGCAATCCCCAAATCATCAGTAAACTGTTGATGGAACGGTTAAAATAAAAGGTTAAAACAGTGGAAGCCACGCATTTTCGTGGCTTCCGAAAAAAATAAAAAAATGCTTGACTATGCTAATAGGATGTGCTATAATGCATAGTACCTGCACGACGGGTCTATTTTTTTGTGCAAAAAAATACCCGCCAATAATGAGTGTAGGGAGGCCAAAATAACAGGAGGTGCCGCAAATGAGAGTCAAGATTACGCTGGCTTGCACTGAGTGCAAACAAAGAAACTATGACACAATGAAAAACAAGAAAAACGATCCCGACAGACTTGAGATGAACAAGTACTGCAAATTCTGCAAGAAGCACACCTTGCACAGAGAAACCAAGTAAGTTTCGATTAAAAAGGAGGACGCTGTTATGGCAGAAGCTGCTAAAAAGAAAAAGTCCGTCTTTTCCAGAATCTTCGGTTGGTTCCGTGAGGTCCGCATTGAAATGACCAAAAGAATTATTTGGCCTTCTTTCAAGCAGGTTGTTAATAATTCCGTAATCGTTATCGTATGCGTGGTCGTTGTCGGAGTCTTTATCTGGATTTTTGACTGGGTATTCTTTAATGGAATTCAAGGCTTGACCAATTGGCTGGCCGGATTGTTAGGCTAATTTAGTTTTTAGAAAGGAGCAGAGAGATTTATGGCAGATAAAGCAAAATGGTATGCCGTTCATACTTATTCCGCATATGAGAATAAGGTGGCTACGAACCTGCGCAGAATCATTGAAAACCGTAAATTAGAAGAAGTTATTCAGGATATTTCTGTTCCTACCGAAACCGTGGTTGAAACGACCGAAAAAGGTCAGAAGGAATATGAGCGTAAGATATTCCCCGGTTATGTGTTGGTAAAGATGGTGTTGACCGATGAAACTTGGTATATTGTCCGTAATATTCAGGGCGTTACCGGTTTTGTTGGCTCTACTTCCGAACCCTTGCCGTTAACGCAGGCTGAGATTGAAAAACTCGGCGTTGAGAAGCGCGTGGTTCATACCGACTATAAGAAGGGCGATTCTGTTCGCTTTGTTGCTTCCAATATGAGCGGTTTTGTCGGTGTGGTGGACGAGGTTTATGCCGAGACCGCCAAGTTGAAAGTGGTCGTGTCTATGTTCGGTCGTGAAACCGCAGTTGAGGTTTCCTTCGAGCAGGTCGCGCCCGTAGAGTAAGGCTGAATCGCACGTTTGTGCGTTTTCGCAAGTGGGAGGAGAGTACTTTTATCTTTCCGCTATATTACCACATTGAAACACGAGGGAGGTGTTTAAGATGGCTCAAAAAGTAACAGGGTACATTAAACTTCAGATTCCGGCAGGTAAAGCAACTCCGGCGCCCCCGGTTGGTCCCGCTTTGGGTCAGCACGGCGTTAACATTATGGCGTTTGCTAAGGAATTCAACGAGAGAACCAAGAATGACATCGGATATATCATTCCGGTTGTGATCACCGTTTATGCGGACCATTCTTTCTCTTTTGTTACCAAAACTCCGCCTGCAGCGGTCCTGATCAAAAAGGCAGCCGGCATTGAAAGCGGTCCCGGTGTCCCCAACAAGACCAAGGTCGCAACTCTGACCAAGGAACAGGTTAAGAAGATTGCAGAGCAGAAGATGTCCGATCTCAACGCAGTTAACATTGAAGCTGCTATGACGATGATCGCAGGTACTGCAAGAAGTATGGGCGTTACCGTAGAAGAGTAATGCTAAATTCTGTGGGAGGAATATTCCGTAATACCACAAAGGAGGATTTATAGGTGAAAAGAGGAAAGTCTTATATTGAAAGCTCTAAGCTGATCGACTCTGCTAAGTTGTATGATGTTGATGAAGCTTTGGAAGCTGTTGTAAAGGCTGCACGTGCGAAGTTCGACGAAACCGTTGAAATCCATGTGAAGCTGGGCGTTGATTCCCGTCATGCAGATCAGCAGGTTCGTGGCGCAGTTGTACTGCCCCATGGTACCGGTAAAACCACTCGCGTATTGGTGTTTGCCAAGAACGAGAAGGCTGACGAAGCAAAGGCAGCAGGTGCTGATTTTGTCGGCGGCGAGGAATTGATCCCCAAAATTCAGAATGAAAACTGGTTTGAATATGATGTGGTTGTTGCAACCCCTGATATGATGGGTGTTGTTGGTCGTCTGGGCCGTGTGTTGGGTCCCAAGGGCTTGATGCCGAACCCCAAGGCCGGTACCGTTACTATGGACGTTGCCAAGGCAATTGCTGAAATCAAAGCAGGTAAGATCGAGTATCGTTTGGATAAGACCAATATTATCCACTGCCCGATCGGTAAAGTTTCTTTCGGTAAAGAAAAGCTTGCCGAGAACTTTAACACTCTGATGGCTGCCGTTATTAAGGCTAGACCTGCCGCTGCTAAGGGTCAGTATGTAAGAAGCTGTACTGTTGCTTCCACCATGGGCCCCGGTGTAAAGGTAAATCAGGCTAAATTTATGTAAAAAAGGCTTGACAATCATATCCTTCGGTGATATGATTATTAAGTCAAAAATATACTTCGAAGACAGCAGGTGTCGCTTGCGACTTAAAATCCCGCCGAGGAGTGCTTAATATCTTATTGGATATCTATGCTCTCAAAGGTAAACTGTTGTCTTTGAGAGCATATTTTTTTGAAATCTTGACGGAGGTAAATCAATTCATGGCAAATGAAAAGATCATTGCTCAGAAGCAAGCTGTTGTTGCTGAACTGAAGGATAAACTTCAAAATGCAGTGACCGGTGTTTTGGTAGATTATAGCGGAATCAATGTTGCTGATGATACTGCTCTTCGCCGCAAGCTCAGAGAAGCCGGCGTTGAGTACGGTGTTGTGAAGAACACTCTGACCCGTTTTGCTGCCAAAGAAGTTGGTCTGGAAGAGTTGTCCGACGTTTTGAACGGCACTACCGCTCTGGCTGTTTCCAATGATGATGTTGTTGCTCCTGCAAAGGTTCTTTATGACTTTAGCAAGGATCACGAGTTCTTCACCATCAAAGGCGGCTTTGTAGAAGGTAAAGTTGTTTCTGTTGCAGAATTGGAAAAGCTGGCTACTATGCCCAGCAAAGAAACTCTGCTTTGCATGCTGCTGTATGCCCTCAACGGAAATGTATCCGGTTTGGCTCGCGCACTGCAGGCTGTAGTGGATCAAAAGAACGAAGTAACCCCTGCGTAAATTTTTAATTTAATTTAATTTGGAGGATTAAAGAAATGGCTGATATTAAGAATATCGTTGAAGAGATTAAGACCCTGTCCGTTATGGAACTTGCTGATTTGGTTCATGCAATCGAGGAAGAGTTTGGCGTTTCCGCTGCTGCTCCCGTTGCTGTTGCTGCTGCTCCCGGTGCCGGCGCTGCCGCTGCTGAAGAGAAGAGCGAGTTTGATGTTGTTCTGACCGATGCCGGCGCATCCAAGATCAATGTGATCAAGGCTGTTAAGGAAATCACCGGTTTGGGCCTGAAGGAAGCTAAGGAGTTGGTTGACAACGCTCCCAAGACCGTTAAGGAAGCTGTTTCCAAGGACGAGGCTGAAGAGATTAAGACCAAGCTGACCGAAGCCGGCGCTACTGTTGAGCTGAAGTAATTTTGGCAAATTCAAACCCCTGACCGAATTTGGTCAGGGGTTTTGAGTTTGAAAAGGAGAATTAAAATGAAAAAAATACATACTGACCATGCGCCTGCTGCGATTGGCCCTTATTCTCAAGCGGTGGTAAGTGGTAATTTGGTGTTTACTTCCGGTCAAATTGCCATTAATCCCGCTACCGGTAACGTGGAAGCTGAAGGAATTGAAGGGCAAACCGAGCAGGTTATGAAGAATTTAGGAGCTGTGCTGGAAGCGGCAGGCTCTTCCTATGAAAAAGCAATTAAAACGGTGTGCTTTTTGAAAAACATGGATGACTTTGCGGTCTTTAATGAGATCTACGGTCGTGATTTTTCCGAAAAGCCTGCCAGAAGCTGTGTGGCTGCCGCTGCATTGCCCAAAAACGTTCTGGTTGAAGTGGAAGTTATCGCTGAAATTTAACAGTTCAAGAATTTAAGACGGTAAAGTGTTGAAATATTTCACAGTTCTTTTTCAATATTTTACCGTTTTATTGTTGATATTTCCAAGGTGTAAGAAATCGCGAAAAATTTGTTGACAATTCATTGAATAATGATATAATTATATAAAAGCTATGAAGGGAAAAAAGATGCATCCTGTGCTTTTCAGAGAGTCGGTGGTCGCTGTGAACCGATAGGTGCGATGTGTTATAACTCCTCCCGGAGCTGTCGGCTGAAATAAAGTAGGTTCGATCGGGTCTCTCCCGTTACAGAGGATCGCATTGATAGATGCGTTAGAGTGGGCGAATTATTCGTCAATAAAGAGTGGTACCGCGGAGTATTCTTCGTCTCTTTTACACAAATTGTTTGGTTCGTTTTGTGTAGAAGAGCTTTTTTTATATCTAAAACGACCCAAGGGAAGGAATTCGTATGAACGGTTATCAAAAGTACAACAGACAGTTTTTCGAGGCGTCTCCTGTCTCGATGGAGTGGACCAAAAAGTCCTATATTGAAAAGGCACCCACGTGGTGTAGTGTGGATCTGCGTGACGGAAATCAAGCGCTGATTACACCGATGAGTCTTGAAGAAAAATTAACCTTCTTCAAAGAATTGGTGCGGATCGGTTTTAAAGAGATCGAGATCGGTTTTCCTGCTGCTTCTGAAACTGAATATGAGTTCTGCCGCACCTTGATCGAAAAAGACTTGATTCCCGATGATGTGGCCATTCAAGTGTTGACTCAATCCCGTGAGCATATCATTGCCAAAACCTTTGAAGCGTTGAAGGGTGCAAAAAATGCGGTGGTTCACCTTTATAATTCTACCTCTCTTGCACAAAGGGAACAGGTTTTTAAGAAGAGCAAAGAAGAGATCATCGAAATTGCCAAATTCGGCGCAAAGCTTTGCAAGGAATATCGGGAGAAAACAGAAGGAAACTTCCGTTTTGAGTATTCTCCCGAAAGTTTCACCGGAACCGAGCCTGAATTTGCGGTAGAGATCTGCAATGAGGTTATTAATATTTGGGAACCTACTGCCGATGATAAGGTAATCATCAATCTGCCCGTAACAGTTTCCCATTCGATGCCCCATGTTTACGCAAATCAGGTGGAATATATGTGTAAAAACCTGAATTGCCGCGAAAATCTTGTGATTTCCCTTCATCCGCACAATGACCGCGGATGTGCGGTTGCAGACAGCGAAATGGGACTTTTGGCTGGTGCCGACCGTATTGAAGGTACTCTTTTCGGAAATGGTGAAAGAACGGGAAATGTGGACATCATTACCTTGGCGATGAATATGTATTCTCAAGGTGTGGATCCTTGCCTTGATTTTTCTGACCTTCCGCGTATTACGCGTCTTTATGAAGAAGTGACCCGTATGCATGTATATGAGCGTCAGCCTTACAGTGGGCAATTGGTATTCGCTGCTTTCAGCGGATCTCATCAGGATGCAATCGCCAAGGGTATGAAGTGGAGAGAAGAGAAAAAGCCCGAATATTGGACAGTTCCGTATCTTCCTTTGGATCCTACCGATGTTGGACGGGTATATGAAAGCGATGTTATCCGTATTAATTCCCAGTCCGGTAAGGGCGGTATCGGTTATTTAATGGAAACACAGTTCTCCTATATCTTACCGATGAAGATGAGAGAAGAATTCAGTTATCACGTGAAGCATGTATCGGATAAAGGGCATAAAGAACTGCAACCGGTTGAAGTGTTGGATATATTTACAAAAGATTATATCAATCGGGAAGATGTCATTTGTGTAAAGGAAATTCACTTTACACAACTGAACCCCGGATTTAAAGCAAATGCCGTTATTATGTATAATAAAAAGGAATATGAAGTAGAGGCAGAAGGGAACGGACGCTTGGATGCTACCGGAAATGCAATCAAAAAGGTGATAGGCGAGGTCTACACCTTCGATTCTTATACCGAGCATGCATTGGATGTGGATTCCCACGCGAGTGCCGCTTCTTACGTCAGCATTATTGATCAAAACGGCAAGTTGATTTGGGGTGTTGGTGTGGATTCTGATATTGTTATATCTTCCATCAAGGCATTGGTTAGCGCGCTGAACCGTAAGTTTATTCAGAAAGACTAAGAGGAATTTTAATGAAATTGACAGGAGCTCAAATTGTAATTGAAACTTTGATCGAGCTTGGTGTGACCGATGTGTTTGGTTACCCGGGCGGTCAAGTGTTGAATATTTACGATGAACTTTATAAAAACAGTAATCGAATCAATCATTTTCTTGCGGCGCACGAGCAAGGTGCCGCTCACGCTGCAGACGGTTATTTCCGTTCCACCGGTAAGGTTGGCGTGGTGATTGCCACCTCCGGACCGGGTGCCACCAACCTTGTGACCGGAATTGCTACCGCGATGTTGGATTCGGTGCCGCTTTTGGCTATTACGGGGAATGTACCCTGCAGTTTGATCGGTAAAGATAGTTTTCAGGAGATCGATATTACCGGTATCACTTTACCGATCACTAAGCACAATTATTTTGTAAATGACATTACCCAATTAGCAGACATTATTCGTGAGGCATATCGAATTGCAAGAAGCGGTCGTCCCGGTCCTGTGTTGATCGATATTCCGAAGGATATTCAAATTGCGGAATGTGAATTTGAACATAAACCCCTTGCACCTAAATTTCCAAATACGATAGTTCCTGATCATAAAATTGCGGAAGCGGTTGAGTTGATCAATGCTTGTGAAAAACCGTATATTTACATTGGCGGCGGTGCTATTGGCGCAGGGATTTCCGAGGATCTGATTGCCTTTGCCGAAAAGATCGACGGTGTGATCGGATGTACTTTAATGGGTCTATCTGCTGTTGATACCGATTGTCCTCGTTTTCTTGGAATGCAAGGTATGCACGGTCATTATGCTTCTTCAATGGCACAGCATCACGCAGATCTGATCATTGCGATCGGTGTTCGATTTAGTGATCGTGCCACCGGAAATAAGAGCAAATATGCACCGAATGCGAAGATCATACATATCGATATCGATTTTTCGGAGTTGAATAAAAACATTCCCATTCAGGTTGGTATTATTGGCGATGTTCAGGACACTTTTGCTCGTCTTGCGGATGGTGTTCAGCAGAAAAAGCGTCCTGAGTGGATGGCTTATATCGATCAATTGAAAACGGAAGAAGCGGCTACCTACGAGGAGCGTACCGATTTGAATCCTCGCGATTTGATCGGGATCATTAATAGACATATTAATCCCGAAACTGTGATTGCTACCGATGTTGGTCAGCATCAAATGTGGGCAGCGCAATTCTGCCGCTTCAAGAAAACTCGGAAGTTTGCTTCCAGCGGTGGTTTGGGCACCATGGGATTTGGCTTAGGTGCCGCCATCGGTGCCGCTGTCGGTTCAAAAGAAAGAACCGTACTGATCACCGGAGACGGTAGTTTTGGTATGAATCTGAATGAATTGGCTACTGCTGTGACGTATCAAGTGCCTGTAACCATCGTGTTGATGAATAACGGCGTTCTTGGTATGGTGCGGCAATGGCAGACCTTATTCTTCCAAGAGCATTATTCCAATACTACCCTTGCCAGAAAGACCGATTTTGTGAAATTGGCTGAAGCCTTTGGTGCAAAGGGAATGCGAGCGACCACACAGGAAGAATTTGAAAAAGCCTTTGTGGAAGCCAATAACAGCCAAGGTCCTGTTTTAATTGATTGTATGATCGATAAAGACGAGTTCGTTTTACCGATGTTGCCTCCCGGAGGTTCTATGGATGACATCATCACACGGAAAGGAGAGTAAACAATGAGTAAATTTGTGATTGCTGTTTATGTTGAAAACAAATTTGGCGTGTTGACACGGGTTACCAGTATGTTTACTCGCCGCGGCTTCAACATTGACGCGTTGACGGTAGGGGAGACTGAGTCGCCTGAGTATTCTCGTATCACCATTACGATGAGTGGAGACGGTTATGCTAAAGATCAGATGATCAATCAGTTACGCAAGCTATATAATGTTAAAAAAGTGGAATTGTTGAAAAAGGAGAATTCCTTTAATCGAGAGTTGCTTTTGATTAAGGTTCCCAATTTGACCAAGACCAGTAATGACATTATAAATGCTGTAAATATCTTTCGTGCGAAGATTATCGATTATTCTGCAGAAGCGCTTTGCATAGAGGTCACAGGTGATCCTGAAAAGATCGATGCTTTTATTGAAGTGCTGAAGCCGATGGGAATTATTGAAATGTGTAGAACCGGTATTGTGGCGTTGGAACGCGGCAACACCAGCCTTTTA
Organism: Eubacteriales bacterium; assembly: GCA_045539135.1. Classification (GTDB taxonomy): domain Bacteria; phylum Bacillota; class Clostridia; order Oscillospirales; family QAKW01; genus QAKW01. Next base: position 40,985 of record JAZQET010000012.1, on the reverse strand, counting down.
AGCAAATAATTTTACATTTATAATAAAGGAGAATAAAACAATGAACACTGCAAGAATTTTTTATCAACAAGATTGTGATTTGAACAAATTGAACGGCAAGACCGTGGCTATTATCGGCTATGGTTCTCAGGGTCACGCTCACGCGCTGAACCTGCATGATTCCGGCGTTGATGTAATTGTTGGTCTTTATACCGGAAGTAAGAGTTGGGAAAAGGCTGAAAAGGCAGGATTGAAGGTTATGACCGCTGCAGATGCTGCTAAAAATGCCGACATTATTATGATCCTGATCAACGATGAGAAGCAGGCAAAGCTGTATAAAGAGAGCATTGAACCCAATTTGACCGAAGGAAAAACCTTGGCATTTGCTCACGGTTTCAATATTCATTTTGGTTGCATTAAGCCTCCCAAGAATGTAAACGTCATTATGGTTGCACCTAAGGGCCCCGGCCACACTGTTCGCAGTGAGTATCAGGTAGGAAAGGGTGTTCCTTGCTTGATCGCCGTTGAGCAGGATGCTACCGGTGATGCACTGGAGATCGGCCTGGCATATGCTTTGGGTATCGGCGGTGCGAGAGCAGGCGTTTTGGAAACCAACTTCAGAACCGAGACCGAAACCGATCTGTTTGGTGAGCAGGCAGTGCTTTGCGGCGGTGTTTGCGCTCTGATGCAGGCAGGCTTTGAGACATTGGTAGAAGCAGGTTACGATCCCAGAAATGCATATTTTGAGTGTATCCATGAAATGAAGCTGATTGTGGATCTGATCTATCAGAGCGGCTTTGAAGGCATGCGTTATTCCATCTCTAATACTGCCGAATACGGCGATTATATCACCGGTCCCAAGGTGATTACCGAGGAAACCAAAAAGGCAATGAAGAAGGTATTGGCTGACATTCAAGACGGCACCTTTGCAAAAGACTTCCTGCTGGATATGTCCGATGCCGGTTCTCAGGTTCATTTTAATGCAATGAGAAAGATCGCTGCCGAGCATCCTTCCGAAGTGGTTGGTAAAGAGATCCGCAAGCTGTATAGCTGGAGCGACGAGGATAAGCTGTTCAACAACTGATCGGCAGGAGGGCGTTATGGTTAAAGATACGATTGTGTGCGGTGCGAATAATGCACCGCACCGCTCCCTTTATCACGCACTGGGTTTGACGGAGGAGGAGACCTCCCGCCCTTTGATTGGTATTGTGAGTTCCTATAATGAGATCGTTCCGGGTCATATGAATCTGGATAAGATTACCGACGCGGTCAAACTTGGCGTTGCAATGGCAGGCGGAACTCCTATTGTGTTTCCCGCAATTGCAGTTTGCGACGGAATTGCTATGGGGCATCAGGGAATGAAGTATTCTTTGGTGACCCGCGATCTGATCGCCGATTCTACCGAAGCAATGGTGATGGCACACGGCTTTGACGGTCTTGTGATGATCCCGAATTGCGATAAAAATGTTCCCGGTTTGTTAATGGCAGCTGCACGCTTGAACATTCCTACTGTTTTTGTAAGCGGCGGACCGATGTTGGCAGGTCGTGTCAATGGAAAGAAGACCAGTCTCTCCAGTATGTTCGAGGCGGTCGGTTCCTATATGGCAGGGAAGATCGATGAGGAGAAGTTGCAGGAGTTTGAGTGCAAAACTTGTCCCACTTGCGGCTCTTGCTCCGGTATGTATACCGCCAATTCTATGAACTGCTTAACCGAAGTGCTTGGTATGGGCTTGCGCGGGAACGGTACGGTTCCTGCAGTCTATTCCAAGCGCATTGAGCTTGCAAAGCATGCGGGTATGCAGGTGATGGAACTTGTGAAAAAGAATATCCGTCCCTTGGATATTATGACCGAAAAGGCTTTTCATAATGCTTTAACTGCGGATATGGCTCTTGGATGCTCCACTAACAGTATGTTGCATCTTCCCGCCATTGCCAATGAATGCGGCATTCGCTTGGACTTGGATATGGCCAACGAGATCAGTGCTAAAACTCCGAACCTTTGCCATTTGGCACCTGCAGGTCCCACCTTTATGGAGGATTTGGAGGAGGCAGGCGGCGTTTATGCAGTTTTGAAAGAACTGACAAAAAAAGATCTGCTTTATACCGATTGTCTTACCTGTACAGGAAAGACGGTGGCTGAAAATCTGGAAGGCGTTTCCAATCTCAATGAAGAAGTGATTCGCCCCATTGAAAAACCCTATAGCGAAACCGGCGGAATTGCAGTTTTGAAAGGCAATCTTGCTCCCGATGGCTGTGTTGTCAAAAGAAGTGCGGTTGCCGCTGAAATGCTGGTGCACGAAGGTCCTGCTCGGGTATTCAACAGTGAGGAAGAGTGCATTAAGGTGATCTATGCCGGCGGCATTAAAGCGGGCGATGTGGTTGTGATTCGTTATGAGGGCCCCTCCGGCGGTCCCGGTATGCGGGAAATGCTTTCTCCCACCTCTGCCATTGCGGGGATGGGATTGGATAAGGAAGTGGCTTTGATCACGGACGGTCGTTTTTCAGGTGCTACCCGTGGTGCGTCCATCGGTCATGTGTCGCCCGAAGCAGTCCGCGGGGGAACCATCGCCTATGTAAAAGAAGGCGATATGATTTCCATTGACATTCCTAATCATACCATTACCCTCAAGGTATCGGATGAGGAACTGGCAAAGCGTAAAGCGGAAATGCCCATTGAAAAGAAGAGTGGAATTACCGGTTATCTGAAACGCTATGCCGATGTGGTTTCTTCTGCAGATCGCGGTGCGATCATCAATATTAAATAACTTGGAGTTATACGATTATGGCTATGACAATGACACAAAAAATTCTGGCAGCACATGCCGGTCTTGACGAAGTTAAAGCAGGACAGTTGGTATTGGTAAAGCTGGACCGTGTGTTGGGTAATGATATTACCTCTCCTGTTGCCATCCGTGAATTTAATCGGATGGGGTTCGATCAGGTGTATGATAAAGATAAAGTGACCATGGTGATGGATCATTTTGCACCCAATAAAGACATCAAAGCGGCAGTCCAATGCAAAATGTGCCGAGATTTTTGCAACGATAAAGAAGTTACTCATTTTTATGATGTTGGTCGAATGGGCATTGAGCACGCGTTACTGCCTGAAAAAGGCTTAGTGGTTGCGGGGGATGTGGTGATCGGCGCTGATTCTCACACCTGTACCTATGGTGCTTTGGGTGCCTTTTCTACCGGCGTTGGCTCTACCGATATGGCGGCAGGCATGGCAATCGGCAAGGTTTGGCTGAAGGTTCCTTCTGCCATTCGATTTGTGTTAAAAGGCGCTTTGAAGCCTTATGTGTCCGGTAAAGATGTGATTTTACATATCATCGGTAAGATTGGTGTTGACGGTGCTCTTTATAAGTCTATGGAGTTCACGGGAGAAGGCGTTGCCGCGCTGTCCATTTACGACCGTCTTACCATCACGAATATGGCAATTGAAGCGGGTGCCAAGAACGGTATTTTTGAAGTGGATGAGCAGACCCTTGCTTATATCAAAGACCATTCTGATCGTGAGCCCGTGGTTTATACCGCGGATGCCGATGCAGAATATGATGAGACCATCGAGATTGATCTTTCCGAAATTAAGTCTACCGTTTCCTTCCCGCATCTTCCCGAGAACACCCGTACCATTGATGAGGTGGGGGATGTGCGTATCGATCAGGTGGTGATCGGTTCTTGTACCAACGGTCACTATAAAGATTTGGAAGAGGCGGCATCGATCCTGAAGGGAAAGAAGATTGCTTCTCACGTACGCGGCATTATTATTCCTGCAACGCAGGATATTTACCTGAAGGCAATGGAAAACGGTCTGCTGAAGATTTTTATTGAAGCAGGCTGTGTGGTTTCTACACCCACTTGTGGCCCCTGCTTGGGTGGCTATATGGGCATTCTTGCTAAGGGCGAGCGTGCCGTTGCTACCACTAATCGTAACTTTGTGGGTCGTATGGGCGATCCTGAATCTGAAGTATATCTGGCAAGCCCTGCTGTTGCCGCCGCAAGCGCCATCGCAGGAAAGATCGCCGGTGTTGAGGAGGTGCTGTGATGAAATTTTCCGGAACTGTTATTAAATACGGAGATAACGTGGATACGGATGTAATCATTCCGGCACGTTACCTTAATACCATTGATAAAAAAGAATTGGCTTCCCATTGTATGGAAGACTTGGATGTAAACTTTACCAAGCGCGTGAAGGATGGCGACATTATGGTCGCAGGATTTAATTTCGGTTGCGGCTCTTCCCGTGAGCACGCCCCTATCGCTATTAAAGAAAGCGGCATTTCCTTGGTGATTGCGAAGAGTTTTGCTCGTATTTTCTACCGCAATGCCATTAATATCGGACTTGCGATCGTGGAATGTCCCGAGGCGGCAGAAGCCATTCAGGACGGCAATCAGGTGGAGGCGGATATGGATCTCGGTGTTATTCGTAACCTTACCAACGGTGCGACCTATGAGATCGAACCGTTCCCGCCCTTTATTCAAGAGATCATCACCAACGGCGGATTAGTGGAATCCATCAGAAAGGGAAGCATCAGCTGAGTGAAAAACAATGAACTATAATATTGCTTTATTAAAAGGTGACGGAATCGGTCCTGAAATTGTGGACAGTGCCGTTTCTGTTTTGAAAAAGATCGGCGAACTGTACGGTCATAGTTTTAATTTTACCGATTATTTAATCGGTGGAGCCGCAATTGATGCGGTGGGTGAGCCGTTGCCCAAAGAGACGGTTGACGGTTGCTTGGCAAGCGACAGTGTGCTGTTGGGTGCTGTTGGCGGTCCAAAATGGGATACTTTGCCGGGTGATAAGCGCCCTGAAAAAGCGTTGCTTGGCATTCGTGCTGCCTTGGGTCTTTATACCAATTTACGTCCTGCAAAACTGTACCCTGCTTTGAAGGCAGAGTGTCCTTTGCGGGAGGATTTGGTTGAAAAGGGCTTCGATTTAATGATCGTGCGTGAACTTACCGGCGGGATTTATTTTGGTGATCGCGGTTACCGTCAGGGTAAATACGGTGAAGAGGCCTATGATACCGAGTGCTACAGCCGTTTGGAAGTGGAACGCATTGCAAAGGTAGCCTTTGAAACAGCTAAAAAGCGCCGCGGCAATGTGATCAGCATTGATAAGGCAAATGTGTTGGAAACCTCTCGCTTGTGGAGAAAGGTGGTTCACGAAATGGCTGCCGATTATCCCGAGGTTACCTGCAATGATATGCTGGTGGATAATGCCGCAATGCAGTTGGTAAAGAATCCTGCTCAATTTGACGTGGTGGTTACTTCCAATATGTTTGGTGATATTTTGTCGGATGAGGCTTCGCAAATCACCGGATCTATCGGTATGTTGCCCTCCGCCTCCTTGGGTGAGACCACCCGTGGTATGTATGAACCCATCCACGGCTCTGCTCCCGATATTGCAGGGCAGAATAAAGCAAACCCCATTGCCACGATCCTTTCTGCGGCTATGATGCTTCGTTATTCTTTTGATTTGGGCAAAGAGGCGGATGCCATTGAGGCGGCAGTAGATCGCGTTTTGAATGCAGGTTGGAGAACGGCTGATTTGGCGGCCGCCGATAAGGCTCCCTTGACCTGCACAGAAATGACAGAGAAGATTTTAAGCGAATTGGCTTAAGGTGGAGTGATTCATGGTTTTTGATTGGAATGATGTATCGGTTGCACTTTCCTCTGTGGTGGTGTTTCGCAAAGTGGTTCAGCAAGAACCTCTCGTTGCACTGCGACGCTTTTTGGAGTTGAAAACAGAAAGTGTTTCGGTGTCCGCTGAAGCGTACAGCGCTTTTCTCAGCGCATTGTTTGCCCATTCCTATGATTTCGGTCATTATCTTCAAAAGGCTCTTTTGGAAGATGAAAATGAGTATGTGCTTGTGAGAAGTCATAACGATGCTGTTCATCCCGTGCTGCAAGCCTGTGTTGATCGGGAATTATCTTTGTTTTCCCAATTAACGGCTTTGGATCCCCAAAAGCTTGCTCAACGAGTTGGGAACAACGAGTTTACTGCACTTTTTGAGAACACCTCCTTTGATTTTTTAAGGCTTTATGAAGAGCGGATGCAGAATGTTCAAAAATTTGGCTACGGCATTTTTGTGCACAACAAAATGTTTTCGGTTCAAAACTCTGCCATCGTTCCTGTTCTAAGTGCAGATCCCATTACCTTGGATGAGTTGATCGGTTACGATGCCGAACGCAAGCAGGTGATTGATAATACCCGTGCTTTATTGGAAGGAAAGCCTGCGGCAAATATCCTTCTTTGCGGAGATGCAGGAACCGGAAAATCCTCAACCGTTAAAGCGGTGACTAATTTGCTTGCGTCGGAAGGTCTTCGTTTGATTGAGCTTCGCAAGGAGCAGATCACGGAGCTTCCTGCAATTATGGAAGAGTTGAGTCGTAACCCTTTGAAATTCATTATTTTTATTGATGATCTTTCGTTTAATAAAAATGACGATTGTTTCAGCACATTAAAAGCAATTTTGGAAGGATCGGTTTCAGCACGAAATCAAAATACGGTTATTTATGCGACCAGCAACCGTCGTCATTTGGTGAAAGAGAGTTTCTCTGACCGAATGGGAGATGATGTGCATCATAATGATACCGTTCAGGAACTGCTCTCCTTGTCGGAGCGCTTTGGAATGACGGTTCTGTTCTCAAAGCCGAATAAAGAACTTTACTTAACAATTGTTCATCGCTTGGCGGAGATGAAAAACATTCAGATGGATCGGGCGGAACTTGATATTTTGGCGGAAGCCTTTGCTTTAAGAAAAGGCGGGCGCTCTGCAAGAGCCGCCGATCAGTTTACTGATTATTTACTTGCTCAAAAGTAGAAAAGGATGATACTATGTTGACACTTGATAAAATCTACCACGCAGGATACGTTTTACGGGATGTGATTCGCCGTACCGACGTGATCGCAGCTCCCCATATTAATCCGGAGGCAGAGGTTTATTTGAAAACCGAAAACCTGCAGATCACCGGCTCATTTAAGGTGCGTGGCGCCTATTATAAGATGTCTCAATTAAGTGACGAAGAAAAAGCCCGTGGTGTGATTGCCTGCTCTGCAGGAAACCACGCGCAGGGAGTTGCTCTTTCTGCGCAAAAAAACGGTATTAAGGCTGTAATTTGCCTGCCTGACGGTGCACCTATCTCGAAAGTGGAAGCCACCAGAAGTTATGGCGCAGAGGTGGTTTTGGTGGAAGGCGTTTATGACGATGCTTATGCCAAAGCACTTCAACTGCGTGATGAAAAGGGATATACCTTTATTCATCCTTTTGATGATGAGTATGTAATTGCAGGTCAGGGTACCATTGGGTTGGAACTCTTTGATCAGGTGAAGGATCTGGATGCGGTAATCGTGCCTATTGGTGGCGGCGGGTTGATTTCAGGTGTTGCTTTTGCGGTAAAGAGTCTTAATCCGAATATTAAGGTTTATGGTGTACAGGCGACCGGCGCGCCCAGCATGTATCAATCGGTGAAAGATCACCAGATTGAGGAACTGAAGAGCGTTTCTACCATTGCTGACGGTATTGCGGTGAAAAAACCCGGCGCATTGACGTTTGAACTTTGCGAAAAGTATGTGGATGAGATCGTTACCGTGACCGACGATGAGATTTCTGCCGCAATTCTCGCTTTAATGGAACAGCAAAAGTTGGTGACCGAGGGCGCAGGTGCTACTGCTGTGGCAGCGGCTATGTTTAATAAGGTGCCTATTAAAGGAAAAAAAGTGGCTTGCTTGCTTTCCGGTGGTAATATCGATGTGACGATTCTTTCCCGTGTGATCGATCGCGGTCTGTTGATGTCGGGCAGAACCTGTCGGCTGAATATTGAATTGATGGACAAGCCCGGTCAGCTGAAAAATGTTTCTCGCATTATTGCTGAATTGGGCGGTAATGTGATCGGTGTTCACCATGAGCATACCAATGCAGGCTCCGATATCAACGGATGCTATCTGCACGTTGTGCTTGAAACTCGTAATTTTGAACATGTTCAATTGATTCGTGATGCACTGTCTGATTACGGTTTTAAATTGTTAGATTAAGAAAAATGCTCTCCTTTCGGAGGGCATTTTCGTTTTTTATGGATTGCAGAGTTTTAAAATCTGTGTTAAAATATTAATAATGATTTTATGCTTGGAGAAAACCAATGACAGAAGAAGGATATTTAGTTCCGGCTAAAGGGGTCCGTACTGAATTTATCGAACGAAAAAGTCGCTTTATTACATCTCTTGCCCGTGTTGAAACGGTGGAGGAGGCGGAGGCTTTTTTGGCCCAGATCCGTACGGAGTTTCCCGATGCTACCCATAATTGCGCTGCATATCGCATCAAAACACCGTTGGTGGAGCGCTTTTTTGACGACGGCGAACCGGGCGGAACTGCCGGAATGCCGATGCTGGATGTTTTAAAAAAAGAAGAGTTGTTTAATGTTGCCGTTGTGGTGACCCGCTATTTCGGCGGAATTCTTTTGGGCGCAGGCGGCTTGGTGCGTGCCTATTCCAAGGGGGCGGCAGACGGGGTGCATGCGGCGGGGGTTTCTGTAATGGAAAAAGGGGTTCGTATGCAAATCTCTTGTAATTATGCCGTTTATGATCGGTTGCAACGAGCGTGGGAACCCTTTAATCTCCAATTTTTGAACACAGAATACGGGGAACAGGTGGTAACGGAAATTCTCTTAAAAGAAACAGATGCAGAGGTTTTTTTGAAAAAAACCATGGATGTTTCGGCGGGAAGTGCAAAATCGGAACGGTTGGAGGAATTGTTCTGCCCGTTTCAACGTTAAAACTTTTCTTTTAATTTGTTCATAATTTCTTCATCCATTTTATGTTTTAAACCGCTATACTTTTATTGATAGAAAAATTAGGAAGGAAACCAAAATGAGCAAGATTTTAGTAGTTGATGACGAACAGAATATCTGCGAACTCTTAACTTTATATTTGATTAAAGAAGGTTATTCCGTGGAAACTGCAGGAGACGGGGAAGAGGCAATGAAAAAGTTTTCTTCCTATGCGCCCGATCTGATTCTTTTGGACATTATGCTTCCGAAGAAGGATGGATGGCAGGTTTGCCGCGAAATTCGCCAAATTTCAAATGTGCCTATCATTATGCTCTCTGCCAAGGGAGAAACCTTTGATAAGGTTTTAGGGCTTGAACTGGGTGCGGATGATTATGTGACCAAACCCTTTGACTCCAAGGAAGTAATGGCGCGTGTAAAAACGGTACTGCGCCGTGCCGGCGGTATGCCCGATGAGGGACGTCAGGAAGTGGAATATCCCGATTTGTTTGTTTCTCTCACCAATTATAAGTTGGTTGTGAAGGGAAAACAGGTGGATGCGCCGCCCAAGGAAATTGAACTGCTTTATCATTTGGCAAAGAATCCCAACCGTGTTTATACGCGAGATCAGTTGTTGGATGAAATTTGGGGATTTAAATATTTTGGAGATTCCCGTACGGTGGATGTGCATATCAAACGAATTCGGGAAAAATTGGAGGGAGTTTCGGATCAGTGGACCATTCGCACAGTTTGGGGAATCGGTTATAAGTTCGAAACGGTTGAATAAGTGCATAAACGAATATTTTTTCGCTATTTTACCGCATGCGCTTTGATTATTTTAATGACTGTTTTTCTTTTAGGAACGGTTACGACCGGTGTTTATACACTTCAAAGCGTAAAAGAGCAGGATCGCAATATGGAAAATGCCGCTAATAAAGTGGCTTCTATGTTGCAAGAGATGCCTGCAAATTATAACTTCTTTGTGGGGACCATTATGTCCGGTACCATTGACACCATAAAAGAAACCTTGGGGTGCGATGTGATTATCGTGAACCAATGGCAAAGAGTGGTGCAAAGTACATTAAAAGACGTAGAGATCCATTTACCTGAAGAGTCACTGAAGACTGTATTCAATGGAAAAACCTATAGAAGGCAAGCGGTTTTAATTGAAGAGCTCGGTAATTCTTATACAGTAGGTGTGCCGATTAACGGAGAATCTGAAACGGTGATCGGCGGTGTTTTTGTCACCGCGCGACAAGTGCGCGTCGGTTCAGCTATGCAAGATATTTTGGTCACCTTTTTGCTATGTGGTTTGGCAGTGCTGATGGTTGCTTGTGTGGTGCTTTACTTTATCACATATCAAATAACCAAGCCGCTCTATGAGATGGCACAAGCGGCGCGGGATTATACCAAAGGTGATTTTTCAGGACGGATCATTGTCCCGCCGGAGGGCGAGCTTCGCACGTTAGCGATCACCTTTAATCAGATGGCGGATGGATTGGATCGCTTGGAAACGATGCGGCGTGGATTTATTGCCGATGTTTCCCATGAACTGCGTACCCCAATGACTACGATCGGTGGTTTTATTGACGGAATTTTAGACGGAACAATTCCGGAGGAATCGAAAGAAAAATACCTTCTTTTGGTTTCGGATGAGGTGCGGCGCCTTACTCGAATGGTGAATAACTTATTGGATGTTGCCCGTATTCAATCGGGGGAGATCTCTTATCAGATGGTGCCCTTTGATTTGGTGGAAGTGGCACATCGCGTTCTGCTCACAATGCAGGATAGGGTGGAGCATAACAACATTCAATTATCCGTTGATTTGCCGGAAGAATCCCTTTTTGCGGTTGGCGATCGGGATGCTATCTATCGTGTTATCTATAATTTGGTGGATAATGCGGTGAAGTTCACACCCGCCAATGGAGAGATTGCCGTTTCTGTTAAACGCACAAATGAAAAGATTCATTTTTCTGTTCGTAATACCGGTCAAGGAATTCCGCAAGGTGAAGCGGGGCAGATCTTTGAGCGTTTTTATAAAACAGATAAAAGCCGTGAGGGTGGCAAAAAAGGCGTTGGATTAGGTCTTTATATGGTAAAAACGATTATTGATGCCCATGGCGAAAACATTGTTTTAACTTCAAAAGAAGGCTCCTTTGCCGAGTTCACCTTTACGTTGCGCGAAGCGAAAGAAGATTTTTAGGAGACTATTATATGGATGAGCAATTAAACAACAATTTACCGAATAACGACGAAAACACCGTGCCTGTTGAGACAGAAGGGGAAGGCTTTGTTGCGCCTGTCGAGGCGGAAAATGTCGGTAAAGAAGAAAATGCAGTTTCTTTTGAAGCAGTAGAAACTGTAGCTGCCGAAGAGCAAACCTCTCAATGGAATGGCGGATATTCTTATGAAAATCCCAATCCTTATCAAAACTATGATGCAGAACCTTACGTGATTAAAAAGAAATCCAATTTCAGTTTAGTTGTTGCTTCGATCACGGCGGCCGGGATTATGCTGATTTGTTGCATTGCAATTGTTGTGGCACAGCTGGTTAATTGGTCGGACATGAAAGATTTGCCCTCCAAGGATGAGGATAAGACTGAAAACTCCCAAAACAAGGAGGATTCGACGAACAATCAAACGCAAAGTGCACAGCGCGATGAAGAAGCGATCTATAATATGCCTGAAATCTCCAAGGGGGAGAAAGCCGAAAACACTCTTTCCATTGTTGAGATCAATAAAAAGGTCAAGAGTAGCGTTGTGGCTGTTTTGATTGCTGAGAAAAGCGGGGAGGAAACTGTCTTCTCCGGTTCGGGATTTATCATTAGTCAAGATGGGTATATCATCACCAATGCCCATGTGGTTGAGAACGCCGCAGTGGTAGAGGTGGTTTTGATTGATGGCATCACCAGCTTTAATGCTACCATTGTTGGACAGGATGAGCGGTCGGATATTGCAATTCTCAAGGTGGAGGCTACCGGTCTTTCCCCTGTGGAATTGGGCGATAGCGATGATCTTGAAGAAGGGGAAGAGGTTGTTTGTATCGGAAATCCCTACGGAATGGAACTGTCCGGAAGTATTACTAACGGGATTGTTTCTGCCTTGAACCGTAAGATCGAGATGAACGGCGGATATATGACGCTCATTCAAACCAACGCGGATATCAACCCCGGTAACAGCGGCGGTCCTTTGATTAACGCATATGGTCAAGTGGTAGGGATTACTTCATCCAAATTGGTTGCAACCGGCTATGAAGGGATCGGCTTTGCCATTCCCATTAACGACGCCATTCACTTATCGGAAGAGTTGATTAACTACGGCTATGTGAAAAGCCGCGCGTATATCGGATTTTCAGGGCAAGATCTGACTTCGGATTATGCCAAATATTATAATTATCCTCAAGGGGTTTATGTGGTGTATGTGAATCCCGATAGTGATGCGGCAAAGAAGGGTTTGCAGGAAAAGGATATTGTGGTTGGGTTCAACGGCAAAGAGGTTAAATCTATGGCGGAATTGAATGCTTTGAAGGATAGTTTCCATCCCAATGATCAGGTGTCGATTAAGGTTTGGCGGAATGGTGAAACCTTTGATCTGGATATTGTTTTGGGAGAAGCTTCAAAGTGAGTTAAAAGGCGGAAAACGATTGTTTTCCGCCTTTTTTTACAAAAACTAAAAGTTGTTATTAAGACGATTTGTAAAGTTTTGCTCTTGTGTTCGCCATTTTAGTGTGTTAAAATATTGAAAAATCTTAAAAGAGGTGAAAAACGATGGAAAAAATCAAAGCCTTTTTGAAGAAAAAGGATATTGAATTTTCCTGGAAACGTTATTTTATTGATGCGTTGGGCGCAATGGCGCAAGGCTTATTTTGTTCTTTGCTGATCGGTACCATTATTGATACCATTGGCGATCTGACAAGTTCTTCGTTTTTAGTTGAAGTGGGCTCCTATGCCTCCAAAATGTCCGGCCCTGCCATGGCTGTGGCGATCGGTTATGCATTGAAGGCCCCTAATCTGGTGCTGTTCTCTTTGGTTTCTGTCGGTTCTGCTGCCAACGGCCTTGGCGGTGCAGGCGGTCCTCTTGCTGTTTTGATCATTGCCATTATTGCTGCGGAATGCGGTAAGATGGTTTCCAAGGAAACCAAGGTGGATATTCTGGTAACCCCCTTTGTTACTGTGACGGTCGGCGTTGCGCTTTCCGCACTTATTGCACCTTGGATCGGAAAGGGCGCCAGTGCGTTGGGTCAGCTCATTATGTGGGCCACAGAGTTGCAACCTTTCTTGATGGGTATCCTTGTTTCGGTTTTGGTGGGCATCTTTTTAACTTTGCCCATCTCCAGTGCGGCAATTTGCGCTGCATTATCGCTCACCGGTCTTGCGGGAGGCGCTGCGGTTGCAGGCTGCTGTGCCCAAATGGTTGGCTTTGCGGTTATGAGCTTCAAAGAAAATCGTTGGGGCGGCCTGGTTTCTCAAGGCATTGGTACCTCTATGCTCCAAATGGGAAACATTGTGCGTAATCCCCGCATCTGGATTCCACCTATCGTGGCTTCAGCAATTACCGGACCATTGGCAACCTGCTTGTTTAAATTGGAAATGAACGGACCTGCTGTGGCAAGCGGTATGGGGACCTGTGGATTGGTTGGTCAGATCGGGGTTTACACCGGATGGGTAGAGAGCGGCAAAAACATTGTGGCTATGGATTGGATCGGTTTAGTGTTGATCTGCTTTGTGCTCCCTGCAATTTTATCTTGGGTCGGCGGTCTTCTTTTGCGTAAGATCGGCTGGATTAAAGAAAATGATTTGAAACTGTAATAATGTACCACTCATTTCGGTGAAATTATTCAAGACGAAGCCGAAATGGGTGGTTTTCATTTGTTTACTATTGACAAAATTCAATATTTAATATAGAATATTATAAAATAAAATTATTGAGGAGATGATATTTTTCATGGACGCGGACAGTTGGCCTATTATATTGCTTTATGTATTGTGTTTAATATTGTGTGTCTATTTTGCCGCAGCAGAAACCGCTTATACTGCAATGAACAAGGTGCGTGTTCGTTCTTTGGCGGAGGAGGGGAATCGAAAGGCAAAACGGGCACTTTGGATTACTGACCGTTATGAGAAATCGTTGGCAACGATGTTGATCGGAACCAATGTTTTGCATGCATCCTGTGCTACCCTTACCACTTTATTTGTGGAAGGAAGCTTTGGCGCAGGATATGTTTGGGTCGGTACCTTGGTAACCACCGTGATCATATATTTACTGGGTGAAATGATTCCGAAAAGCTTTGGTAAAGCACGGAGCGAAAGTTGTGCTTTGAGTTTTAGCGGAAGCCTTTTCTTCTTGGTAAAGATATTGACCCCGGTTTCTTTTTTGTTTACAGTGCTTTCAAACGGTATTTCAAAGCTGTTTGGCGCTGAAAAGCAGGATAAGACGGTGACCGAAGAGGATTTAATGAATATTATTGAAACCATTGAAGACGAAGGTGTTTTGGAGCCTGAAACCCAAGCGTTGGTTCATTCTGCGGTGGAATTCAGTAATAAAGTGGCGGCCGACATTATGGTTCCCTTGGAGAAGGTTGTAATGTTGGATGCCCGTACATCAATTGATGAAATTGCACAGTTTGTGAAAGATCATCATTATTCCCGCATTCCCGTTTATGAAAATAATATGCAAAACATTATCGGTGTTTTGCAGGTGAACTCTTTTTTGAGTAAGTATGTAACCAAGCAAAATATTGAATTGAAAAAAATACTTTTAAAGACCTATGTGTTTGACGCAAGCACCGAGATCTCCGATCTTTTGAGTAAAATGCGTTTGAATAAATTACATATGGTTTTCTTGCGCGACGAAAAAAGAAATAAAGTGGGTATGGTGACCCTCGAGGACATTCTGGAAGAGCTTGTTGGCGAAATTCAGGACGAAACAGACCTTGGCGAAGGTCTGGAATTGGCGTAAGGGGGTGCAGAAAATATGCTGATGTATGTTTTGATTGTTATTTTGATTTGTTTTTCTGCATTTTTCTCCGGTTCCGAAGTGGCCTATACTTCTTTGAATAAACTCCGTATCAAAAAACAAGCGGAGCAGGGGAGTCGTACCGCAAAATTGGTGGTTTATATTTGCGATCATTATCAAAATATTCTTTCCACCATTTTAATCGGGAATAACTTAGTGAATATTGCCGCAACATCCATTGCGGCGGTGATCGCCTTGCAGGTGGCGCGGCAATTTGGAATTGAAGAAAGCACAGCCGCCACCATTGTTACCTTGGTGATGACCATCTTAATTTTGATTTTCGGTGAAGTCTCACCCAAAGTAATCAGTGTACGAAAGAATGAAGCGATTTCTAAATTTGCGGCATATCCTTTATTGGTTTTGATGGTCGTTTTTTATCCGTTGGTCTTTATTTCCACCGGTATTACAAAAGCTCTTTCTTTCATATGGCGTCACCCCGGTGAGGAAGAGGATGTGACTATCACCGAGGAAGAATTTGCAACCATTTTGGAAACTGTAGAAGATGAAGGCGTTCTGGATGAGGATCAAACAGAACTATTGCAATCTGCCTTGGAATTCCCGGATCTGAATGCTGAGGATATCTTAACTCCGCGTATTGATATGGTTGCTGTAGATGTATCAAAGCCCTTGGATGAAGTGCTGAAGATCATTGCTGAGAATCAGTTTTCCCGAATTCCGGTTTATGAAGAGACCATCGACCATGTGATCGGTATTCTCCATGTAAATACTCTCTATAAGGAATTAGTAGATCATCCCGATGTATCCATTCGCGATTTACTGATGGAGGTTGTATACATTCCTCAAACCATCAAACTGCCCGCAATTCTGGCAGAACTTCGGGAAAGACAGACCCATCTTGCCATTGTGACCGATGAGTACGGCGGCACAATGGGCTTGCTGACCATGGAAGATGTGCTGGAACAGTTGGTTGGTGAGATCTGGGATGAGACGGATGAAATCGTGGACGACTTTACCAAGATCTCGGATGAGCGTTTTGAATGCAGCGGCCAAATGAATATCAACGATTTTCTGGATGAATTGGATCTGGACGACCGTGACTTTGAAAGCGAAGCAACAACGGTTGGCGGTTGGGCTGCCGAGATGATCGGTTCAATGCCCGAGGTTTTTGACGCGTTCCATTTCCGCCGTTTAACGGTAATTGTGAAAGAGGTTGAAGCAAATCGTGTGTCACGGTTGATTATACTCTTGCAACCTCAAGTTGAAGAAGTAGAGTGAATAAGTTTTCTCCCATTGGAAAAATAGGGCTCGCGCCGATGGCGGGGCCCGGTGATAGTGGCTTTCGGCGAATTTGTCGGGAATGCGGCGCTGATTATACCGTTTCGGAAATGATCAGCGCTAAAGCCATTCACTTTGGCTCGGAAAAGACCGCTGCTTTGGCGGAGCATACTGCTATGGAAGAGCCGATGTTGATTCAATTATTTGGGAGAGATACAGAGGCAATGGAATATGCTTCTGCTTATGTGGCGGAACATTTTTCTCCTGCAGGTATTGATTTGAATATGGGGTGCCCTGCACCCAAGATTTTCAATAATGGAGACGGTAGCGCGCTTCTGCGCGACCCGTCTCTTTCTGCTGCTTTGGTGAAAGCGGCGCGCAAAGGGTGTAAAGATCAAGTTCCTGTCAGCATTAAAATGCGGATCGGCATTGATGAGATCGATCCGAAAGTGATTGATTTTGCAAAGGAAATGCAAGCGGCGGGTGCGGCCTTTATTACGGTACACGGGCGAACAAGGGAACAGTTTTATGCGGGAAAAGCTAATTATGAGATGATTTGCAAAATCAAGGAGGCAGTTTCAGTTCCCGTTATCGCAAACGGTGATGTGGTCGATGGACCTTCGGCGGAGAGAATCTTAAAAGAAACCGGTGCCGATGGCATTATGTTAGCGCGGGGTGCGTTGGGTGCACCTGATGTATTTGATCGGATTAAAGCGTATCTTGCGGGAGCGGTTGAAACGAATCATTCTCTTCGAGAGCGGTTTGATCTTTGCCTTCGGCAGTTGTCGTATACTATCGAGGATAAAGGCGAAGAGCGTGCATGTGTAGAATTTCGTAAACATATGCTTTGGTATTTGAAGGGAATTCCCGCTTCCGGTGCATATAAGGTTGAAGCCGGTAGAATGGATTGTATACGCGATTGTGAAAAACTGATTGAGAAGGTTCTCGAGGAGCAAGAAAGATGAAAAAAGCTGTAGCAATGGATATGTGCCACGGTCCCTTGTTTTGGAAGATCGTGAAATTTACAATCCCCATCATTTTGAGCAGTATTCTGCAGCTGTTATTCAATGCGGCAGACCTTGTGGTTGTGGGGCGTTTTTGCGGAAGCGTTTCGGTTGGGGCAGTGGGTGCCACCAGTTCTTTGACCAGTTTGTTTGTGAACTTTTTTGTTGGTCTTTCTGTGGGTGCGGGTGTTACGGTTGCCCAAGGAATTGGGGCAGGAGATGATAAGAAGGTTCATTATGCGGTGCATACTGCGATCCCTGTTGCTTTGGTCAGCGGTGTGATCTTAACAATCGGCGGTGTTTTACTGTCAGAGCAGGCCTTGATTTGGATGGGGACTCCCGCGGAGCAATTGCCGCTTTCCGCTCTATATATGAAGATCTATTTCTTCGGAATTATTGCAATGTTGCTGTATAATTTCGGTGCCGCAATCCTTCGTGCCGCCGGCGACACAAAGCGACCGTTGATTTATTTGTCCATTGCAGGTATTTTAAATGTTATACTGAACTGCGTGTTTGTGATTTACTTCCATTTAGATGTGGCGGGTGTTGCTTTGGCAACCACTATTTCGCAATGCGTTTCTGCCATTCTGGTTATTATCGCTTTAAGACAAAGAACAGATGCTTGTAAGTTGAGCCTTTCCAAAATGCGCTTTGATAAAATTGCATTGGGGCGTATTCTTGCCATCGGGCTGCCGGCCGGATTCCAGAGTTCTTTGTTTTCTATCTCAAATGTGTTGATCCAGTCTTCCGTAAATTCTTTCGGAAATATTGCGGTATCTGGTTGTGCGGCGGCCTCCAGCGTGGAAGGCTTTGTGGGGGTTATTATCAGTGCCTTCGGGCAAACAGCTTTGAATTTCACCGGTCAAAACTACGGCGCAGGGCAGTTTAAGCGTATACATAAGGTTCTTGGATATTGCCTGATTACGGTTTTGGCGGCCGGTATAATTGCCGGTTCATTGTGTTATATTTTTGCAGAGCCATTACTCTCGATCTATGTCACCGACTCGGCGGAAGCTATTCGATATGGCTTTATTAAAATAACATACATTGGATTGTTCTATTTCATTGGCGGTATGATGGAGGTAACTACAGGTGTGATTCGGGGGATGGGACATTCGTTGGTTACGATGTTGGTTACAGTCCTTGGTGTTTGTGGCTTTCGTGTTCTTTGGATCTATACGGTTTTTCATCAACATCATACATTGGAAACTTTGTTTGTATCCTATCCCATATCCTGGACGATCACATTTCTTGTTCAAATATCAATCTATTTTATTATTTGTTTTAACCGCAATAAAAAAGGTGCTTCATAAGAAGCACCTTTTTGTTTTGATTCTTATTAGCGAATACAACGAATGCGAAGAACACCGTCTACAGCGTTCAGTTTTTCGATAACAGCATCGGCAACATCGGAGTTACAATCGATGATGGTGTATGCATATTCGCCCTTGGATTTATTGATCAGGTTATCAATGTTGACACCCTCTGCAGATACAATAGCAGAAAGAGAAGCCAGCATATTGGGAATGTTGCGATGGCAAATACAAATACGCAAAGCCGAAGCAAAGGGTGCGGAAACTGCGGGATAGTTTACAGAGTTGGTAATGTTACCGAATTCCAAATATTCGCGCAGTTCTTTAACAGCCATCACAGCACAGTTGTCTTCGCTCTCGGGGGTGGAAGCGCCCAAGTGGGGGATGGGAACTGCATTTTTCATTTTCAGGGTGTTGGCATTGGGGAAGTCGGTCACATACTTTGCAACCTTGCCACTTTCCAAAGCGGCGGTCATATCCTCATCGTTCACAAGATCGGCGCGGGACAGGTTCAGGATCCGCACACCGTCTTTCATAGTGGCAATGGTGTCTTTATTGATGCTGTGCTTGGTTTCGGCAGTCAGAGGAGCGTGGAGGCAAATATAATCGCATTGAGCATAAATGTCATTCACATCTGCCGCTTTGATAACGTGGTGGTTGAGGTTCCAAGCGGATTGCAAGGAGATGTAGGGATCATAGCCGTAAACAGTCATACCCAAATGCTGAGCAGCGTTTGCAACCTGAACGCCAATGGCGCCCAAGCCGATGATACCCAATTTCTTGCCTAAGATTTCAGGGCCGACAAACTGAGACTTGCCTTTTTCAACTTGCTTTGCAACATCATCACCGGTCAGGTTTTTTGCCCATTCAATGCCGCCGACGATATCACGGGAAGCAAGGAACAGAGCGGCAATAGCCAGCTCCTTAACAGCGTTGGCATTTGCACCGGGGGTGTTGAACACCACAACGCCTTTTTCAGCGCAAACATCCAAGGGAATGTTGTTCACACCGGCGCCTGCACGAGCAACGGCCAAAAGGGAAGCAGGCAGTTCCATATCATGCAAGGAGGCACTGCGCACCAAAATACCGTCAGGGGTATCGCAGGTGTCGCAGATCTCATATTTTCCGTCAAAACCGTCAAGACCGATTTTTGCAATTTTATTCAGAGTTTGGATTTTCATAAAATTCACCTTTATTTGTTTTCTTCTTCAAACTTTTTCATATAGTTGACCAGCGCTTCAACACCTTCATAGGGCATTGCGTTATAAATGCTGGCGCGCATACCGCCCACAGAGCGGTGACCTTTAATGTTCACAAAACCGTTTGCGGTGCAACCTGCGATGAACTTTTTGTCCAACTCATCATTGCCGGTCACAAAGGGGACGTTCATCAAAGAACGAGATTCGCCCATAACGGTGGGATGGAACATTTCGGATTGATCCAAGAAATCATAGAGCAGTTTTGCTTTTTTCTTGTTTTGCTCTTCCAAAACTTTAATGCCGCCCATATTCTCGATCCACTCCAAAACCAACTTCAGGATGTAGATGGCATAGGTGGGGGGAGTGTTGAACATAGAACCGTTTTCGGAATGAGTCTTGTAAGTAAACATGGTGGGGGTACATTCCTGAGGCTCGCCGATCAAATCTTCGCGGATAATTACCACAGTCAAACCTGCGGGGCCCATATTCTTTTGAGCACCTGCATAGATCATGCCGAACTTGGAAACATCGATCTCTTCGCTCAAAATGGAGGAAGACATATCGGCCACCAAAGGCACATTGCCGGTTTCGGGCAGCTTATAGAACTTAGTGCCGTAGATGGTATTGTTGTAACAGATGTGGAAATAGTCTGCTTCGGGGTCAAAATCCGCACTGTTCAATTCGGGAATGTAAGAGAAAGTTTTATCTTCGCTGGAGGCAACAGCACGGCAATTACCGTAGCGGCAGCCTTCTTTATAAGATTTCTTTGCCCACTGACCGGTGATCACATAGTCGGCTTTGCCGTTTTTGGTCATCAGGTTCAAAGGAATCATGGCAAATTGGCTGGAAGCGCCGCCTTGCAAAAACAAAACTTTATAGTTTTCGGGAATCGAAAGGACTTTGCGGAGCAAACTTTCCGCTGACTCGATAATAGCACCATACTCCTTGGAACGATGACTCATCTCCATAACGGATTGACCGGAGGTGCCATATTCGGTCATCTCACTGGCGGCTTTTTCCAACACTTCGAGAGGAAGCATGGAGGGACCTGCGGAAAAATTGTAAACTCTCATTGTAAAACACCTTTCTTAAAAATTTTATATTAATTATAAAACTATATTAAATAAAAGTCAACTTATTTTTCGATAACTTACGACTTGAATATTAATATAAAATATGCTATAATCATTGTGATATAGTATATCGATTTCATTTTGCATTTTAAGGAGATTGAAAGATGAAACTTTCAAATGTACGTGAATTATTGGACGCGGAGGTTCTTTGCTGTGAAGAACGGTTGGAAAATGAGGTAAAAAGTGCTTGCGGCTCGGATATGATGAGCGATGTATTGGCCTTTGTGAAGGACCAAAGCATTTTGCTGACCGGTTTGGTCAATCCCCAAACGGTGCGCACTGCACAGATGATGGATATGAAGTGCATTGTATTTGTTCGTGGGAAGAGACCGGATGATACCACTGTTTCTTTGGCTGAGAGCAACGGAATTATGGTGATGGCAACCGATTATCGGATGTACACAGCTTGCGGCATTCTTTATGCAAACGGATTATACAGCGAAGGGATTGATAAAGTATAATGGAATCGATCGTTTTGAAATACCAGGTGGATGGCGAAGATTTCGGTATGGCCGGTGAAGCGTCCTCCGCTGTTAAAAAAACATTAAAGCAATTGGGCTTTTCGCCCGATGTTATTCGCCGTGTTGCCATCGCGATGTATGAGGGTGAAATCAATATGGTGATCCATGCAGACGGTGGTGAAGCTACCGTGGAAATTGCTGAGGGAGCCATTCGCATCATTTTGGCTGATCGCGGTCCCGGTATTAAGGATGTTTCTTTGGCGATGCAAGAAGGATATTCCACCGCGCCGGAAGAGGTGCGCAATCTCGGCTTTGGTGCAGGTATGGGCTTGCCGAATATTAAGAAGTATTCAGATGATTTGAAGATCGAAACTGAAATTGGAGTCGGAACTACGTTAACAATTCAAATCAATACTTGAGGTGATAATATGGATTATTTCCATTCTGTTACATTGGATGCATCCCGTTGCCGCGGATGTATCACCTGTGTAAAAAGATGTCCTACCGAGGCAATTCGTGTAAAGAACGGTAAGGCAACCATTATCAAAGAGCGGTGCATCGACTGTGGGGAATGTATTCGTGTTTGCCCCCATCGTGCGAAAAAGGCGGTTTTTGACAAGTTGTCTATGCTGGAACAGTTTGAATATAATGTTGCTTTGCCGGCGCCTTCACTTTACGGTCAGTTTAATAATTTGGACAATGTGGATTATGTCTTGAACGGGTTGCTTGACATTGGATTTGATGATGTGTTTGAGGTGGCTCGTGCCGCCGAATTGGTGTCTGAGTACACCCGTATGATAATGGCGCAGCCCGATTGTCCCAAGCCTCTGATTTCTTCGGCATGTCCCGCGGTCGTTCGTTTGATTCGTGTGCGCTTTCCGAAATTGATCCCGCATCTTTTGGCAGTTCGCGCCCCTGTTGATGTGGCTGCCGCTATTGCTCGTCGTGAGGCGATGGAGAAGACCGGTCTTCCTTCTGAAAAAATCGGTGTGTTCTTTATTTCCCCTTGCCCTGCAAAAGTAACTGCTATGCATCAGCCGTTGGGTTTTGATTCTACAGATGTGGATGGGGTTTTAGCTATTTCCGATGTCTATAAACCGTTGCTTTCGGCAATGAATAAGATTAAGCAACCGCTTCCTCTTTCGGAATGTGGTTTAACCGGAATATCTTGGTCGTATACCGGTGGTGAAGCGACTTCACTGCTGAGTACTCAGTATTTGGCTGCAGACGGTATGGAAAATGTGATCAAGATTTTGGAAGAGATTGAAGACGATAAGCTTTCGGATGTTACTTTTGTGGAGCTTGGTGCTTGCGTTTCCGGCTGTGTCGGCGGGTGTTTGACCATTGAAAATCCCTATGTTGCAAGAACCCGCGTGCGTCAGCTGCGTAAGTATAAGCCTGTTTCTTGCAATCGGATTAAAGATTTTGATTTGCCCTTGAAGCAGTACGATTGGAACAGTACCATCGAATACGATCCTGTTATGCAGTTGGATTCAGATTTGCAGCGTGCCATGAAGAAGATGCAGGAAATTCGTTCCATTGAAGAAAACCTGCCGGGTATCGACTGTTCTGCTTGCGGTTCTCCGTCGTGTCACGCTTTCGCCGTAGATGTTGTGAACGGAACGGCAAAAATGGCAGATTGCTTAATTGTGTTAAAAAATCGCTTGAAGGATATTATGGACTGATGAATGTACATGAGCTTGCCGCTGCGTGCGGATTTAATTATTTGATCGGTTCTGAGGTTGAAGGTCGCACGGTTTGCGGTGCATATTGCTGTGACCTTCTATCTTGGGTGATCGGCAGAGCGAAGGATGATGATGCTTTGGTAACCGTGATGTCTAATGCCAATGTGATCGCTGTTGCCGTAATGGCCGATCTGCCCTGTGTTATTTTGACAGAGGGAGTACGGCCCGATGCCGCTGTGTTGAAAAAAGCGGAAGAGAATGATGTGATCGTGTTGTCTTCCGAAAAAACTTCTTATGAGACCGCTGTGCTGATTCATAAGGTTTTGAATGCCTGAAAGGGAGAAGAATGAATGAAACTGCGCTATGATCTGCATATCCACTCGGCGCTTTCTCCTTGCGGAGATGAAGATATGACGCCGAATAATATTGTGAATATGGCGTTGATCTGCGGTCTTGATATGATTGCGGTGGCAGATCATAATACCACCGGCAATTTGGATGCCGTGGTTTCGGTAGGGAATTCGGCAGGGATTACCGTGGTGCCGGCTATGGAATTGGAAACTGCGGAAGAAATTCACGTTTTATGCCTTTTTCCCACCCTTGAAGCAGCCCATGCATTTGATCGTGAGCAGGTGGCTCCGGCATTGCCGAAGGTTGAAAACCAGCCGGAGATTTTTGGACGTCAGCTGTTTATGGATGAAAATGATCAGGTGGTTGGGGAAGAGGCGCGATATCTCATTAATGCAACGGCAATTTCATTGGACGGTCTGCCTGAATTAGTGAGTTCTTATGGCGGTGTTGCTGTGCCCGCCCATATCGATAAAGCGACCAAAAGCTTGGTGGGAAACTTTGGTATGGTAGGAGATTATATGGGCTTTTCTTCCTTTGAACTCTCTCGCAATCTCCCGGAGTATTTTCTTGATGCAACCGCCGGACTCGGAGCGCGGCCATACAAGTATCTTCACGATTCGGATGCCCATTATCTGCAGGATATTGGGGAGCACTCAGGTGAAAATTTGGTTGATTTACCTGAAAATTCCGCTCAATCCTTGATAAACTACTTGAAAAGTAGAAAAAATGAGGAATAATTCGGAATTTTTGAAAAAAGATGTAGAAATCTATATAAAAGTGTGTTATAATCAATATGTTTGTTCAGTTGGACGATACTGCAATGCAGTTTCAATATAAAGGAGGATGAAAAATGAGCAACAAATGTCCCGTTCCATTCAAGGGAACAAAAGAGCAAGAGCAGCAGTTGCGTGAAGTAATTGCGAAGCACAAGAATCAAGATGGCCCTCTGATGCCCGTTTTGCAGGAAGCACAGGAGATCTATGGCTATCTGCCCATCGAAGTGCAGAAGATTGTATCCGAAGGTCTTGACATTCCTTTGGAGCACATTTACGGTGTTGTTACTTTCTATGCACAGTTTTCCTTGGCGCCCAAGGGCGAGTATAAGATCGGCGTTTGCCTGGGAACTGCTTGCTACGTTAAGGGTTCCGGCGATATCCTGAATAAGATTAAGGAAATTATCGGCATTGATGTAGGTGAGTGCTCTGCTGACGGTAAGTTTTCTCTGGAAGCAACCCGTTGTATCGGCGCTTGCGGTCTTGCACCTGTTATGACCATCAATGAAGAAGTGTATGGCCGTTTGGTTGTTGGTGATATTCCTGATATTTTGAAAAAATATATGAACTGAGTTCATGAAAGAATTATCGCTAAATATTCTTGACATTACATATAACTCAATAAAAGCCGGTGCCAAAAAGATTGAGATTGATGTTTCGGAACGGATTTCTACCAATCTGGTTGAAATTGAGATCTCAGATAACGGCTGCGGTATGGATGAAGAGTTTGTGCGTCGGGTGACGGACCCGTTTGTCACCACCCGAACCACCCGAAAGGTCGGTCTCGGAATTCCTTTGTTTAAGCAAAGTGCCGAGGATACCGACGGAACGTTTGCCATCCAATCAAAAGTAGGGGAGGGAACGCGTGTTTACGCTTCTTTTCGCTATGACCATTTGGATCGTGCCCCGATCGGCGATATGGCCGGCACGATGGTCAGCTTGATTCAAGCTAACGATAGCATCCGCTTTATTTACCGTCACGTTACGGATCAAGGTGCTTTTACCTTTGATACCGATGAACTGCATGAGCAGTTGTGTGATATCCCGTTATCGGAGCCCGCTGTATTGAGTTGGATCGAAGAATATATCAACGAGAATTTGCAGAACATTCAAGGAGGAAAAATATAAATGAAATCTTTAGCAGAATTGCAAGCAATTAAAGAAAAAATGCAGAACAAAGTAAATATGCGTTCTGCAGATGATGAGAACGCTATTCGCGTTGTGGTCGGTATGGCTACTTGCGGTATTGCTGCAGGTGCACGTCCTGTTCTGAATGCATTCCTGAAAGAGATCGAGGATCGCCGGCTGAACAATGTGATTTGCACCCAGACCGGTTGCATCGGCATCTGCCAATATGAGCCGGTTGTTGAGATCGTTACTCCCGACGGTAACAAGACCACTTATGTTAAAATGAATGAGGACAAAGTTGCCAAGGTTGTGACTGAGCATATTGTGAACAACAAAATCGTTCAGGAATACACCATCGGTGCTTATCAGAAATAAGGGGGATTTTAGACAATGATTAGAAACCATATTTTGATTTGCGGCGGTACAGGTTGTACTTCCTCCGGCTCCTTGAGCATTATGGAAGCCCTGAACGCTGAACTGGAGAAGAACAATCTTCAGGACGAAGTAAAGGTTGTTATGACCGGTTGCTTCGGTTTGTGTGCTTTGGGTCCCATTATGATCGTGTATCCCGAAGGTTCTTTCTACAGCCGTATTGATGCCGATGCGATCCCCGAGATCGTTTCCGAGCATATCATTAAGGGTCGTATCGTTAAGAAGTATCTCTACAGTGAAGTGGCAGAGATGGTGGATCAAGGTGTTCACGCTTCTTTGAACGACACCAACTTCTATAAGAAGCAAAAGCGCGTAGCTCTGCGGAACTGCGGTGTGATCAACCCCGAGATCATTGATGAGTACATTGCTTATGACGGTTATCAGGCTTTGGGTAAGGTTCTGACTGAGATGAAGCCTGCCGATGTGATTCAGGCGATCAAAGACTCCGGTCTTCGTGGCCGTGGCGGCGGCGGTTTCCCCACCGGTTTGAAGTGGGATCTGGCTTCCCGCACCAAGGCTGATGTGAAGTATGTTTGCTGTAACGCAGACGAAGGTGACCCGGGTGCATTTATGGACCGTTCCATTTTGGAGGGTGACCCCCATTCTGTTATCGAAGCAATGGCTATCGCCGCTTATGCAGTTGGCGCTTGCAAGGGCTTTGTGTATATTCGTGCAGAGTATCCCATCGCTGTCAGCAGACTTCAAATTGCTATCGATCAGGCTCGTGAATACGGTCTGTTGGGTGAGAACATCTTTGAGACCGGCTTCAACTTCGATATGGAGATCCGCTTGGGTGCCGGTGCATTCGTTTGCGGTGAAGAAACCGCTCTGATGACCTCTATTGAGGGTAACCGCGGTGAGCCCCGTCCCCGTCCTCCTTTCCCCTCTGAAAAGGGTATTTTCGGCATCCCCACTATGAACTGTAACGTTGAGACCTATGCCAACATTCCTCAGATCATTCTGAAAGGCGCTGATTGGTTTGGCTCTATGGGTACCGAAAAGTCCAAGGGTACCAAGGTATTCGCTTTGGGCGGAAAGATCACCAACACCGGCTTGGTTGAGATCCCCATGGGTACCACCTTGCGTGAAGTTATTGAAGATATCGGCGGCGGTATCCCCAACGGCAAGAAGTTTAAGGCTGCTCAGACCGGTGGTCCTTCCGGCGGCTGTATCCCTGCTTCCTTGATTGATACCCCCATCGACTATGACAATCTGGTTGCAATCGGCTCTATGATGGGTTCCGGCGGCTTGATCGTTATGGACGAAGATAACTGTATGGTAGATATCGCGAAGTTCTTCTTGGAGTTTACCGTTGATGAGTCTTGCGGTAAGTGTACTCCTTGCCGCATCGGTACCAAGAGAATGCTGGAGTATCTGAACAAGATCACCTCCGGCAAAGCAACTCTTAAAGATATTGATGAGTTGGAAGAGCTGTGCTACTACATTAAGGCAAACTCTCTGTGCGGTCTGGGTCAGACTGCTCCGAACCCTGTGTTGTCCACTCTGCGTTATTTCAGAGATGAATATGAAGCTCACGTTGTTGAGAAGCGTTGTCCTGCAGGCGTATGTAAGGATCTGATGCGCTATGAGATCACCGATGAGTGTAAGGGTTGTACTTTGTGTGCCCGCAACTGTCCTGTAAATGCAATCACCGGCACTGTTAAGAATCTGCACACCATCGATCAAGATAAGTGCATTAAGTGCGGCGTTTGTATGAGCAAGTGTAAGTTCAAGGCAATTATTCGGAAGTAAAGGAGAGGAAGATAATGCAAATGATTAACTTAAAAATCAATGGCACTCCTATCAGCGTACCTGCCGGTACCACTGTGCTGGAGGCTGCCAGACAAATGAATATTGACGTTCCCACTCTGTGCTTCCTGAAAGAGATCAATGCAATCGGTGCTTGCCGTATCTGCGTTGTTGAAAACAGAGTGAACGGCGTAGGCCGTTTGGTTGCTGCTTGCGTTTTCCCCGTAGCCGAGGGTATGGACATTTATACCCATAGCCCCATGGTTCTGAAGGCAAGAAAGCAGACTTTGGAATTGATCCTGTCTAACCATGACAGAAAGTGTCTCTCTTGTGTTCGCTCCGGCGATTGCGAATTGCAGCGTCTGTGCAAAGAATACAACGTTGAGAATGAAGATGCCTTTGGCGGCGATGTAAACTTCTATGAAGAAGATGATACCGCTGTTCATATGGTGCGCAACAATAACAAGTGTATCCTTTGCCGTCGTTGCGTGGCAGTCTGCGAGAAATTGCAGGGTGTTTCCGTAATCGGTGCTAATGACAGAGGCTTTGCTACTCATATCGGTTCCGCTTTTGATGATGGACTGGGTCTGACCTCTTGCGTATCTTGCGGTCAGTGTATTGTTGCTTGCCCCACCGGTGCACTGCATGAGAAGGACGATACCGATAAAGTTTGGGCCGCTTTGGCTGATCCCACCAAGCACGTTGTTGTGCAGGTGGCTCCCTCCATCCGTGTTACTTTGGGCGAAGCTTTTGATATGCCCATCGGTACCAACGTGGAAGGCAAAATGGTTACTGCTTTGAAGAAGCTTGGCTTTGATAAAGTGTTTGACACCAATTTTACCGCCGACCTTACCATTATGGAAGAAGCAAACGAATTGATCGAGCGTGTTCAGAAGGGCGGCACTCTGCCTATGATCACCTCTTGCTCTCCCGGTTGGATCAAGTTCTGCGAGCACTATTTCCCCGATATGATCCCCCATCTGTCTTCTTGTAAGTCTCCTCAGCAGATGTTCGGCGCTTTGGTGAAGACCTATTATGCAGAAAAGAATGGCATTGATCCCAAAGATATCGTCAGCGTATCCGTAATGCCCTGTACTGCAAAGAAATTTGAAGTAGGTCGTGAGGATCAGTCTGCTGCAGGTGTTCCCGATGTGGATATCGCTATCACCACCCGCGAGTTGGCAAGAATGATCAAGAGAGCAGGTCTGTTCTTCACTAAGTTGGAAGACAGCGAGTTCGATACTCCTCTGGGTATCGGTTCCGGTGCAGGCTTGATCTTCGGTGCTACCGGCGGTGTTATGGAAGCTGCTCTGCGTACTGCAGTTGAAACCTTGACCGGTGAAGAACTGGGCAAGTTGGAATTCCATGATGTTCGCGGAACCGCAGGCATCAAGGAGGCCGCTTATAAAGTTGGCGATCTGGATGTTAAGGTTGCTGTTTGCTCCGGTTTGGCAAATGCCAAAGAACTGCTGAAGAAGGTTCAGGCAGGCGAAGCCGACTATACCTTTATCGAGATCATGGGTTGCCCCGGCGGCTGTGTAAACGGCGGCGGGCAGCCCTATCAGCCCGCTTCTGTTCGTAATTATGAGGATCTGCGTGCAATGCGTGCTAAGGCTCTGTATGATACCGATGCCGCAATGACTTTGAGAAAGTCTCACGAGAACCCCATGATCAAAGAACTCTATAAGGAGTATTTGGAGCGTCCCGGCAGCCATAAGGCTCACGAGATCTTGCATACTTCTTATGTGGCAAGAAACCGTTTCGGCGATCAATAATCCAAATTTGAAAGTCGGCAGTCGAAAGGCTGCCTACTTTTTTTGATTTTTACAGTTTTTTAATGATTTTGATATTCACAAATCAAAAAGAATGTTGTATAATATATCTAATGTATTTTAATTTACGGAGGTAACCCCCAATGGGTAAAGGACAACGGGTACGGGAAGGCCGTGCCGCCGAAAAAGAAGCAATGAAGGTAATGCTTGCAAAGAAGGCAAAAAAGAAAAAAACAACCACGATCGTAACCTCGATCATTGCGGCTGTTTTGGTTCTCTGCCTTGCGGCAGGTTTTATTTATCAAACTGTTTATCAATCTGCATATTCCCGCGGTGATATTCAGCGTGGCACTGTTGTGATGCAAACTGAAAATTATACTGTTGATGCAACAATGATGTCTTATTATTTCTTTACGCAGTATAATACGTTTGTCAATAATTATTCTTCTTATGTCACTTCGATCGGTCTTGATCCGAATGTGTCTTTGCGTCGTCAGGACAGCACTTTCCAGAGCGGCTCCACTTGGTTTGAGTATTTCTGCGATCAGACTTCTGCTCAAGTGAAAGAAATGCTCTACCTTGCCGAAAAGGCTTTGGCAGCAGGTATGAAGCTGGAAGAGGCAGATCAAAAGACCATTCAGACTGCTCTTGACAGTTACAAGGAGTTTGCAAAAGAGAATTCCTATAAGGAAGACAAGATCTTTTCTATGGTTTTTGGTACCGGTGTTCAGGAATCCGATGTTCGCAAGTGCTTGGAACTTTCTGCCTTGGCCGATAAGTTCTATAAGGATTATAACGGCAAATTAGTTTATACCGATGCTGAAATTGAGCAGTATTATAAAGATAACATTAAAACCTATCTTTATGTCGATTATTATACCTATGATGTTGAAGCAAAGGATACCAAGGATTCTGCAACCTATGCCGATGCAAAGGCAAGAGCCGATGCTTTGGCGGCTGTTAAGAGCGGCGAAGACTTTGCTAAATGGGTAGAGGCTGATATTCGTGCCAACACTCCCATTACCAAGGATTATACTAAAGAAGATCTGGAAGATCATATTGAGGAAACTTTGGCAGGGCTGAAGTTGAATAAGGTTACCCGCGTAACCGATAATGCCGCATCTACTTGGATGTTTGATACCGCAAAGGTTGGCGAGACCTACATTGAGGATGATGAAAGCGGTACTTATACCGTTTATTATCTGACCGCTACTCCTTATCGTGATGAGAGTGCCACTAAGAATATTCGCCAATTGGTATTCACCAAGGCTTCCTATGATAAGGATCTTGCTAAAGCAAAAGCTGCCGCAGAAGATGTTATGAAGAAGCTGAAGGATGAAGGCTTGACCGACGATGCTTTCTTGACCTATGCCGCTGAATACAGCGAGGACGGTAATACCGCAGGTACCGGTGGTCTTTGTGAAAACTTTGCTGCAAATGACTTTGATACGGCTGTATCCGCTTGGGCATTCAAAGAGGGCCGTGCAGCGGGAGATTTTGAACTTGTGGAGATCACAGACGGTTACGCTATTTGCTATTTCATCGGTGAAGGTGAGACCGCTTGGAAGGCTGATTGTATTTCTGCCAAGAAAACTGCAGATTATACCGCCGCTTATGAAGAGTGGGCCAAGGCAATCACACTGACCGAAAATAAAAACGGTTACGACAAGATTCCCGATAACGTATAATTGATATAAATAAAAATCCTTGAAAAGCAATTTTCAAGGATTTTTATTATCGTTTATTTCCAACAAACCTTACATGGCGTTTTTCCGGATTGAAGCGCTTCTTCTTCGGAAAAGGGAAGCCCGTTGGTGCCTGCGTGCGATTGTGTTGCGTGATATCGTTTGCCGGTAGGGGAGGCGTAAACGGTTTGATCGGTTGCAGTACCTTCTGTGACCGTGATCTGAACGGTACGGGTTTGATTGCCGAACGTGACGAAGATTTCGCTGGAACCGACGTTTACGGCAGTGTAAATATTATTATCAATTTTCAAAATATCGTTATTGCATTCTGCGGTATAATCTGTATAATAGAAATGATCGGTTGTGACTGAAAGTCCGCCCGATTGACCTACCGTCATCGTCTTACGGGTAACCGTAAGATCAAAGGCATCTTCGTTTGGAAACGGATCAGTGTGGATAAAGGCAGGGAACAGAAGTGCGCAAAAGATCAACAATCCGGCAAGT
Source organism: Eubacteriales bacterium (assembly GCA_045539135.1). Taxonomy (GTDB): domain Bacteria; phylum Bacillota; class Clostridia; order Oscillospirales; family QAKW01; genus QAKW01. Next base: position 9,800 of record JAZQET010000012.1, on the reverse strand, counting down.
GCCATTACCCATTTTTGCCAAATGGCTTTGTTGGATTTGATTAATACAATAATCCCTAAGGGCCAAAACAGACAGAGTATTACTGATATGAACAATATATTGTGTCGAAGTTTCATGGCGGTTCTCTTTCGTTTTTTATAAGTTTAGCATAATTTGGTGTAAATTGCAACTGAATTGAGGGTTCTGTAATGGAGTTATGGAAATACTTAAAACAATCGAATAAGCCCATTGTGCTATATGGGATGGGGAATGGCGCGAATCGGATTCTGGATGTGTTGGAACAACGTGGAATTAAGGCGCAAGGCGTATTTGCCAGCGACGGATTTGTGCGCCATCAAAGCTTTCGCGGTTTTACCGTTTGCAGCTATGAGGAATTAAAAACTCAATTGGGCGAAATGATCGTTCTTTTATCCTTTGGTACCCACCGTGCGGATGTAATGGATAATGTGCGTCGTATTATGCAAGAGCAGGAAGTTTATGCGCCGGATGTTCCGGTGGCCGGAGAAACGCTTTTTGACGAAGACTTTTTATGTCAAAATCGAGAAAAACTCGAACAAGTTTACATAATGTTGGCAGATGATCAATCGAAAAAAGTCTTTGAAAATGTGATCCGCGCCAAGCTTACGGGAAAGATCCAATATCTTTTTGATTGTGAAAGTGACCCGAAAGAGGCGTATGACACTTTGGGCTTGAATTTGAACGAGCAATATTTGGATATCGGTGCTTATAACGGAGATACTGCACTGCGATTTGCACGGTGGACACAATACAAGTACAGCAGAATAGATGCTGTAGAGCCCGATCGTAAGAATTTTGAAAAATTATTAAAAAACACGGCAGAGTTGCCGAATATTAATTGCTACCATTGTTGCTTGGATCAAACGATTGGGGAGCGTGTTTTTGCGATGGATGGCGGAAGAAAGTCGCATTCGATTGCTTCAGGGATCGGCAAAATCGCTGCAGAAACGGTCGATCATTTATTTTTGGGCAGATCCTTTACTTGGATCAAAATGGACGTAGAAGGAATGGAAAATGCCGTTATTCAAGGCGCATCGTCGTTGATCAAACGTTGCAAACCCAAAATGGATGTTGCCGCCTATCACCGATCGGAGGATCTGTTTTCCATTCCGCTGCTGATTCAAGAGATTTGTCCAAATGTGAAGGTTTATCTTCGCCATTTTCCTTCTTTGCCTGCTTGGGATACAAATTTTTATTTCAAATGGTGATTTGTGTTCAAACTTGGTTGGTTTACATATACTGAACTGAGGTGAGTAAATATGTCGGATTGTATTGTCACTTTGGTTTTGGCAATTATTGTTGCCTCCTTTTTGGGGGATAACCAATCGAACGATTGCGGACGGCGTCGGAGAAATTCCTGCACAGACGGCGGAAGTTCTTCTTGCGGCGGATGTAATTGTTGCTGAATAATCAAAATTAAGCCGTGGGCGTCTTAGTGCGCACCACGGCTTATAAATTTCTTTTTTGAAGGTGGAAAAATATTGACAATAACCCATAAACTGTTATAATTTAATTATAAAAATATTAAGGGGAGTAGCAAAATGAAAGTTATTGAAACAAACAGTTATCTTGAAACCAGTCTTTGTGCCGCGCAGATCGTTGCCGAGCAAATTCGCAATAAGCCCGATTCCGTTTTAGGACTTGCTACCGGCTCTTCGCCCATCGGCATGTATCAGGAACTGATTAAGATGAATAAAGAAGGTACCCTTGATTTTTCCAAGATCACCTCCGTGAATTTGGATGAGTATTACGGGTTGTCTCCCGAAAATGATCAAAGCTATCGTTATTTTATGAATAACAATTTGTTTGATCATGTGAATATCCGCAAAGAGTTTACTTATGTGCCCGATGGCTTGACCAAGGATCCCGAGGCGGAGTGCGCCGCCTATGACCGGCGCATTGAAGAATTGGGCGGTATCGATCTTCAAATTCTCGGTATGGGTTTGAACGGTCATGTTGGTTTTAATGAGCCTGATGATCATTTTCCTGTCGGCACTCATTTGGTGACTTTGGAAGACTCCACCATTGAGGCAAATTCTCGTTTCTTTGCTTCCAAAGAGGATGTTCCTACTCAGGCTTTGAGTATGGGTCTTAAAGGAATCATGACTGCCAAGAAGATCGTAATGATCGTTCACGGTAAAGCAAAGGCCGAAACTTTGGAAAAAGCTCTTCACGGTCCTGTTACTCCCATGGTTCCCGCATCTATTCTTCAACTGCATCCCGATGTAACGGTTGTTTGCAGTTTTAATGAATAATCAAGGAGGTTTTATCTGATGATTCGTTTCGGAACTGGTGGCTGGCGTGCAGAGATCGGCTCTGAGTTTGTGAAAAGCAATATCTGCTTGGTTGGCCAAGGCGTTTGTAATTTAATTAAAAAAGAGCATAAGGAAGATAAACCGGTTATTATTGGCTATGACCGTCGGTTTTTATCTCTTGAAGCCGGTCAATGGCTGGCAGAGGTTTTGGCGGGAAACGGCATTCATGCGATTTTTATGCATCGCAGTGCGCCCACTCCTTTGGTGATGCATACCGTTAAGAATCAAAATCTTCATTTTGGCTTGGAGGTTACTGCATCCCATAACCCTCCTATCTATAACGGTATTAAATTGATCGTTGAAGAGGGGAGAGACGCGGATGTTGATGTCACCAATTTACTGGAACAGTTGATTGCCGAGGTGAAGGAGCCCGTTGCCATGCCTTTTGAAGAGGGGTTGGAAAAAGGCTTGATCACCTATTGGGAAAATCCCTTTAACGATTTCTTGGATGACATTTTGGGCGTATTGGATGTGGATGCTATTCGCAAGCGCGGTCTTCGTATTTTGTTTGACCCCATGCATGGTAGCGCCACCTATCCTTTGATGACTATTTTTTATACCGCTCGTTGTACCTTGGATTTGATTCATAGCGATAAGGATGCATATTTCGGTGGAATGATGCCCGCACCCACTCAGACCACCCTGCGGGACTTGGCAAAACAAGTGGTTGACGGTGGATATGATCTGGGTATCGGTGTGGATGGTGACGGTGACCGCTTGGGTATTATTGATCACAACGGTACTTACATTAGTGCAAATCAGATCTTAGTGCTTCTCTATTATTATCTCCATGAGTATAAGGGCTGGAAGGGTCCTGTTGTACGCAACTTGGCAACCACCCATATGTTGGATGTTTTGGCAGAAGATCTGGGCGAGAAGTGCTACGAAGTGCCCGTTGGTTTCAAGTATATCTCTGCAAAAATTGACGAAGTAGATGCTGTTTTGGGCGGTGAATCTTCCGGTGGTTTGACCGTTCGCGGTCATATTCACGGAAAGGATTCCGTTTATGCTGCTTCCTTGTTTGCAGAAATGATTTGCAAGACAGGTAAATCTCCCAGCCAGCTATTTGCTGAACTGGAAGAAAAATACGGTAAGTTTGAAATGGTTGAGTTTAACCTGCCTTTTGCACCCGAAGCCAAAGACGAAGTGGTGGCAAAGGTAATGGTCGACCGCATTCTGCCCGAATTTATGCAGAAGATCAAGTCTGTAAGTTATGAGGACGGCTGCAAGGTTCACTTTGAGGATAACTCCTTTGTTATTTGCCGCTTCAGCGGCACTGAGCCTTTACTGCGGATCTTTGCAGAGGGTAAGACAGAAAGTCAGGCTCAAAGCTATATTGATGCTTGGAAGAACCTCTTAAATCTGTAAAAAACAAAATAAAAAAGGACATCCGATCGGATGTCCTTTTTCTTTGTGATTAAAGAATGCTGAAGTTTACAACCAGTGCGGCAAACACGATGGAAACCATCGAAAGTAATTTGATCAAAATGTTGATTGCGGGACCGGAGGTATCCTTGAAAGGATCGCCCACAGTGTCACCTACAACAGCACCTTTATGCTGCTCAGAGCCCTTTCCGCCGTGGTTTCCGCTCTCGATATATTTCTTTGCATTATCCCAAGCACCGCCGGAATTAGACATAAATACAGCCATTAAGAAGCCGGAAGCGGTGGCACCTGCCAACATACCAACTACACCGGAACAGCCCAACACAATACCGACAATAATGGGAACTACGATTGCAACAATGGTGGGAAGAACCATTTCACGCAAACTGGATTTGGTGCAGAGGTCGACGCAAGAAGCGTAGTCGGGATCTGCTTTTCCATCCATCAAACCTGCGATGGATTTGAACTGACGACGCACCTCCAACACAACCGATTGTGCAGCCTTGCCAACAGATTCCATGGTCAAAGCGGCAAACACAAAGGGGAGGCATGCGCCAATAAATAAGCCGATCAGTACGGTGGGATTCATTAAGCTCAGATCAGCGATCTTTTCGACACCGCCGTCGATGGTTTTCACTTTATCAATGTAAGAAGCCATTAAGGCCAAGGCGGTTAGAGCGGCGGAGCCGATTGCAAAGCCCTTACCGGTAGCGGCGGTGGTATTTCCCAAGGAGTCCAAAGCATCGGTGCGATTTCTTACCTCGGGCTCTAAGCCTGCCATTTCGGCAATACCGCCCGCATTATCAGCAACAGGACCGTAAGCGTCGGTTGCGAGGGTGATCCCCAAGGTGGAAAGCATTCCGACTGCCGCCAAAGCGATGCCGTAGAGACCCATAGAAGCGTCGGTGTTGGTAAATCCACCGGACACAAAATAAGCAATCAAAATACAAACTGCAATAATGAAAATGGGAAGCGCGGTAGACATCATGCCGAGGGAGAGACCGCCGATAATGATGGTGGCAGAACCGGTTTCGGATTTGCCGGCCAGCTTTTGAGTGGGTTTATAAGAATCAGAAGTATAATACTCGGTTGCTTGACCGATCAGAACGCCCGCCAAAAGGCCGGAGACGATAGCGAAATAAAGATTGATGTTTTCTTTACCCAAGAGGAACCAAACCAAAGGAAGGGCAATCAGCGCGATCAAGATGGCGCTGAGATTGGTGCCGCGGCTGAGGGCGCGAAGCAAATTCTTTTGGCTTGCGCCTTCTTTTGTACGCACAAAGAAGGTGCCGAGGATGGAACAGATAATACCGATTGCCGCCATCATCAAGGGGAGCATCATTGCTTTGATGTCGGAATTAAATGCGGCAACACCCAGCGCAGAAGCGGAAATGATGGAGCCAACATAGGACTCATAAAGATCGGCGCCCATACCGGCAACATCGCCAACGTTATCGCCTACATTGTCGGCAATAACAGCGGGGTTGCGGGGGTCGTCTTCGGGGATGCCTGCTTCAACCTTACCCACAAGATCGGCACCAACGTCCGCTGCCTTGGTAAAAATACCGCCGCCAACACGTGCGAAAAGAGCCATTGAAGAAGCACCCAAACCGAAGGTAAGCATTGCGCCTGTGATTGCAGAAGCATCCATCTTTAAGCCAAACTTCAGGATCATAAACCAAACACAAATGTCCAGCAAGCCGAGACCTACAACGGTAAAGCCCATTACGGAGCCGGCAGAGAAAGCCACGCGAAGACCGCGATTTAATCCTTCGCGGCAGGCATTGGCGGTTCTGCTGTTTGCTGCGGTGGCGATCTTCATTCCCACAAAACCCGATAAGCCGGAGAAGAGTCCGCCGGTCACAAAGGCGAAGGGGACGACCCAAGACAGAAACTTAAAACCTGCCATTGCACAAAGAACAACAAACATACAGGCAAAAAAGACAGAAACGATGGTGTATTGTCGTTTTAAGTATGCGTTTGCACCCTTGCGAATAGAGTCGGCAATTTTCTTCATTTTTTCGGTGCCTTCGGAAAATTTCAATACCTTTTTTGCGGTAAAAATTGCAAATAAAATTGCCAAAACCGCACAGACGAAGGCGAATACGACTAAATAGTTTTCAAGATTCATAGTCATTTCCTTTCTTTGTTCACACAAAAAATAAAAGCACACAGCAAAAGAAGGGGATGTTCCCCTTGGCTTTACTGTGCACTCTCAAAAATCTCTTGTGCATTTTTATCTATTATAGCACCTTTTATGCATTTGTCAACAATAATTAATTAAAGAAAATTTGATGGATTTTTGGAAAAGAATTGAAACTTTGTAAAAATGTGATATAATATCTGCAAACAGATATTATATGATATCCGATTTTCTCGCCTGCGTGGCAGGCAACCGAAAATGATGGACGATTTATCAAAACGCGTTGCGTTTATGATATAATATCCCCAAAAGAACCTTTCCTATTTGAATTATATACACGCAAAAGGAGAAGTAAAAATGAAAACGGAATTTGAATTGAGTTTATTGAATGATTTTTATGAATTCACTATGAGCAATGGCTACTTTAATGAGGGCAAAGGGGAGCAGATCGTCTATTTTGATGTATTCTTTCGTCGCATTCCCGATCGTGGCGGCTATGCCGTTTGCTGTGGATTGGATCAGGTGATTGAATATATTTCCAACCTTTCTTATTCAGAAGAAAGTATTGACTTTTTGCGGGAAAAAGGTTTGTTTTCCGAAGGTTTCTTGGAGTATCTCAAAAACTTCAAATTTTCTTGCGATGTTTATGCAGTGCCTGAAGGGACGCCTGTGTTCCCCGGGGAACCGATCCTTACGGTTCGTGGTCCTGCCATTCAAGCCCAGTTGCTTGAAACAATGCTGCTTCTTACCTTAAATCACCAAAGCTTGATTGCCACCAAGGCATCGCGTATTGTGCGTGCCGCAGACGGTAGGGGAGTGAGCGAGTTCGGTGCCCGCCGAGCCCATGGAACCGCCGCATCCGTGATGGGCGCAAGAGCAGCCTACATTGCGGGCTGCACCGGCACCTCTAATGCTCTTTGCGATAAATTATACGGGGTGCCCAGCACCGGAACGATGGCTCACAGTTGGGTTCAAAGCTTCCCCAGTGAGTATGAGGCATTTGCTGCATATGCGCGCAATTATCCCAATGCATGCGTTTTACTGATCGATACTTTTAATGTGTTAAAATCGGGTCTACCCAATGCCATTCGGTGCTTTGATGAGGTGCTGAAGCCTTTGGGAAGCCGCCCTGTGGCAGTTCGTATTGACTCTGGCGACATCACCTATCTTTCGAAGAAAATCCGCAAGGTTTTGGACGATGCAGGCTACCCCGATTGCAAAATTATGGTATCCAATTCTTTGGATGAATACATTATTCGAGACTGTATTATGCAAGGCGCTAAAATCGACCTTTTCGGTGTGGGTGAGCGCTTGATAACCTCTCGCAGTGAATCGGTTTTCGGCGGTGTTTATAAGCTGGTTGCTGTGGAAGAAGAGGACGGCAGCGTGACGCCGAAAATTAAGGTTTCGGAGAATATTGAAAAGATCACAACACCTTGTTTTAAGCAGGTTTATCGCTTCTTTTCCAAGGAAACCGATATGGCTATCGCAGACTTGATCACCCTACATGATGAGGTGATTGATGAGTCGAAACCCTACACCTTGTTTGATCCTGTTCATACCTGGAAGGAAAAGGTGGTTACCGATTTTAAGGCGGTTCCGCTGTTGCAACCGATTTTCTTGAAAGGGGAGTTGGTGTATGATAAACCGTCTACGGCTGAGATCCGTAACTATTCTTTGAAACAAGTTGCGTTGCTTTGGGATGAGGTGAAACGCTTCGAGAATCCTCATGAGTATTACGTAGATTACTCTTTGGATTTATGGACCATTAAGCACGACCTCTTGAAACAACAACAAGAATGTACAAAATAACCAAAAAATGCCACTCAAAATTTTTATGAGTGGCATTTTTGTTTATATTGCACAAATCATTATGTAAACCGAACTTTGCCGGAATAAAAGATTTTAAAAAAAATCAAATTTTATTCTTAATTTTTTAAAAATATCATTGAAATTATATATATTATATGCTATAATTCCTACGATAGTGTGGAGAAATGACTCCAAAATTCATTTGTGTAATTTGCTAATCAACCTGTGTAAAGATGTCACAAACGAAAATGGTTTCTTTCAAAATGCGGATCAATTTATTCTGGAGGTAGTTTATGAAAGACAAGAATGTTAGTTTCGTATTGCGTTCTTTTCTGTCGGTTTTGCTGATTTTGGCAATGTTGTTCTCCATGTCAGCATTTGTCTTTGCCGAACCGGCAGACGGTGCGAATGCGGCTGGCACATCGGATTCTGCAACAACCGGTGCAGACGGTGTTTCGGTAGTCGGATTCCATCGAGAGGGCAGATATGTGGACTACTATGCGCAGTACAAGGATTATGATAAGGCGATGCCTGAAATCCTGGTTTCTGCAGATCAGTTCACTGCTGCAACGGCGCCTCATACCGTTGAGGCTGAGTTCAAAGGCCGCGATCAGGTTTTTGTGATGAGCGATCTGGGCTCTGTTACATACACTGTAAACGTTGCAAAAACCGGTTTGTATGCTCTGGAGCTTGTGTATCAGGCTTTGGTGGGGGACGGCAACGGTAAAAACTATGAGTTGGCCGTTTCTGTTGACGGTGCATTGCCTCACAACGATGCTGATCGTTTTACCCTGAAGCGTAATTGGGCCGATGAGTTTATCGTGACCGGCGAGGAGCGTCCTCACGATGATGTGGGGAATGACCTCTATGCAAAACAGGTCGAAGCTGAAAAGTGGTTGGTAAAAGATGTTCGCGATCCGGACGGTGTGTTTGATGATCCTGCAATGTTCTATTTGACTGAGGGTTCTCATACCATCACCTTGACTTTTGCTTCCGGCATTCTTGCTTTGGATACTATTCGTCTTCATAATGAAGGGGAAACGATTTCCTACGAAGATTATCTGGCTGAAAATGATGCCAAGGGCGCTGCTGATGTAAATCAGGCTTTTGAATTGGAAATGGAAGATTACAACGATAAGAGTGAATCTCTGATCCAGCCTGCATACGATCGTAGCGATCCGAAGGTTACTCCTTACAGCATCAGCAAAACCAAGATGAATGTAGTGGGCGGCGAAAACTGGAATGCCAACGGTCAGGTGATCAACTGGACCATCGATGTTCCCGAAACCGGCTACTATACCATCGGTTTCCGTTTCCGTCAGTCTTATGTTGAGGACTCGATCTCTTACCGTAAGATTTTGATTGATGGTAAGCTTCCTTTTGCCGAGGCATCTGAGGTTGCTTTCGGTTACGGCAGTGGTTTCCAATATACCAAGGCCGGCGGCGTGGATGAAAACGGCGATACCTTCGATTATAAGTTTTATCTTACCGAAGGTAAGCACACCTTCTCCATGGAAGCAATCATCGGTCCCATGGAAAACGTAGGCCGTAGTGCTGAAGATCTGGTTTATCAGTTGAACTATATCTACCGTAAGATCATCATTGTTACCGGTACCGATCCCGATACCTATCGTGACTATGAGTTGGATGAGCGTGTAGACGGTTTGATGGAAATGCTGGAGGATGTTTTGGTCAGCCTGCAAGCAATTGAAGAAGAAGTAATTGCTTTGAACGGCTCCTTGGCTTCTGCAAACATTTTGAAGACCTTGGAGATGCAGTTGCAAGACTTTGTGACCAAGCCCTATGTAATTCCCGATCGTTTGTCTGTGTTTAAGGACAACATCAGCTCCTTGAGCTCTTGGATGCTGGATCTGCGGAATCAGCCTCTGCAGATCGATAAGGCGATCTTCACCGGCACCGGTGCTGTGGAAGCACGTCAGACTGCCAACTTTATGGAAGGTCTTGCACACGAAGTGAATGCATTCTGGTCTTCCTTCGTTGATGACTATACTTCTGTAGGTGCTGAAAGCGCAAGTGGTCGTTCTTTGACTGTTTGGGTTGGTACCGGTCGTGACCAAGCGATGGTATTGAAGACCCTTTGTGATAACAACTTCACTCCTGAGACT
>JAZQET010000011.1:0-4700 GCA_045539135.1 Eubacteriales bacterium | reverse complement strand
GTCTTAAGGTAACGGAGCGACCGCCCTTATCCTCAAAGGTATACATCTCTTTGGTTACCACGTCGGTGGTCTCCAGCACGCCCCCGACAAACACCTCGGTATGCTCGAAGACGGGGGTGCGGATCTCCTTGAACCCGTATTGGGCGCAAAGCTCCCGCATGATCGCTTCGGCTTTTTGCCAGCGACCCGACTCCTTAGGTAAAATATCCTGTGTGCCCTTGGGGGCAGTAATCTGAGCCATTTTTGTTCCTCTTTTCTCCAACTTTTACATAGCAAATCCCCGCTCATTGAAATGAGCAGGGACCTTTTTTATTGTTTGCTGATTTCCCGCCAATCCAGATCTCCCCGCTCCAGTGCCATAATGATGACCTCTGCGGTGGCGATATTGGTCGCAACCGGCACATTATGCACGTCGCAAAGCCGAAGGATGTTCAGTTCCTCCCGCTCGCGGGTGGTGGGGGTGAGGGGGTCCCGAAAGAACAGCAAAACATCGATCTCATTATAAGAGATCCGCGCTGCGATCTGATCCTCACCGCCGTGGGGACCGCTGAGCACCTTGTGGATGTTCAGTCCGGTGGCCTCCGAAATCAAATTTCCGGTGGTGGAGGTGGCGCAGATATCATGCTTTGCCAAAATGCCGGCATAAGCGATGCAAAACTGCACCATCAGTTCTTTCTTTTTATCGTGGGCAATCAACGCTATTTTCATTTGCTCCTACTTTCTCCAGAAGGATGCCAGCGGAATCTCCTCCCCTTGCAATCTTCCGGCGATATTCAAAAATGCTTTGGCGGTCACGGTCTTTCCCTTGGGCAGGATCTCCCCCCGATTGGAGCTGATCACCACCTGATCGTCGTGAGGCACAAGCCCCAGCAACGGCAGAGACACGGAATCCATCACCTGATCCACATTCTGCAGATAGCCTTTTTTGATCATCTGCCTGCGCACCTTATTGAACACCAACTCCACGGGCATATTCCGCTTCTCCGTCACAATGGCGGCGGTTCTGCCTGCATCCCGCACCGCGGTCAGATCCGGAGTGGAGACCACAATGCAACGCTGGGCACAAAAGATGGCATTATTAAATCCTTCGCCGATCCCCGCAGGTGCGTCGATCAGCACATACTCATAATGGTTGCCTAAATAATGGCACAATCGGCGAAACGCCTGCCTGTCCACCGTGGCGTTATAATCTTGGGAGCCGGCGATGAAATGCAGATTGGGCATTTGATCGTGAACCCCCACACCTTGAGCGATGGGGCAACGGTTTTCCAGAATATCCTGCAGATCATAGGGAACCTTGCTTTCCATTCCCAGCAAAATATCCAAATTTCGCAGCCCCATATCCCCATCAATGGCGATCACGGTTCTGCCCGCCATGGCAAGGGAAAAGGCAAGATTGGCAGTGAGGGTTGTTTTCCCCACTCCCCCTTTGCCGGAAACGATACTGATGATTGTTCCCATAACTGATCCTCATTTAATGTGCAAATTCGGCAGAATTTTATTGAAAAGTCCGCCACTCTGTCATTATATCACGGTTTTTTCTATTAGTAAAGTATTTTTTATATAGAATTATAGAGAGAATTATATAAAGTTTTTACTGTTAAAATCCAGTTTTTCGGGCAGATGATAGGGACCCAATTCCTCTTTGCAATAGGCGCTCACCCTGCGCCCTGCCGCAAGGGCATCCGCCGAGGGGGCAGGCTTCATCTGCAAAAGGATCCCCTCTTCCCGCCCGATACAGCGGCAGGCGGCAACCTCCGGAAGGCGGGAAAGCGTTTCTTCAAGATCCGAAAGGCGTACCCCGAAATCCTCAATGAAATAAAGTTCCTCTTCCCGCACCTTCAGGGGCAAGGGAGAAGCGGTCAAGGCTCCGCCGCCGCCCATTTCCTCAAAGGCTCGTTGGGCAAATTTTTCCATCAAGGGAGTAAGGCTCTTGCCAAACTGAATACCGCCCCGCAGATTGCTCCACTTCCCCTTAAACAAAGCGGTCTTTTGCCGCAACTGCCAGAAAAATTCTTCACTGCCCACCAAAAAATCAGGCTGTTCCTTCACCAAGAAGGCAAAGGGCTCCTCCACCGTCCAAAGAACAGTCCTGCCGGTGCAAAGGGCGCTGTGAACCGCCAAAAATCCCCCTTCGGAAGCAAAGGAAACCCCCGTGTAAACGGTTGCCACCTGCTCCTTGCGGCGGGCAAAATTATCCAAGGAATACCCCAACTCTTCCCCGCTGTAGCACACAGGCTTGCATTGCAACAAACAGCCGGTGCCCAGCAGCATCACTTCCTCCGCCAAAGAATTGTCGGCAGGAGGCTCATTGGAACTGTAACGGTTGCGGGCGCTCAATTCATCCAAATAAAGCGCGTCGCCCTCATAGGCAGTTAAATTCTTTAAGTATGCCTTTTTGACCCGCCCCTTCAGATCCTTTTCGGGGCGGCAAAGGAGCAGATGCCCTTGGGGCAGCTCCCCCGCCTTGCGGCAATATTGCCGATAGCGGTCGGCGGTGGTCACCAAGCCCTTGGCGGCAGTGGTGTTCAACACATTTTCCATCTCTTTCGGGGTATGGGCAGGGTGGCAAAGCACCGCCGTTGCCCCCAAGCGGGAGAGACCGTAAAAGCAGGCCAAAAGATCGGGGCAATCGGGCAGCCAAAGGCAGACCTTCTCCCCTGCTTCCACCCCCATTTGGCGGAAGGTATTATAGGCATATTCCGCACGGGAAAGCAGGTCTCCGAACGAGAGAAGCGTGCCCGAAAAGTTCAATGCGGTTTCATATTTTTTGCGATAGGCCGTCCCCCGCAGTTGACGGTAGGCGGTTCCATCCTTTTGATTGCTCATTTCAATACCTCGTTTTTCAGGTGATTTTTACGGTAGACCGAGGGAGAGACCCCCACTCTGGACTTAAACTGACGGATAAAATGGGTGGTGTTCTGATACCCCAGCCATTCCCCGATCCGCTCCACCGAAAGGTCGGGAAGAAGCAGGAGATTTTTCGCGCGGTCGATCCGCGCCTCGATCAGGTCGGCGGTAGGCGAAATGCCGTAGATGGTGTGGTAGATGGCATTAAACCGCGAGGGGCTGTAGCCCACCGCATCGGCCATCCGTGCCACCGTCCACCGCTCGTTGAGGGAAGAAAAGATCCTCCTCCGCAACCGTTTGAATTTTGCCACCGCGGCAAGCTCCACCTCCTCGGACTCCTGACCGCCCACCGCTCTGCTCAAGCGGTAGAGCAGTTCCCGCAGCTTTAAGTCCATTAAGGCCTCCCGATGGTCTCTATTCCAAAAAAATTCCGTTTCCATCTCTTTCACGATCTGGGTAATAAAAGCGCCGCCGCGCCCCATATAGACCCGATCGGCCTCCAGCCCGCTCTCTTTCAGCAGGGCGGAAAGGTCTCCCCGAAAGTGAAACCAATCGTGTGCCAAAGGCAAAAGACTTTCAAACTCCTGCGGGGTACCGCTTCGGAAGAAAAGAAAGGAATTGGGCGGCAGGGTCAGTGTCTGCCCGTTGATCTTTATATGAACTTCGTTCAAAAAATGCAAAAAGGTATGATCCTCGTGCCCTTGGGGACGCAGGATCTTAAAGCCGGCCGGCTCGGGCCAAGCGTGGCGGATGCCTGTGATCTCAACCATTTTGCTCACCTCATTTTTATGATACCTTAAATAGTTGGATATGTCAACTTTTTTCAGCAGAAAATGCCCTTGCTCTTCCCCCACCGAAGGGCTACAATAAAAGCAGAAAAAGAAGGAAAGAGAGGCTCCTCTTATGATTTATCGTACCGAGCATCCAAAGCCGCAGTTTATGCGGGAAAATTGGGTCAATCTCAACGGCCCTTGGGAATTTGAATTCGACTTTGGCATAAGCGGCGAAGCCCGCGGTATGGCAGAGCCCGACGCAGTCTTTACCCAAGAGATCAACGTCCCTTTTTGTCCGGAAAGCGCGCTCTCCGGCATCGGGTATAAGGACTTTATGCACTCTGTTTGGTATCGGCGGAAAATCACCGTGACCGAAGAGCAATTACAGGGACGGGTGCTCCTCCATTTCGGAGCGGTAGACTATCAGGCAACGGTCTATGCAAACGGCAAAAAAGCGGGTAGTCATACAGGCGGATATTGCTCTTTTTCCGTGGACATCACCCCCTACCTGACCATTGGGGAAAACACCCTCACGGTCAATGCCATCGACCCCAAACCCCATCAGGAGCCTGCCGGATTGCAACCGGTGGGCAAGCAATCGGATCGCTATCACTCCTACGGTTGCGTGTATACCCGCACCACCGGCATCTGGCAGACCGTTTGGCTGGAATTTGTGCCCAAATCCTACATTATTAAAACAAGATATATCACCGATGCCGCAAACGGCATCCTCACCGTCACCGCCTCCCTGCAGGGGAAAGGCACCCTCACCGCAGAAGCCTTTTTTGAGGGCAAGCCGATGGGCAAGGCTTCCCTTTCCTCCAACGGGGGCACCGCCATCCTCTCCCTGCCTCTTGCCGAAACGCATCTTTGGGAGGTGGGCAAGGGCGGGCTTTACGACCTGACTCTCACCTACGGGGAGGATACGGTGCAAAGCTATTTCGGCTTGCGCACCTTGGAACCGGACGGCTATAAGTTCCGCATCAACGGAAAATCGGTGTTCCAACGGCTGGTGCTGGATCAGGGCTTCTTCCCCGACGGAATCTATAAGTCGGATCGTAGCCATGTCGTTCTGTG
>JAZQET010000010.1:0-6929 GCA_045539135.1 Eubacteriales bacterium | reverse complement strand
GGCTCCTCTTGGGGGCGGGGGTAGGCATAATGATAGATCGGCTGCTCCGCCGTGGGAAAGGCGGCAGGCTCTTCTGCAGGTGCCGCTTCTGCGGCGGGGGCGGTATTTTCTGCGGCGGGCTCCTCTTTGGGAATGGGCGCGCCGGTGATGGGGTCAAAATTATATTCGTTCATAGGGGGATCCCTCCTGTTTTCTTATGAGTAGTATACCACAACTTTACGGTTTTCACAACCGTTTCTGCTTGTATTATACAATCTGTGTATGAAAAAATTGTGAAGAAAAATGGAAAAAAATGAAAAAACTCATTTTTTTCGTACCACAATGAGTAAAATGCTTGCATTTTGGTGCAGTTTCGCATATAATGGTGTCAAAGATGATTGAATCATCCCTGCGGAAATAGTAAGAAGAGCCTCTCCTTGCAGAGAGCCGCGCCCTTGGCTGAAAGCGCGGCAGGCAGAATCTTCCCAAGTGTGCGCTCCGCACGGTACTCCCTTTGCGCCAGTGAAGGGCGGTGTTCCCCGTTATCGGAAGTGCGAGTGATAAATTCGGAGTGGAACCGCGTAGTGATTCATACGCCTCTGTGCAGACAGAGGCGTATTTTTTATTTTTCGGAGGAATTTTATGTTTAAGAATATTCGGGAGGATCTTGCCGCCTTTAAGCAGCGGGATCCCGCTGCCAGAAGCAAAGCGGAGATCTTTTTTCTCTATAACGGCTTCCACGCAGTGCTCTTTTACCGCCTTGCCCATTGGCTCTATCGCCATAAGCGGTATTTTCTTGCCCGCTGGGTCTCCCAATATGCCAAATTTCGCACAGGGGTGGAGATCCATCCTGCCGCCACCATCGGCAAGGGGCTGTGCATTGACCACGGTACCGGCATTGTGATCGGTGAGACCACCGTGATCGGGGATAACTGCCTGCTCTATCAGGGGGTGACCTTGGGCGGTACCGGCAAGGAGACCGGCAAGCGCCATCCCACCTTGGGGGATGATGTGATGGTGGGCTGCGGTGCCAAGATTTTGGGACCCTTCACCATCGGTAGCCATAGCAAGATCGCCGCCAATGCAGTGGTGCTGGAAGAGGTGCCGCCTTATTCCACGGCGGTGGGTGTGCCCGCCAAGGTGGTGCGGCAGAAAGGAAAGGTTGTGGATCAAATGGATCAGATCCATATCTCCGACCCTGTGGCGCAAGAGCTTGCCCGCCTTT
The DNA here is from genome assembly GCA_045539135.1 of Eubacteriales bacterium. Classification (GTDB taxonomy): domain Bacteria; phylum Bacillota; class Clostridia; order Oscillospirales; family QAKW01; genus QAKW01. The sequence continues at coordinate 5,725 of JAZQET010000010.1, read as the reverse complement.
CCAAAGAAGTGGAACAATTAAAGCAACTGTTAAAAGAAAAGGATGAAATCAAATGAAACTGTATAATACTTTGACCCGTCAAAAAGAAGAATTCGTGCCGATCCACGAAGGCAAGGTGCTGATGTATGCCTGCGGACCTACCGTATATAACTTTTTCCATATCGGAAACGCCCGCCCCTTCATCACCTTTGATGTGTTGCGCCGTTACTTTGAGTATCGGGGCTATAAGGTGAAGTTTGTGCAAAACTTTACCGATGTGGACGATAAGATGATCCGCCGCTCCAATGAAGAGGGAGTCACCCTTGCGGAGTTGGGCGATCGGTACATTGAGGAATATTTTACCGATGCCCAAGGCTTGGGGGTAGGGAAGGCGACCGTGCACCCCAGAGCCACCCATTGCATCGGGGACATCATCACCATTATTGAGTCCCTGATCGAAAAGGGCTATGCCTATGAGGCAGGCGGGGATGTTTATTATTCCACCAAAAAGTTCCAAGGCTACGGCAAGCTTTCCCACCTGCCCATGGATCAGCTGGAAAGCGGCGCCCGCATTGATGTAAACGAGCAAAAAGAGGATCCCATGGACTTTGCCGTGTGGAAGGCCGCCAAGGAAGGGGAGCCCGCTTGGGAATCTCCTTGGGGCTTGGGTCGCCCCGGCTGGCATATTGAATGCTCCGCCATGGCGTGCAAATTCTTGGGCAAGACCATTGATATCCATTGCGGCGGTGTGGATCTGATCTTCCCCCACCATGAAAATGAGATCGCCCAGAGCGAAGCCGCCAACGGCTGTGAGTTTGCCCGTTATTGGCTGCATAACGGTCATATTAATGTGGATAACCGCAAGATGAGCAAATCCGCCGGCAACTTCTTTACCGTGCGGGATGCGGCGGCGGTTTACGGCTATGAGACCATTCGGTTCTTTATGCTCTCTTCCCATTACAGAAGCCCCATCAACTACAGTAAGGATGTGTTGGAGGGCGCCAAGGCAGGTCTTGAGCGGCTGTATACCACCAAAAATAACCTGCAATATAATATGAAGACCGCAGGCGGCAAGCTGACCGCCGAGGAAGAGGCGCTGTTGCCGGAATTGGAGGGCTTCAAGGCGCGGTATCTGGAGAAGATGGACGATGATCTCAATACCGCCGATGCGGTCAGCGTGCTCTTTGACCTTGCCCGCTGGATCAATATCCGCCTGACCGAGACCCACTCTCTTGCATTTTTAACCAAAATGAAGGAGCTGTTTGAGGAACTGACCGGTGTGCTGAATATTGTGACCGGTGAGCAGCAGGCAGAGGTGCCCGAAGAGGTGCGGAAATTGGTAGAGGAGCGGACCGCCGCCCGTGCCGCAAAGGATTTTGCGCGGGCCGATGCCATCCGCGATCAGTTGGCTGAAATGGGCGTCTTGCTGGAAGACGGTAAAGACGGCGTTAAAATTTTGATGAAGCAATAAAAAGGAGGAAACAGCAATGGCAAAGATCAGTTTGAGTGTTGGTGCTCTGCAAACCGCTTACGGCGATAAGAGAGCGTTGGAAATGGCAAAGGAAGCCGGCTTCGACGGGGTGGATTTCGATGTGATCGGCTACGGCAAAAGAGGCCGCCCCGATATCTTCCATATGCCCCATGAGGAGTTTGTGGAATACTTCAAAGACATTAAGAAGCACGCCGATGAGGTGGGCATTGCCATCGTGCAGACCCATAATTTGGTGGCAGCTTATACCCCCGACCCCGAAGTCTGCGAGGAGCGGAAGCTGCAGGGCATCCGCGGCATTGAAGCCACCGCTCTGCTGGGCTGTGAATATACGGTGGTTCATTGCATTTCCACCATGCAGTGGGGCTATGATGTGCCCGCCAAGGAGATGCACACCAAGAATCAGGAGATGTATGCCGACCTGATCCCCACCGCCGAAGAATGCGGTGTAAAGATCTGTATGGAGACCTTCGGTCGTTGCCGTCATAAGGGCGTGCACGGCTTTGATTATTTCTCCAACCCCGAGCTGATGCTGGCGGAATATGAGGCACTGCCCACCGAAATGAAGGCATTTTGTATGGATACCGGTCATACCAACGATGCCATCGGTGCAGGCTACCTGTCCGTTCCCAATTTTATTCGTCTGTTCGGGAAGCGGATCAAGGTGCTCCACCTCCACGATAATAATACCTATTCCGATCAGCACCTGCTGCCCGGTCAAGGCTCCATCGATTGGAAAGAGACCTTCAAGGCTTTCAAAGAGATCGGCTACGACGGATACTATAACTTCGAGGTCAATCTCACTAAGCTGGGTCCCGATTTTGAGGTTCTGATCCCCTTCTTGGGCAAGCACCTGCGCAGCTTTGTGGATCGGCATCTGGGCGAGTAAAATAAAAATTCCTTGTGCAACGGCACAAGGAATTTTTTTTATACCATCTTTTCGGGATCTACCAAGGTATCGTATTCTTCTTCGGTGAGTTTGCCGCTTGAAAGGGCGGCTTCTTTCAGGGTGAGCCCCCTTTGATGGGCTTCTTTTGCGATCTCCGCCGCCGCTTCATAGCCGATCTTCGGTGTGAGGCAGGTGACCAGCATCAAGGAGCGGTCCAAATGGGCGCGCATCTGCTCTTTTTTGGGGGCAAGGCCGACCAAACAACGGTCGGTAAAGGAGTTCATCGCATCCGCCAAAAGACCCGCCGATTGCAGAAAATTATAGGCGCAGACCGGCATAAACACATTTAATTGGAAATTGCCTTGGGAGGCACAAAGACCGATGGCGGTATCGTTGCCCATCACCTGCACCGCCACCATGGTGACCGCTTCACATTGGGTGGGGTTGACCTTGCCCGGCATAATGGAACTGCCCGGCTCGTTTTCGGGAATGGTGATCTCCCCGATGCCTGAGCGGGGACCCGATGCCAGCCAGCGGATGTCGTTGGCGATCTTCCAAAGATTTGCCGCCAGCGCCTTTAAGGCACCGTGGGCAAACACAAAGGAGTCTTTCGCGGTAAGGGCGTGGAATTTATTGGGGTCGGGGGTGAAGGAAAGCCCTGTGAGGGCGGAAAGCTTTGCGCAGACCGCCTCGTCAAAGCCCTTGGGGGCATTCAGCCCCGTGCCCACCGCGGTGCCGCCGATGGCAAGGCGGGAAAGGGCGGGAAGGGCGGCGCGGAGCATCTGCTCGTTTTCCGCCAGCATCGCCCGCCAACCGCTGATCTCTTGAGAAAAGCGCAAGGGGGTGGCGTCCTGCAGGTGGGTGCGCCCGATCTTAATGACATCCTCGTTTTCCCGTTCCAAAACAAGCAGTTGGGTCTTCATCTTCTCCAAGGCGGGGAGCACCCGTTCATAAAGGGCAGTCACCGCTGCCATATTCATGGCGGTGGGGAAGGTATCGTTGGAGCTTTGGGAGCAGTTGATATGGTCGTTTGGATGGCAGGGGCATCCCTGTTCGGCGGCCAGATGCGCCAGCACCTCATTGACATTCATATTGGTTTGGGTGCCGCTTCCCGTTTGCCATACCGCCAAGGGGAACTGATCCTCCAAGCCACCCGCCAAAACCTGATCGCAGGCGGCGGTGATGGCCTTTACTTGGGGCGGGGTCAGTTTGCCCGTTTCGCCGTTTACGGCGGCGCAGGCTTTCTTCAAAAGAATAAAGGCGGTGATCAATTCCTTGGGCATCTTTTCGGTGCCGATGGGGAAGTTTTCAAGGCTCCGCTGGGTCTGGGCACCCCATTTTTTGGAAGCGTCCACCCGAATGTCGCCCATGGAATCGTGTTCAATACGGTAGTCCATCTCATTGCTCCTGTGTCTTTTTTAATTATTATATATCGGAAATCTTGTTTCTTCAAGGTTTTTGTGATAGAATAAACATATCAAATCAAGTGGGAGGCAGTTTATGGCACCTTCAAAAGTATATTTTACCGACTTTCGCGCCGACTATCGGGAGAACCTGCTGCAGAAATTGCGGCGGCTTTGTTTAACGGCGGGTATAGATCAAATTGATTTCAACAATAAGTTTACTGCGATCAAATTGCATTTCGGGGAATACGGCAATCTCGCCTTTTTGCGCCCCAACTATGCAAGAGTGGTGGCAGATCTGGTAAAGGAACTGGGCGGAAAGCCCTTTTTGACCGATTGCAACACCCTTTATGTGGGAAGCCGTAAAAATGCGCTGGATCATCTGGAGACCGCCTATGCCAATGGGTTTTCCCCCTTGTCTACCGGCTGTCAGGTGCTGATTGCCGACGGCTTGAAGGGAACCGACGAGGTGGAGGTGCCCGTCGAGGGCGAATACCTGAAAAGCGCCAAGATCGGCAGAGCGGTGATGGATGCGGATGTGTTCATTTCCCTCACCCATTTTAAGGGGCACGAAATGGCAGGCTTCGGCGGTGCGCTGAAGAATATCGGAATGGGTTGCGGCTCCCGTGCCGGCAAAATGGAGATGCATAACGACGGCAAGCCCCGCGTGCGGGCGGAAAAGTGCATTTCCTGCAAGGCCTGCGCCAAGATCTGCGCCCACGATGCACCCCGATTTGACACGGGAAAAGCGGTGATCGACCATCAAAAATGCGTGGGTTGCGGGCGGTGCATCGGTATCTGCCCCACCGATGCCGTCTATGCCACCAACGATAGCTCCTGCGAGATGATGAATTATAAGATCGCCGAATACTCCAAGGCAGTGCTGGAGGGAAGACCTCATTTCCATATCTCTCTGATCTGCGATGTTTCCCCCAACTGCGATTGCCATTCGGAAAACGATGCCCCCATTATCCCCAATGTGGGAATGCTGGCATCCTTTGACCCTGTTGCTCTGGATCAGGCTTGCGCCGATCTTTGCAACGGTCAGCCTATCCTGAAAAACAGTTGCCTTGCGGAGCATCACCACGATCACGAGACCGATCGCTTCCACCTGAACCACCCCGATACCAACTGGAAGACCTGCGTGGATCACGCGGAAAAGATCGGCATCGGGACCGCCTCTTATGAGTTGATCACCCTCTCCGGCACCAAGCATTCTCCCAAGCTGCGCCCCGGTGACGGAGCGGCAATGCCTGCAAAGGAGCGGAATAAATGATCTTTTTTCGTTCCAAAGCCCAAAAAGAATTAGATTTTATTTTAGAGGAACTGAAGCAGTTCCTACAGAATAATTATAAGGATCAGGCGCATTCCTGCCGCAAAAAACTGTTGGAGCAGGCGGAGATGTACCATAAAGAAGGAAAATTGACCGCCGCTCAATATCGGCATTATGAGCAGATCTATAAGCACTATACCAAGATGATGGAGGATTACCACCACTAATGAAGAAGTTTTTGATCGTTGTTGATATGCAGACCGATTTTGTGGACGGCGCTTTGGGTACCCCCGAAGCGGTGGCGATCCTACCCAAGGTCTGCGAAAAGATCCGCGGGTTTGACGGGGAACTGCTGGTGACCCTGGATACTCACGGAGAAAACTATATGGAAACGGCAGAGGGCAAAAGTCTGCCCGTTCCCCACTGCATCAAGGGCACGGCGGGGTGGTGCCTCCATCCGCAGGTGGCGGAAGCCTTAAAGGGCAGAGCCTATCGGATGGTGGAAAAGGGCACCTTCGGCTCGGTGGAGCTGCCCGCCCGCTTGGCAGAGATCGCCAAGGGCGAGGAGTTTTCGGTGGAACTGATCGGTCTTTGCACCGATATCTGCGTGGTCTCCAATGCCTTACTGTTGAAGGCGCATTTCCCCGAAAAAGCCATCCGTGTGGATGCTTCTTGCTGTGCGGGAGTGACCC
>JAZQET010000009.1:0-25987 GCA_045539135.1 Eubacteriales bacterium | reverse complement strand
TGAAAAGGCGGATTTTCGTTCACTCTTCGTTAAAATACTCGCCAATACGGCAGTATTGGCTGCGTTTTGTGCCTTGATTGACCAAAAATCCGCACTTTTCAAAATCTTCGACATCAAAGCGAGGAGATTTCGAGGGATTTTCTCTCAATTTAGGCGAAGCAAGGCTTTGCGCCTTGCAAGAATAAATTGGGAGGAAAAGCACCGAAATATGCCGCTTTGAGGCAGGTTCGGATTACTCTTGTTACCTTAAAATGGTTTCTATTGTTGAATGTAAAACTTATGAACCCCAAGAGGTGCGCCCTGCTTTAGAGGCGCTCCTTGCGCCCTTGGGCGGTCTTTCTTGGGTCAAAGAAGGGATGAAGGTGGGCATTAAAGCCAATCTGGTAAGCTTTTTGAAGCCGGAGGCCGCCGCCACTACCCATCCCGCGCTCCTTTGCGCCTTGGTGACTCTTTTGCGGGAAAAAGGTGCCCAAGTGACGGTGGGCGACAGCCCCGGCGGGATCTACACCGCCGTCTATTTGGATCGGGTCTACGCCGCCACGGGAATGAAAGAGACGGAAAAAGCGGGGGCTTCCCTCAATCGGGATTTTTCGGTAAAAGAGGCAAATTTCCCCGAAGCCAAGGTCTGCAAGACCTTTTCCTATACCGGCTGGCTGGACGAGATGGATGCCGTCATCAATTTCTGCAAGCTGAAGACCCACGGGATGATGAGTATGAGCTGCGCCGCCAAAAATATGTTCGGCGCGGTACCGGGGACGGTGAAGCCGGAATACCACTATCGCTTCCCCGACCCCAAGCAGTTTGCGGAGATGATCTTGGATCTTAACGATTATTTTAAGCCCTGCCTGAACATCGTGGACGCGGTGGTAGGAATGGAGGGCAACGGTCCCACCGCAGGCTCTCCCCGCGGCATCGGCTTGCTTTTGGCATCCCCAAATCCCCATGCCTGTGACCGCATCGGTGCCGCTCTCATTGGGCTGACCCCCGATGAAGTGCCCACCTTACGCGCCGCCGTTGATCGGGGCTACATCCCTGAAAATGCCGAAGAGATCGAGACCTGCGGTCTTGCTTGGAACACGCGGATCATCCCCGATTTTCGCTTGGTGGAGCGGGCAAAAAGCCTGCGGTTCAATCGGGAGAGCGAGACCTTTTTCGGCAGGATCAGCGCCACCGTGATGGATAAGGCGCTGGCCTCGGTACCCCACCTGACCCCCGCCGAATGCATCGGGTGCAAGGAATGCTTTAAGATCTGCCCTGCCGATGCCATTGAAATGGTGGAGCGAAAGCCCCGCATCGACCGCAAAAAGTGCATTCGTTGCTTTTGCTGTCAGGAATTTTGCCCCAAGGGCGCCCTGAAAGTGAAACGACCCTTTTTGGCGAAAATGTTGATCAAAAAGTAAAGAGCCGACAGCCGTCGGCTCTTTTTTTATTCTTCCAAGGCTTTGCGGTGACGCACGCCCTTATTATGAGGCACCCAACGGCCGATAAAGAAATAGACCACGGTATAGCCATAGGTGAAGAACCAGCAGATCACAACGCCCCAAGGCAATGCTGCGGGACCGATCAAGGGCTTCAGCCCGTAGCTGATGGCAAGGCGGGAGGTAGCCATCAGTACCATCGCGATCACGGTGATCTTGGTCTTTCCCACCGAGCGAAGCATCTCATTGATGGTATGCCCTGCACCGTAGACGATATAGAAGCAGGAAAGAACCCCCAGATACTCCCCTGCATAGGTGCGGATCTGCTCAAACAGTTCGGGGTCGGTATTATCGCCCATAAAGAGCTCCGCCACCTCGCCGCCCACAAAGCGGAACAATACCAGCATCATCAGGCAGTAGATGCCGTTGATCAAAAAGCAATAGATGGCGCACCGACGGATGCGGTGGAGATAATGGGCACCGAAGTTTTGGGAAGCAAAGGAGCCTGCCGCCGATGCCACCGAATTGGTGAACAGATACACAAGGCTGTTGATATTACTGACAATATTATTGCCGGTAACCACATAGGCGCCGAAGGAGTTGACCAGCCGCGCCACCATCAGGTTGCTGAGTGCATTAATGGAGTTGGCCATACAGGCAGGGATGGCTTGGGCGGTGATCTTCTTGAACAGTTCCTTATCAAACCATTTTTTCACACGGGGGAATTCACGGCGAATACGGATAAACAGGATCACGGTCAAGGGGATCAGCGTCACGGTACGGCTGATGATTCCCGCCAGCGCAAGACCCAGCACCCCAAGACCTGCATATTTCAACAGCACAAAGTCCAACCCGATATGCAAGATCAACTGGGCACCCTGAAAATACATGGGCAGCTTGGTCTCCCCCAAGGCATAATAAAGGTTATTGACACCGGCGCGGATGATGATGGCGCTGACGCCGAAGAAATACCACCGCATATATACAATGGCATCGGCCAAGAATTCGGGCACGGTTCCCATCGCCTTCAGCAGGGGAACGGTAAACACAGAGCCCAGCACCGTGACCAAAAGGGAGATGGCCGCCATACTGCACATAGAGGTATTGATGGCTTCCCGCACCTCTTTGAACTTTTTGGCGCCGAACAACTGCCCCGCAACGGTTTTATAGCCCACCGCGTAGCCGTTGGCAATATACACAAACATAAAGGTGATACTGCCGCAGGAAGCAACACTTCCCAGTGCCTCGGCGCTGGCCAGATTGCCGATCATCAGCGAGTCGATCATGGTAAAAAGACTCTGAAACAGCAATGTTAAAAATACCGGTACCGAAAATACGGCGATATTCTTGGTGATGGACCCTTGGGTCAGATCTTTAGACATGGTTTTCCCCCTGCTTTTCTCAAAATTAAAAACGAAAGGCTTACCGTACAAATCTGTACGGTAAGCCTAAAAATTAAATCGCGAAAATAAGGCAAGCAACTGCTTGTCGGTTTCTCATTGTTTGATTTTGCCGTCGCAATCGTCGGTCCAATGTTTTTACCTCAACATTCATTGTTACCGTCATTATAGACCCATCCCATCAAAAAGTCAACGGTAAAAATCACTTTTTTTCATAAAGCTAACGCAGGAATTCATAGTTCAGTTGGGCATCCTTCGCGAAGGTCACGATCGCCTCGGGAGTATCCAGATAGGTGATGCGGTAACTGCTCAGGGACGCCTCCAGCGCCACCCGCTGATCGGCGGGGCAACCGAGAATTCCATAGCGGGAGAAGGTCTCCAGCGCCGCCTTGGAGGCAGGAACTCCTTGGGAATAATTCAGCAGAACAAAGGTGCCCGTTAAGGTAGGCAGGGTGCTGATATCCAATTGATCGCTGATGATGCTCAAGGCAGTATAGTTCAGGTTGGGTAATGCCGAAAGATCGGTCAGAGGGTTATACCCCAGATCCACGATCACCGACCGTTGGGGATTCAGGTTGCGAAGCGCCGAAACCTCGGAAATGTTATTTTTCGCCAGCCGCAGATCGTTCAAGAGGGTGCAGCCTGCCAAGCCCGAAAGATCCTCAATGCCGCAGTCGGCGGCATAAAGGGTGGTCAGCTTGGAGGCATTGGCCAGCATCTGAAGGCTTTTCAGTTTTACTCCGTCCATATACAATGCCTTCAATTCGGGACATTGGGTCAAAAACTGCAGGGCACTCTCATTCAGATATGTATTGGAAACATTCAGTTCCTTTAAAGTGGCAGCGCTCTTACTCAGCACCGCAAGATCGGTCACCAAGGTGCCCGACAGATTAACGGTGGTCAGCACGGTGCAATCGGCAAAGGGGCTCAAATCACGAATATGTGCCCCCGCCAAAAGCAATTGGCTCAACCGCAACGCGGAAAACCGCTCCGGCAGTTGGGTGACGGCGCAGAAATTCATCTCCAGCACCCCAAGCTCGCTATGGGCGGCCAAGGGGGTCAGGTCGGTCACGGCACTGCGGGTACCCACCACCATTTCCAGCTTGGTCCATTCCTTGGCAGGGGTCAGGTCGGCGATCTTGGTCTCGGAAATATCCAGACTTCTCAACCCGCCGCAATCCTTCAGCTTGGAAAGGTCGGTCAGTTCGCTGTTTCCGCGGAAAGAAACGCTGTCCAACGCGGTCAGCGACAGTTCCGGCAGCATCCCATCGGTAATGCCGCAGTTTACCAGCGATAAATGCTCCAGCTTAGGCAGATCCTCCAAAAAGGAGAGGGTATCCACACCGGTGCAATCCACCAGCTCCAACTGCCGCATATTTTCGGGCAGTGCCAGCAGGGTCAAAGCACCCCGCTCAAAGGTGCATTTATCAAAGACCACATTCGACAGTTTATTCAGCTTATTGATCTGCTGAACTGCCTTTTGATCGATGGTCTCCTCGTCGATATACACATAATGATCCCCCTTGGATGCCACTTCATCCCCCGCGATCTTCACGCGGTTCAATAAAGGGATCAAGACGCAAAGAAGCACCACCAAGGCGGCGGCACCGCCCAAGATCATCCATCGCTTTTTATTGGGCTTTTTCGCCTCTTTCTTTTTGGGCGCCGCCGCTTTTTGCACGGGCGGTGCAGGCGGGGCGGAAGGAGTTTCCGATTTCGGTTGCTCAGGAACTTTAGGCTCTGCCTTGGGCTTAGGCTTTAAGCAGGGCGCCAAATCGGGGCAGGAGCAGACCTTACGGAAGAAATCCTCCTCGGTGGGGTAGGTATATTTCATCACGCACTGCTGAGCGGAAAGCTGCATTTCCATACCGGGAGACATCTCGGTAGGTTGCAGTAAAATGGATAAAAAGGGCTTCCGCTTAGAAAGGGCAAAGGTGATCTCCCGACGGCAGTTATCCGAGGCAATGGAATTGGGTGAGATAAAAGCCAAGGTCAGCGCGCACCCGCTCAGATGCTGGGCGATATTCTCCGGCCACTCACTGCCGGGGGCGATGCCATCGTCATACCAGACCCGATACCCGCGGCGATCCAGTTCCTCCAACACAGGGTAGACCATCACCGCATCTTTATGGGCATAGCTGATAAAGATATACGGCTCGGTGCCCTCATAAGGCGTTATTGCACAACGCTTCATATATTCCTCCTATTTTTATTGGTCCAATGCGTTCTGCGCCCGCAACAGCTTGGGCAACACCAACACATTATCAATATCCAATGCTTTATAATCCTTGGGCGTTCCGGTGATACTCTGTTCCTTGGCGGAAAGGGCATCCAGTTCCTCCCAATCAACAAGGCAGGCGTGGGTACGGTCTTCCATATTCTTGCCGATCCGCAAGGGCTTCTCCCCTGCCTCCACCTGCCGACGGTACTCTGCCGCCCGCCGATCATATTCCTCTTCGGTCATAGGGGAAAAGCCCATACAGTAATGGAAGGCGCACCACCGCAGATGCTCGGTCTTGCCGAGGTTTTCCAATAGGTGGGCAGGAAGATTCCAATCGGCAAGGGCTTCCTCCTCGGTTCGGCCTGCAGCGCGAAGCATAGCACCCACAAAGTCTGCCGATGCCCGATTGCTCATACGGCTGAAATGGTCGCAGAACATCCAATCGGTTTCGGGATCCACACCCCCGTTGCCCATATAATGATGATTGAGGATCATCGCCAAGCGGTCGATCCGCTCGGTGGACAAAATTTCGGGACGGTAGATATTGATCAGGCGGTTGGTGCCGGTGACCTTCACCCCCTGATGGGAGCATTGATAGATGGGCGGAGTATTTTTGGTGCGTTGGAAATAATAGTACAGTTCCTCCCCGATCTCCGCATTGCGCTCCTCGGAGCCGGTGCAAACAGCAATATATTTCAGCTGCTCGCCCCGTTCCTGCAGATAAGTATATAATTCTTTTCCCCGTCCGTCATAGGGGTGGAAGGTAATGTCATATTTTGCCAGCATCGCGGTGTGCTCGCCGGAGAAAAAGCCGTCTGCTGTTTGGCAATCAGGGGCAAAGACCGCGGCGCGGAAGGTGCTCCCTGCAAACTGACCGTTCATCACCAACTGCAACAGCACCGCCTGCCCCACCTGCCCAAAGCCGATGAGCAAGGCCTCAAAATCCTCGGTGGCACAGCCGGCGCCGTCGAAAGCAAGGGTCTCATAAGGCGGGAACCGCTGCATCAGCAGGCGGGCGGTCAGGTCGCTCTCCCGAAAGGCGGAAACCGCACCGAAGCCATAGCGCTCCGCGGTCGCCTGCAAGGCGGCAACCTCCGTATCCTCCCGCCCCAAAAGCACCAAAGCGGTTTGGCGGGCGGAAAGTCCCTGCTCTTGAGCGGTGGTCATAAAGCCGCGGGCATATTGCATATTGGAGGCGGCATCCTTACTCAACGCATACAAGGTGACCTTCCGTTTCCCCGAACGAATGCCGATGGTTCGGAAAAAGGTGCGGTCGGCGGAAAGGGCGTGCCCGTCGGAGCAGACCACAGCCCCTGCTTTGGAGATGGCCGCCAGCTCATCGGTACCGGGCTTGCGGGCAATGAAGACCACTGCACCGCCGCCCTGCTTCAGCAGTTCCTGTCCGAAGGCGATGGACTCCCGATTAACCCCGTAGATCAGGTTCAATTTGCCCCAGCGGGCAAGCCACAGCCGCAATTTGCGCAAGGTCTCCGCCCCGATGGTGGTGATGGCGGTGCTGGCGGTGGCATAGAAGGAGCAGAAGTGGATCAACCAAAAGAGCACCTGCACCCATTCATATTGAAAAAGCGGCGCATCGCTGATATCCGAAAAATGCTCCTTGGCAACAAAGGTCCCGCAGACTGAAAGCAGGGTATGGATGATGGCCAAGGGGATATTCTTTAGGGTGACGGTATAGCCGTATCCGTAAAAGCAAAAGCCGCCCACTGCCGCAAGGATCAGCAAAATGGCATTCAGCCGCTTGGCAAAGCGGGGCTTCAGCGCCAATTGAACCACCATGGCAAAAAAGAGGGCGATGGTGATCAGGATCACAACAATATAATTTTCCATAAAACAACCCTTTCCGTTGTAAAATGAATGATTTTTTATTTAAACGAGGGCAACGCGAGGTTGCGGTTTTATTGATCGGAAAGCAGGTCGCCCATTCCCCCAAAGGAAGAGAGCACCTCCTGATCGTGAATGCAGATCACCACAGGGGGGTGATGCTCCTCCACATAATCCCAAAGGGAAGACTCCTTGAAATGTCTTAGATCCAAAGAACGCATTTCATCAAAGGAGGCATAAAGCAAGGTCTCTTGCAGGTTGGTGAAGCTATCCCCGAAGATCAGGCAATCGGGCAGTTCCTCACGGTTGGTCTGCAGGATGGTCTCGCTGACATCGTTGCCCATATACAAGGTATAGCGCACCGGCTCTTCCCCTGCGGGAAGCGCCAGCACCGTTTCGGCGCCGGGGGTCTTATTGCCCCAATCATAGCGGGTGAAGGAGATCTGCTTGGTGGGATACCCATAGGTCAGCCGCTCCTCGCTCTCCCAAAGCTCGCACAGCCGCACCGCGCGGGAGCCTAAATAGACATTCTCCAAGGTTTCGGTCTGCAGTTCTGCTTTTTCCACGGGCACGCCCATTTCCTGCAACCGCTCGATGATCCTTTCATAGACCGAAGCACCCCCTGCAAAGGTATAATGGTGATCCACCGAGGACATATAGTCCTTGGGGTTGCCCTCAGCCGCCCAAGCGGAGGAAATATCCAGCACATTCAAGCCGTTTTCCTTTGCTTTTTGCATAAAGGCTTCATAGGAAACGGCGGCCTTTTCTTCTCCGTTATTCAGATAAGAAGGATAGTTTTCCTGAAAATAGGTGTATTGCCCCGGCACGGGCACGAACAGGAATTTGCCGCCGTAGCCTTCGATCCGCCGTTGCAGTTCCCGCAGTTCTTCGGCATTTTTTTCTGCCGCCGCACGGACGGTTTCCGGATGGACGGCTTCATACTCCAAATAGGGCAGGATCACACCGCTTTCGGTGGGGATCACTGTGTTGATCACAGGGCGGGCAAGCAATAGATCCAAGCGGGTACGCAAGCGCAAAAGCCCATCCCGAAAAGGGCTGTGGTCGCAAAGGGCGGTCTCCAGCTTGGTAAAATAACTGCCGTCTGCGGCGGTTTCTGCCGAAAACTGCGGCAGTTCCGCCAAGGCACGGTTCTCATAGCGGGACATGGTTTCTTTGGGTTGCAACATACCCCATACCCATACCGCCGCCAGCAACAGCAAGCAAGCAAGGGAAAAGAGAATGTTGGCGATTTTTATTTGTTTGCTCATTGTTTCCCCTCCTTAAAATCGAAAATATAAAAAGGGATTAAAGGTGCCGGTGATGATCTTGGTAAAAGAGGCAATCAGCAATACCCCCGCCAGCAACCGCACACCCCACACGCGGATAAATTGCTCCTCGGGGATCTTCTTTTCCAACCAAGGCTTGATGGGCAGGCAGGCGAGAAGCCCCACCACCCATTCGGGCCAGTATTCCAAGAGGTAATAAACCGCCTGCCCACTGCCCCAAGAGGCGCCGAGACCTGCCATGGCTTTGAGATAATCCACCGCCGAGGCCAGAGTGGTACTGCGGAAGAAGACCCAGCCCACCAATACCGCCAGCATGGTGAGCAACCATTTGAGGGGTACGGGGGTCTTTTCCGCCGCCTTTCGCCACACAAATTTTTCGCCCAACAGCAGCAACGCATACCAAGCGCCCCAAGCCACAAAGTTCCAAGCGGCGCCGTGCCAAAGACCGGTGAGCAGCCACACGATCAGGATGTTCCGCACCTGACGGAGCACCCCGCGGCGGCTTCCGCCCAAGGGGATATACACATAATCCCGAAACCAGCCGGAAAGGGACATATGCCACCGCCGCCAAAACTCGGTGACGGTGCGGGAAATATAGGGATAATTGAAGTTTTCCAAAAAACGGAAGCCAAAAATTCGCCCAAGACCGATGGCCATATCGGAATAGGCGGAAAAATCAAAATAGATCTGCAGGGCATAGCCCAAGATTCCGATCCACGCCGAAGCGGCAGAAAGGATGGAAAAGTCGGTGGCAAAGATGCCGTCGGCAATCTCCCCGAAGGGATTCGCCAAAAGCATTTTTTTGGCAAGACCGAAGCAAAAACGGATCAAGCCTTCGGAAAAACCCGAAAGGGTTTCCCGCTCTGCATCGATCTCTGCCGCCACATCGGGGTAGCGAACGATGGGACCTGCCACCAGCTGGGGAAACAGCGCCACATAAAGTGCCACCTTCAAAGGATCCTTTTGGCACTCCGCCTCGCCCCGATATACATCGATCACATAGCTGAGCCCCTGAAAGGTGAAGAAGGAAATGCCGATGGGCAACACCACATTGGGCACGGGAATCGCCGACCAAAGGCTGTTTAACATCCCGCCGAAAAAGCCTGCGTACTTAAACCAGCCCAAAAGACCCAAATTCAGTACCGTTGCGATGACCATCCAAAACCGCTTGCCGTTGCCGCGGCTGACCAAGAGACCGCCGCCCCAGTTGATCAGGATGGAGACCAGCATCAGAGCCAAATACCGCACGCCCCCGCATCCGTAAAACACCAAGCTGAACAGAAGCAATACGGTGTTCCGCCACCCGCGATGCTTCCGCGGCACGGAATAGTAGCAAAGAAGCAAAAGGGGAAAGAATAAAACCAAAAATGTATAACTTGAAAAAACCATATGTTCCTCCAAATAATAATCTTTTTATAGTATAACATCCTTTCCTTCTTTTTTCAACATCTACCCTTTCAGAAAAAATGCAAGAAATTTGAAAGTTTTTCAAAAAAAGACTTTACAAATGAAAGGTTGTCCGTTATAATAATTAGGCACGTTGTTGCAAACGCTGATGTAGCTCAGTAGGTAGAGTGCATCCTTGGTAAGGATGAGGTCGTCAGTTCGACTCTGATCATCAGCCCCAAAAAATAAAGGGACTGTTTCGGCAGTGCCTTTATTTTTTGTGTTTGTGTCCGCAAGGACACAACCTCGTTTGACCGCTTGCGGTCAACATCATTTTTCGCGAAGCGAAAACATCGTTCTGCTATAGCGGACACAAAACGAGGTTGCGCTTTGCGCAAACGATGTGATGCTTTGCATCAACGATGTTCTCCTACGGAGAAACGATGTTACGGCTAACGCCGTAAACACTTGGGCTTTGCCCAAGAATGTTGCACTTCGTGCAAATGTATGGTATAATCCATATTAAAACCAATTGGAGTTACAGAGAATGAAAAAATTTTGCGTGATCTTTGATATGGACGGAACCCTGCTGGATACCCAGAAGATCTATGTGGATGCTTGGAATGTTGCAGGGGAACGGCAGGGCTTCCCCGATTTAGGAAAGCTTATTGCCTTTGTTTGCGGCATGAACGAGATCGGCTGGAGCAACTTCCTGAAAGGGCGCTGCCCCGCCTTGGATCTGCCCACCTTCAGGCAGGAGGTGGTGGACTATGTAAGTTCCCATTTGAAAGTAAGATTTATGCCCGGTGCTCTAAAAGCTTTGGAGTTCTTAAAGCAGGAAGGGGTACCCATCGCCGTTGCCTCCGGCACCGATACCCCCACCGTGCGTGCCCATATGGAACACCTGAATGCCGCCCACTATTTTGATGCCTTTATCGGCGGAGAGCAGGTGCAAAACGGTAAGCCTGCACCGGATATTTTTTTGAAGGCGGCAGAAGCCTTGGGCTATGCCCCCGAAGACTGCTTTGTGGTGGAGGATTCCGCCAACGGCATCCGTGCAGGCTATGCTGCGGGAATGAAATGCATCGGCATCCCCGATCTTGCCATCTTCGATGAGGATGTCCATAAAATGCTCTTTGCCAAATTAACCTGCTTGGATGAGACCATTCCCTTGTTTGACAAAGAATTAAAAAAAGAACTGTAAAAAATTCATCGAAGACATAAAAAGCCTCCCGATTACTCGGGAGGCTTCCTTATTCTTGTCGGTCCAAGCCATTTTCAGCGGTCGCTCACAGGGCAGAGATGGTTTGCATTACATACTCCGCAAATTCCTTGCAGGTTGCATTCTCCGCGTCACCGGTGGCTACCACCTTGCGCTCGGTCTCGGTGCAGATGAGGAGGGCTTTTTCCAGCTTTTCTGCCGCTTCTGCACGGGCGATATGGCGCAGGAGCATGGCGGCTGCTTTGAAGATGCTGGAGGGGTTGGCATATTCGCCAAGACCTTGCTCGATCAGGCGGGGTGCGGAGCCGTGGATGGCTTCAAACATGGCATAGCGGTCGCCCACATTGGCACTGCCCGCGGTGCCCACACCGCCTTGGATCTGCGCCGCCTCATCGGTGATGATGTCCCCATAGAGGTTGGGGAGCACAAACACCTGAAATTGACTGCGGATGGCTTCATTGACCAGATTTGCGGTCATAATATCGATATACCAATCCTCGGCGGTGATTTCGGGATATTCTGCGGCGATCTCATGGCAGATCTTGGAGAAATTACCGTCGGTCTTTTTCATAATATTCGCCTTAGTGACGATGGCCACATTGGTCTTGCCGTTATTCTTGGCATACTCAAAGGCGGCTCTTGCGATGCGGCGGGTGCCTGCATCGGTGGTCACCTTAAAGTCCATGGCCAGCTTTTCGGGGATCTCGACACCCCGACTGCCCAACACATATTCGCCCTCACTGTTTTCCCGATAGAAGATCCAATCGATCCCCTCTTCGGGGACGGTCACAGGGCGCACATTGGCATAAAGATCCAACTCCCGCCGCATGGTCACATTGGCGCTTTCCAAGGTACCGCCGTGGGGGGTGGTGGTGGGTCCCTTCAGGATCACATCGCAGGCCTTCAGTGCCGCAAGGGTATCATCGGGGATGGCTTTGCCGGTCTCCAGCCGCTTTTCCAAGGTCAAGCCGTCGATGGTGCGGAACTCGATGGTGCCCGCTTCGGCTTCTTCTTTCAAAAGGTAGCGGAGCACCCGTTCCCCCTCGCGGGTGATGATGGGACCGATGCCGTCGCCGCCGCAGATGCCGATAACGATCTTTTCCATCTTGGTAAAATCCTTAGCCTCACTGCCTGCGGCGATCCGCTCCTGCCGCACCAACTGCTCGGTGAGCAGGGTGCGGAAGCTTTCTACTGCCTGATCAATATACTGTTGCATTATTATTCTCCTTTAAGGTGACAAGAATAATCCGAACCTGTTTTGAAAAGGCGGATTTTCGTTCACTCTTCGTTAAAATACTCGCCAATACAGCAGTATTGGCTGCGTTTTGTGCCTTGATTGACCAAAAATCCGCACTTTTCAAAATCTTTGACCTCAAAGCGAGGAGATTTCGAGGGATTTTTGCTCAATTTAGGTGAAGCAAGGCTTTGCGCCTTGCAAGAATAAATTGGGTGAAAAGCACCGAAATATGCCGCTTTGAGGCAGGGAGCGGATTACTCTTGTCGCCTTACCGTATATGCCAACAAACTGCCTGCCTTCAGGATCGCCTTCTGGCGGTCAGTGAAATTGCAGACCAGCGGGATCTCAATGCCCTTGGTTTCATTTTTCAGCACCATTGCCCCTTGATCCATCCCCTGATAGATGTTGGAGAGGGTCAGCTTGTCCCCCTGCTCCACCTTCTCATAATCCTCGGGATTTTGGAAGGTGAGGGGCATAATGCCCGCGTTGATCAGGTTGGCAATATGGATGCGGGCAAAGCTTTTGGTGATCACCGCACGCACGCCCAAATAGAGGGGCACCAACGCGGCGTGCTCACGGGAGGAGCCCTGACCGTAGTTCACACCGCCCACAATGATGCTCTCCCCTGCCGCCTTGGCTCTTGCGGGGAAGGTCTCATCGCAAACACCGAAGCAGAACTGAGAAAGGAAAGGAATATTGGAGCGGTAGGGCAGGATCTTAGCACCTGCCGGCATAATATGGTCGGTGGTGATATTATCGCCCACCTTCAACACCAGCTCTGCAGAAAGAGTATCCTCCTGCGGCTTGGCATCGGGGAATTTCTTGATATTGGGACCCCGCAAGATCTGAAGCTCCTTGGCTTCTTCGGGAGAAGCGGGGGGAATAACGGCACTGTCGTCGATCTTAAAAGCATCGGGCATCTCCACCTTGGGCGCGGTGCCCAAGAGGGTGGGATCGGTGATCTCACCGGTGAGCGCCGCCGCAACGGCGGTTTCGGGGGAAACCAGATAGACCTTGGCATCCTTGGTGCCGCTTCTGCCTTCAAAATTACGGTTGAAGGTACGCAGGCTCACCCCTGCGGAATTGGGAGAAAAGCCCATTCCGATGCAGGGACCGCAGGCGCATTCCAGCACCCGCGCACCGCTTGCCAGAATATCGGAAAGAGCGCCGCAATCCGCCAACATCCCCAGCACCTGCTTGGAGCCGGGAGAGATGGAAAGGCTCACCTCGGGCGAGATGGTCTTACCCTTCAAGAGCGCCGCCACCTTCAGCATATCAAACAGCGAGGAGTTGGTGCAGGAGCCGATGCAGACCTGATCCACCTTGGTGCCCTTCAGGGAAGAGACCTTCACCACATTATCGGGGCTGTGGGGGCAGGCGATCATGGGTTCCAAGGTGGAAAGGTCGATGTCGATGACCTTATCATACACCGCATCGGGATCGCTCTCCAAGGGACGGAAATCGTCCCCTCTGCCCTCTGCCTCCAAAAAGGCTTTGGTGATCTCATCGGAGGGGAAGATGGAGGTGGTGGCACCCAGCTCGGTGCCCATATTAGTGATGGTAGCACGCTCGGGAACCGAAAGGGTCTTGATGCCCTCGCCGCCCCATTCAATGATATAGCCTACCCCGCCTTTGACGGAGAGGATTCTTAAGATTTCAAGGCTCACATCCTTGGCGGTCACAAAATCCCGCAGTTTGCCGGTCAGGTTGACCTTCAGCATTTTGGGGCAGGTAATATAATACGCACCGCCGCCCATGGCCACCGCCACATCCAAGCCGCCGGCACCGAATGCCAGCATACCGATACCGCCGCCGGTGGGGGTATGGCTGTCAGACCCGATGAGGGTCTTACCGGGGATGCCGAACCGCTCCAGATGCACCTGATGGCAGATGCCGTTGCCGGGGCGGGAGAAATAAAGACCGTGCTTTTTAGCCACCGATTGGATATAACGGTGATCATCGGCATTCTCAAAGCCCGATTGGAGGGTGTTATGGTCGATATAGGCCACGCTCCGCTCGGTGCGCACCCGATCGATGCCCATGGTCTCAAACTCTAAATAAGCCATCGTGCCGGTGGCATCTTGGGTGAGGGTCTGATCGATCTTAAGAGCGATCTCGTTGCCCGCCTCCATAGTGCCTTCCAGCAAATGTTCTTTGATAATTTTTTGTGCAATGGTCCATCCCATTTTAACTCACTGTCCTTTCCCCAGATGGTTCTTGGCATTTTGGGTATGCCGTAAGATCGCCTCTTCCGCCTTTTTGGGATCGTGGGCGGCAATGGCTTCATAGATTTCATAATGCTCCTGCACCGATTGCTCGGCACGGCTGTTGTTCTCCACCGATTTCTGGCGATACCGCTGCACCTTCTTATGGAGGGGAGACAGGGTATCATAGATCATCATACTGCCGGAGAAGCGATAGACCAGCTCGTGAAATTTACTGTCCATCTGCTTGATGTGCCCCGAATCCTTCTTGGTTAAGTAAAACTCCTGCAGATCCAAGGTCTCTTTCAACTGCTGAAGCTGTTCCTCGGTGATCCGCTCTGCGGCACGGGCGGCGGCAAAGCCTTCCAAGCGCAGGCGCATCTCCATAATATCCTCCAGATCCTCGGGGGTGATGCCCAGCACCACCAAGCCCCGACTGGACTCCTTCAAAATATGCTCCTGCTGCAGGCGGCGCACCGCTTCCCGCACAGGGGTGCGGCTGACGCCCAGTTCCTGACAAAGGCGCATCTCGGTCAGCACCTCGCCGCGGGCATATTTGCCGCTTAAAATTTCCGTTTCCAGCCGTTCAAAGACCTGATCGGCAAGGGAAAAATTCTTATGTTCAATCATCGATGAAATCTCTCCTTTAATTGGGGATTCAATTCTTCTGCCTTGGCTTCCAATTCGCCGGTGGAAAGGGCGGTCTGGCGACCTTGCTCATATTGGGCATCCACCCATTCCTTCATCATCACCACCAAAGCATCCCGCTTGGTGACCGCATCAGCACCCTCCAGACCATAATGCTCATTGATCCAATAAGCGATACCTGCAAGGCCGGAGGTCTTGCTGACCAAGACCGATGCGGGACGACCCAAGATCTTCTTGGTATCAAAAATGTTATAGATTTCCTCATCCTTCAACAGACCGTCGGCATGGATGCCCGCTTTGGTCACATTGAAGTTTTCCCCGATGAAGGGGGTCATCACAGGGATCTGATAGCCGATCTCCCGCTTAAAGAACTCGGCGATCTCGGTGATCACGCGGGGATCCATTCCGTCAAAAGAGCCGCGCAGGGAAGCATACTGCATCACCATTGCCTCCAAGGGCACATTGCCGGTGCGCTCCCCGATGCCCAAGAGGGAACAGTTGACTGCCGAAGCGCCATACAACCAAGCAGTAGAGGCATTGGCAACGGAAAGATAGAAGTCATTATGACCGTGCCACTCCAGCAATTCGCTGGGCACCTCGGAATAATGCTGCAGACCGTAGATAATACCGGGCACACTGCGGGGCAGGGAAACCTCGGGATAGGGCACCCCGTATCCCATCGTATCGCAAGCGCGGATCCGCACGGGAATGCCTGCCTTTTGAGAAAGCTTCATCAGCTCATTCACAAAGGGCACCACAAAGCCGAAGAAATCGGCGCGGGTAATATCCTCCAGATGGCAACGGGGCATAACCCCTGCCTCAAAAGCCTCCGCCACGGCGGAAAGGTACTGATCCATTGCCTGCCGACGGCTCATCTTCAATTTCTTAAAGATATGATAGTCGCTGCAGGAGACCAAGATACCCGTTTCCCGAATGCCCAAGTCTTTGACCAGCTTAAAGTCCTCTTTATTGGCACGGATCCAGGTGGTGATCTCGGGGAACTTCAGCCCCAATTCCTGACAGCGGCGCAGAGCCTCCCGATCCTTTTCGCTATAGACGAAAAACTCCGTTTGACGGATGATCCCGTAAGGACCGCCCAGCTTGGAGAGCAGTTTATAGATCTCCACGATCTGATCCACCGTATAGGGCTCCACCGACTGCATACCGTCACGCAAGGAGGTATCGGTGATCCAGATCTCCTCGGGCATTCCCAAGGGCACCCGCCGATGGTTGAAGGTCACCTTGGGGATCTCGGTATAATTATACAGATCCCGATACAGGTTGGGGTCCTTCACATCCTGCAGTTCATATTTATAAGTTTCATCCTCCAGCAAATGGCTGATGGGGGAAAGTTCAGGCATAGGTATTCGCTCCTTTTTGTGTTATTGTATACAATTATACTCGCCCATTCGTATTTGTCAATACTATTATATTATAATTCTACAAAAAAAGACCGAAGCTTTTTGCTTCGATCTTTCTTTTTTATAAAAGGTCTTCATTATAGACTGCACGGCTGCCGCCGATGAATTTGGGGCGGGTGCGTGCCGCCAGCAAAAGGGCAGAGCCGATGGTCTTTTGGGTGAGGCGCACAGGCACCGCCACCGCTTTTAAGTGCATTCCCATCAGGGTACCGCCGATATCCATTCCCGCCTCGGCGGCAATTTTTTCCACCGCCACAGGCTTTTTCATCCGCTGATATACCGCGGTGGCAAAGGAGCCGCCCGCTTTGGGTTGGGGCACCGCGTTCACCTCTTCATAGTCCCGCAGCTCTGCCACTTCTCGTTCCAAAATAAGGGCACGGTTTAAGTGCTCACAGCATTGAGCGGCATAATGAACACCTGCCTCTTTGCAGGCTTTTTCCAAGCCTTCTGCCACGGCAACTCCCACCTCTAAGACGGAATGGGTGCCGATCTTCTCCCCCAAGATCTCGCTGGAGGAGCAACCCACCACCAAAAGATCTCCCTCTTTCAGCTTGGCTTGAGCGATCAGCTCTTTGGCGGCGGAATAGACCTGCAATGCAATTTCGGTGGTCATAATATAAACTCCTCTCATACAATAAATAGGGTGATTTTTATGGAACTTTCTTTAGACTGCTTCAAAGATAAAGAAGTAGTGGTCTCCTGCTCGGGGAAAAAATTAGGATTTCCCAAGGATATCATCATCGACTGCGAATGCGGCAAACTGGTTGCCTTGGTGCTCTGCCGCAGCGGATTTTCCTTCCTGCGCGGGGGAGAACTGCGGATCTCTTGGTGCGATGTGGAGCGGATCGGCGAAGATGTGATCTGGGTCTGCCGAGAACCGCCCAACTGTTAGGATTCTAAATAGCGCATCAAGAGGGTTGCCGCCTGCTCACGGGTCGCAACCCCTTGCAGGTTCAGGGCAAGACCACCCTCCACAGGTGCGCCTTGGATCAGGGATACGGCGACCGCCCACTCAGCACCTTCCAATGCCCAAGGTGCCACCTCTTTTCCATCAATAAAGGAGGACAGATCCTTCCGTGCCGATACATCCTCTCCGCAATAATCGCCGTAGCGATACAAGAGGGTCACAAATTCCACGCGGGTGATGGTACGGTCGGGAGCAAAATCATTTCCGCCCACACCGTTCACAATCCCCGCTTCTGCCGCCCAATTCACCGCATCGGTATACCAGGTATTCTGCGGCACATCGGCAAAGCCTGCATCAGGTGCCCCTTGGGGCGCCCCGCTCAAGCGGTAAAGAGCAGTTACTACCATGGCGCGGGACATTGCAATTTTAGGCGCAAAGGTGGTTTCGGCGGTGCCGTTCATCACCCCGTGACGGTAGCAATATTCGATGCCTGCGTATGCCCAATCGCTTGCCACATCGGTAAAAGGAAAGGCAGGGCGCACCGTGATGACGGTGCCGACGGATTTTCCGCCGAAGGTTACCGTGAGGGGCTGTTCCCCTGCCGCGGCGGTATTGGTCTCCACCGTATAGGCGGTGATCATTTCCTGCTCGCCGTTGTCATAATAAGCCCGCACCGTAAGGCCTTGGGGATCAAAGGGTTCCCCTGCCAAATAGACGGTCTTTTGGGGCAAGGTCACGATCTCCAATGCGGTCACCTGCGGCTCCCGCACCGTAATGTTAAAATGCAAGGGTTCCCCATTGGCGACAACGGTCAATTCCACCGTGCCGAGGGCGGAAACATCAAATCCGCTGACCTGCTCTGCGGTCAGGGGAAGCTTTTCGGCATAGCCGTTGGAGTAGACCGCCTGCAACACTGCTCCACGGAGATCCAAGCCCTCTTTCCAGTCCAAGGGATACTCCGTCTTATGGGGCAGCTTCGCCAAACGGATGCCTACATATTCAAACCAAACATTTTGCCGCAGGGTGGGATACTCATAGGCGGCAGTAGCTTCGGTTTCCCAAACACTTTCAAAATCAAATTCCCCTAAAAACGCAGGGTCTTTCAGTTCTTCCGCGGGAATGGAGGTCCCCGCATCGGAGCCCACATGGCTGTATTCACCGGCGCCCTGCGCCGCGGTATCCAGATAATAGCAACCGTTCACGGTGCCTTTGGTATAAAGACCAAGGAGCCCGCCTGCGAAATCGCCGCGCACTGCGCCGATATTATAGCAGTTGAAAAGAGCCCCCTCCTTCTGCTCGCCCACAATGCCGCCGATATTCCAACCGCCTGTGACAGCGCCGGTATTAAAGCAATCGCGGATCCTGCCGTTATTGCTTCCCGCGATCCCGCCGCCTTGCCACATTGCTTCAAAGGAGGCTGTATTATAACATTCTTCCACGGTTCCGTTGTTGTTTCCTGCGGTGATCCCGCCCACACAGTTGCCCGATGCGATCCCCAGATTCAAGCAACGCAACACGGTACCATCCTCCTGATACCCGACAATGCCCCCTGCGTGGACCGCATTATTGGTGCCCCGATTCACGGAATTCTCTATCCTTCCCATGTTTCTGCCTGCAATGCCGCCTGCATTTCGCTGGGCGGTCACGGCACCGCTGTTGCCGCAATTCAAAACAGAACCGATATTGTAACCCGCAATGCCGCCTGCATAAGAATAGGTACCGACGGCATAGAGGGTGGCAGTGCTGACACAGTTTTCCACCGTTCCTTTATTATAGCCCGCAATGCCTCCCGCATAGATCTTGGCGGCATTATTGGCGGCACGGACGTCCACCGTCCCTTGCTCCACGGTCAGGTTTTCCACGGTACCTTCATTACAGCCGAACAGCCCGCCGTAATAGGTGGGGCTGTTTGCCGCCGAGACCGACAGTCCTGCGATGGCATAGCCGTTGCCGTCGAAATGCCCCGTGAAGGGTGCCGTCTCATCGGCGCCGATGGGTGTCCACGCGCCCGACAGGGTAATATTGGTCACCATTTTATACCAAGCGGCAGGTTGCTGCCGCACTTCGTCCAGCTGGGCGGCGGTCTCAATGAGGAAGGGATCCTCCTCGGTTCCGCTCCCCCCCGCAAAGGCGGCGGCAGACAGAGAAAAGGTGCCCATGGTTATAAGAATTGAAACGCTCAAAAGAAATGCAATGATTTTTTTGGTGTTCATATTCGACCTCCAATTGTACTCCCTATCATTATACTATAAATTCAATAAAAAAGCAATACGGATGTACCCAAGGGTACATCCGTATCTTTTTATTCTCTGCCGATAAACCGCAGAATGTTATGATAATAGATCTTCTCCAAGGCTTCTTCCGACAGTCCGATGGGATGAATGTCCATTCCTTCCACGGTATAGGGCTCGGTTTCACTCAAGAAAGCGGAGATGATCGCCGTCTTTTTATCGTTATAGGCGCGCTTGGTGCCCGCTTGCTCATTATCCGCATCGGTGCCGAAAAACAGACGATCCCCATAGGTGCGGAAAAAGGCATACGCCTCTTCCCTATGGGCGGAAAGATCGGCATAAATGGGCAGAGCGGGGGTAATATCCAGCATCAGGTTGGGGCATTGCTCCATCAATTCTGCCGCCCGTGTCAGCCGATCGGCATAAAAGCCCATATGAGCAAGAGCAACTTTCAGTTTGGGATGCTTGCGCAGCACCTCCTCCAGCACTTCATCGAAGGCTTCCTTTTTGGGGTAGGTCTCGTCATAATACCACCCCTTACGGATGGCGCGTTCATCCAGTTTTTCCCTCTGCCAATGGATGGCAGGGTCATTATTATGGATCAAAAGAGGGATCTGCTCCTCTTCCGCATAAGTAAAGAATTCTTCAAAACGGGGATGGTCCAAGCCATAGCCGTAATACTTCCACACCGAGGGCTTGCCCTCCAAGATCTTAATGCCGGAAAAGCCTGCGGCAAGGTATTCCTTGGTCTGCTCGATAAAATCGCGGCGGTGATCCAAGGCGGCGAAGGCAAAAGAGGCAGGAAGCTCTTTTAAGATCTTCAGCGCCCGACGGTTGCTTTCAGGGTCAAAGCCCCGATCGCCGCCGATCACCAGCGACATCATTCCGACCCCCTCATAGCCCTTGCGCTCCATCAATTCCTTGAAATAAGCGACCGTAGCCTCTTCGGGGATCTCATCCATAATATGCACATGGGCATCGATCTTTTTCATCGCTCTTCCCTTTCCACAACCTCGCCCTGCCGCTTATAAATACTGCCTGCAGGCACGACTCCCCGTACCATAGACAAGGGATACACCACGGTATTTCTGCCGATCACGGTACCGGGGTTCAGTACACTGTTGCATCCGATATCCGCACCGTCTGCCAAAATGGCGCTGAACTTTCTCAAGCCGGTTTCCACCCGCTCGCCCCGATAGTGAATAGGCACGGGACCGTGGTCACTGCGGAAATTGGAGAGCACCACCCCTGCGCCGGTATGGGCCTTATGCCCCAAAACGGCATCGCCGATATAATTAAAATGGGGCACCTCCGCACCGTCAAAGAGGATGGCATTCTTCACCTCGGTGGAGTTGCCCACCACCACTCCTTTGCCGATGAAGGCATTTTCCCGCAAGTAAGCGCAATGGCGCACCTCGGTGCCTGCACCGATGATGATCCGCTCCCCCAAAAAGGCAGTGGGTGCCACGGTGGCGGTTTTATGGATCCAAACGGTTTCCTTGGGATGATCATATTCCGCAAGGGAAAGTCCCTTGCCGAATTCCAAGATAAAATCCTGCAGTTTGGGCAATGCTTCCCAAGGGAAAACCGCCCGTTCCAACAGGGAACGGGCGTCGGTATACTCCAAATTCAGCAAGGATACGGTATATAATTCAGTCATTCTTCCTCCGCAAGTTTACGACCCATCAACACACCCATAACCGAAGCCATCATCAGACCGCGGGTCCAACCGCTGGAATCGCCCAAGCAATGAAGACCTTCCACGCTGGTATTAAAATCGGTATCCATAGAGACCCGATTGCTATAGAACTTCAGTTCGGGGGAATAAAGCAAGGTCTCGGTGGAAGCGAAGCCGGGTACCACGTGATCCAATGCCTGAATAAAGTTGATGATATTCATCATGGCACGATAGGGAATGGCGGCGGTAATATCGCCTGCCACCGCATCGGGCAGGGTGGGCTTCAGGTTGGATTGCGCCAGCTCCTTGGGCCAAGTGCGCTTCCCGTCCAAAATATCGCCGAACCGCTGCACCAGAATATGACCTGCACCCAGCATATTGGAAAGCTCGCCCACCTTTTGGGCATAAGCGATGGGTTGATTAAAGGGATGGGTAAAATTATGGGATACCAAGATCGCCAGATTGGTATTGTTGCTCTTCAGTTCCTTATAGGAATGGCCGTTGACCACCGCCAGATCATTATCATAATTCTCTTGGCTGACAAAGCCGCCGGGGTTTTGGCAGAAGGTGCGCACCTTATTCTTAAAGGGCTGGGGATAACCCACCAATTTGGACTCATACAGTACCTCGTTGACGGTCTCCATCACCTCATTACGCACTTCCACCCGCACACCGATATCCACGGTACCGGGCATATGCTCAATGGCGTGCTCGGTGCAAAGGTGCTCCAGCCATTCGGCACCACGTCTGCCGGTGGCAACGATGGTATGTGCGGCACGGATCTCCGTGGCGGTCTTTCCGTCGCTGATATAGCCGCCTACGCACTTTTTATCCTCAATGATCAGATTGGTACACTCATGGTTAAAGAGCATCTCCACACCGTTTTCCAACAGGTTCTGCTCAATGGCATAATAAATGTCCTGCGCCTTTTCGGTACCAAGGTGACGGATGGGGCAATCCACCAATTTCAAGCCCGCCTGAATGGCGCGCTTACGGATCTCCTTCACCGCAGTGGGGTTACTGACCCCTTCCACATGGGTATCGGCACCGAATTCCAGATAGATCCGATCGGTATACTCGATGGTCTCTTGCGCCAGCTCCTCTCCGATCAAGGTGGGCAGATCGCCGCCCACATCGGAGCTTAACGAAAGTTTTCCGTCGGAAAAAGCACCTGCACCGGAGAAGCCGGTGGTAATATGGCAATAAGGCTTACAGTTGACGCACTGCTTGGTCTTTGCCTTAGGGCAGCGGCGCTTTTCCACCGGCAGACCCTTTTCTACGATCACGATCTTCTTTTGGCTGCCCTTACGGACCATTTCCAAGGCGGTGAAGATACCGGCAGGGCCGGCACCGATGATCAAAATATCACAATTCATAGTATTTCCCTCTTTCCCAAAAATATGCCGTTGTCTTAAAAAGGACAACGGCATATTCAGATTCATTTTTCAAGCCGTTAAATATTATAGCATGAAAACCGGATATTGCAAGTATTTTTTACCGTTCCTCACGGAAGTAGGGCAGGCCCAAGCTTTCGGGAGGCTGATGCTCTCTCTTTTTACGCATACTGGTGATGATCAGCACAATAATTGTTACCACATAGGGAAGCATCATCACAAAATACTGCACCATTCGGTTTTCGCCGTAATGAATATATGCAGGCAACACATAAAGAGCACCGAACAGGAAGGATCCCAAAAGTGCGGTGGCCGGCCGCCAAAGAGCAAAGATCACAAGAGCAATGGCGAGCCATCCGCGGTCGCCGAAGCTGCCGCTGCTCCATGTGCCGAAAGCATAGTCCATAATATAATAGAGACCGCCCAAGCCTGCGATGGCGCCGCCCACAACAGTCGCCACATATTTATAGCGGGTCACATTGATTCCTGCCGCATCGGCAGTAGCGGGATTTTCGCCCACGGCTCTGAGATTTAACCCCACGCGGGTACGCTTTAAGACAAAGCCCGCCACCAGCGCAACCGCCACGGCAAGATAAACCAAAAAACCGTATGAAAACAGCAGTTCTCCCACAGCACCCCAATCCTCTGCAAAAGGCA
Source organism: Eubacteriales bacterium (assembly GCA_045539135.1). Taxonomy (GTDB): domain Bacteria; phylum Bacillota; class Clostridia; order Oscillospirales; family QAKW01; genus QAKW01. The sequence goes on along the minus strand of JAZQET010000009.1, from coordinate 2,835 downwards.
ACGCGGTGCGATAAAGCATACTGGTGCGCCGAATGGAAAGGGAACCGCCCTCACCGAACAGTTGCGCCAAGGAACCGCCGAAAAAGTCGCCGATACCCACACCGAAGGTGGTCAACGCAAGACCGGTCACATTCTGATTGGCGCGCAGGGTGATCGTCAAGAAACTATAGATCAGTGCCAAAAGTCCTGCACCCAAAAGAGCGGAAACAAAGGGGATCAAGATGCCGAGAACAGGGTTCAAGGGAGCCTCGCCCATTGCTTTTTCATAAAAGAAAGCACCGATCACACCGGAAACACCGCCCATATACATAATTCCCGGAATTCCCAAATTCAGGTTGCCCGATTTTTCGGTAAGGATCTCACCGGTAGAGCCGAAGATCAAAGGTGTTCCCTGCTTGATGGCCACGGCAATAAAACCGCAAAGGAGGATCAAAAATTCTTTCATTCTTCCCGCTCCTTTCTGCTCCGACGGAACTTGACCTGATACTGAATAAAGAACTCACAGCCAATGATAAAGAACAGGATAATTCCCGTCACAATATCCGCAAGGCTGGAATTCAGGCGAAAACTGGTTGCAATGGCAGTGGACCCCTGCTGCAAAAAAATGATCAGTGCAGAAGTCAACACCATCGTCAGGGGATTGAACTTCGCCATCCAAGAGACCATCATAGCGGTAAAGCCTTGCCCGCCAACGGTATTGGGACCGATGGTATGGCCGGTGCCGCTGACAAGCAGGAAGCCTGCGATCCCGCAAAGGGCGCCGGAGACCAGCATGGTGCGCACAATGACCTTTTTCACATTAATGCCGATATAGCGGGCGGTATTTTGGCTTTCGCCCACCACGGCTACCTCATAGCCCTGCTTGCTGTATTTCAGATAGATATAGACCAAAACACAAACGACCGCCACGATCAAAATGATCAAAAGGTACTGCTGACCGAATAAAGCAGGCAGCCAACCGGACTCTGTTTGCCGATTAATAATTCCCACATTGCCGGAATTTTTGGGATTTTCCCAAAGAACCTCCAGCACCTCTACCATTTGAATGATCACATAGTTCATCATCAAGGTAAAGAGGGTTTCATTGGTATTGTATTTTGCTTTAAAAACAGCAGGGATGACGCCCACAACGGCACCCGCCAAAATGCTCATCACCAAGGTGATGGGGATCAGGAGGATATTGGGCATCGAATCTCCCAAATAGATCATACACGCGGCCGCGGCAATACATCCCGCAAGGGTCTGCCCCTCGCCGCCGCAATTCCAAAACTTCATCTTAAAAGCAGGGGTAACAGCCAGCGCAATACATAAAAGGATCGCTGTTTTTTGCAACAGCATCCAAAGACGGCGGGAGGTACTGAAGTTTCCTTCCAGCATCTTGGCATAAACGCTCACAGGATTGAGCCCTGTCAGCAACATAATGGCCGCACCTGCCACGATCATTGCCGCAACAATGGCAAGACCGCGAATCAGCCAGCCCTTCCACCAAACCATCTCTGCCCGTTTTGTGATATGGATCAGGGGTTCGCGATGTTTTTTTGCTTCACTTCTCATTCCTGCTCCCCTCCTTCCGTTTTGGTCATCAACAGACCGACCTGCTCTTTGGTGGCCGTTCTGCCGTCCACAACGCCGGTCACCTTACCGGAGCCGATTACCAAAATACGGTCGCACAGTTCCAAAAGCACATCCAGATCTTCACCCACAAAGATCACCGCAACGCCTCTCTCTTTTTGCTCATTCAGCAGGTTATAGATCAAATAAGACGAGTTGATATCCAACCCTCTGACGGGATAGGCTGCCATCAGAACGGTGGGAGAAGCAGCGATCTCGCGCCCCACCAGCACCTTCTGCACGTTACCGCCGGAAAGGCGGCGGACAGGGGTGGTGGTACCGGGTGTCACCACTTCCAGCTCTTCAATAATATGCTCGGCAAGATCCTTGGGACCTTTTCGCTCCACAAAGGCGGAATGCCCTTTGCGGTAGCTGCGAAGCATCATATTATCGGTAATATCCATATTTCCCACAAGACCCATACCCAAGCGATCCTCGGGCACAAAGGAAAGGCGCACGCCCAGCTCGCGGATCTGCAAGGGGGTTTTGCCCTGCAACAGATCCACATTATCGGTCTTTGGATTATGATATAAAACGGCACCGCTTTCGGTCTTTTGCAGACCTGCGATTACCTCTAAAAGTTCTCTTTGACCGCTTCCCGCAATGCCTGCAATGCCTAAGATCTCGCCTGCATTGGCGGTGAAGGAAACATCGTCCAACACCAAAGTACCCTCGCGGTTCACACAGTTTACATGGTGCACCTCCAAACGAGGAACGGGGTTTTTCGGCTCACTGCGGTGAATATCCAAGGAGATCTTTTTACCCACCATCATTTCGGTCAAGGCACTCTCGTTGGTGGTTGCGGTCTCCACCGTCCCCACATATTCACCCTTACGCAAGACCGCCACGCGATCCGAAAGGGAAAGCACCTCATGGAGCTTATGGGTAATAATGATAATGGCCTTCCCGTCATCTCTCATTCGGCGGAGTACTGCAAAGAGCTTTTGAGTCTCTTGCGGTGTCAGCACCGCAGTGGGCTCATCCAAGATCAAAATATCCGCGCCCCGATACAGCACCTTGATGATCTCAACGGTCTGCTTCTCGGAAACCGACATGGTATAGATCTTCTTTTGAGGCTCTACCTCAAAACCATACTTTTCGCACAACTCAGCAACACGAAGTTCGGCTGCTTTCAAGTCAAAGGAGCCCTTCTCTTCCAAGCCCAACACGATATTCTCTGCAGCGCTGAACACATCCACCAATTTAAAATGCTGATGGATCATA
>JAZQET010000008.1:0-6502 GCA_045539135.1 Eubacteriales bacterium | reverse complement strand
TGGGGCGAGTACCCCAACTGGGGCATTGATCCCACCCGCGGGGAGGCCACCAACTATGTTCTTCCCGAGTGGCTGGAGGTGGTGGAACGGGATTTCAACCATCCCGCCATCATCGGCTGGTGCCCTATGAATGAAACCAAGATCAACCAATGCGATGAGGTGATCCGCAGCATCTACCGCGCCACCAAGGCGGCAGACCCCACCCGCCCCTGCATTGATACCAGCGGCTATTTCCATGTGGAGACCGATATTTATGATGTTCACGATTATGAACACGATCCCGAAAAAATGGCAGCCTATTATAAGGGAATGCCCTTTGATATTCAGGAGCCCACCGAACGGTCTGCCCGCAAAAAGGGCAAACAGCATTACGACGGAAAGCACCCCTTCTTTGTGAGCGAATACGGCGGTCTTTCCTACCGTACTGACGGTAAGATTTGGGGCTACGGCTCTCCCTGCCGGACCCCCGAGGAATTCTTGGCGGCGCTGAAGGGCATCACCGATGTGATGTTGGATAATCCCTATATCTTCGCCTTCTGCTATACCCAACTGACCGATGTGGAGCAAGAGCAAAACGGCTTATACTTCTATCATCGGGAGCCCAAGGCGGATCCTGCCCGCATAAAGGAAATAATCGCAAGAAAAGCCGCCATTGAGGATTGACTTTTATACAAATTCCGTTATACTTATGGGTGAGAAGAAACCTCTTCTCACCCATCTTTTTTTGGAGGATCGACTTATGAATTACCGTCTTTCCGCACTCCCCCAAGAACTCTTGGAGGGTGCCCGTGCTTTACTGCCCATGCTGAATTTGGAAGAATCGGAAGCAGGTGTCCCTGTTTATGCCAAAGAGGTGGAGGGAGATCCTTCCATCACGCAAACCGAAACAGAAGTAACCGTCTGTTACGCTAAAAAGGCGCAGTTTTTCCGTATGCTCTCCTTCTTGGGAAGCGCCCTGATCGGGGAGACCTATACCGAGCATCCCCGTCACAGCAACCTTTGCTATATGGCGGATCAATCCCGCAACGCGGTTATGACGGTAGAGGCGGCAAAGAAGATGATCCGTGCCCTTGCCTTGATGGGTTTCGAGGAATTGCAACTTTATACCGAGGATACCTATGAGATTGAAGCAGAGCCTTATTTCGGGCACCTGCGGGGTCGCTGGTCCAAAGAAGAACTGAAGGATCTGGTGGCATACGGCGAGCAGTTCGGCATCACCTTGGTGCCCTGCATTCAGACCCTTGCCCATCTGGAACGGATCTTCTTATGGCCTCACTTCAAACCCATTCAAGATAAGTCCTCGGTGATGCTGGTGGGCGAAGAAAAGACCTATGCCCTTATTGAAGAGATGTTTAAGACCTGCGCCGAAGTCTTTAAGACCCGCAAGATCAACATCGGAATGGACGAAGCCCACGATCTGGGTATCGGTGCCTATATGAAGCGCAACGGCTATGTGCCCCGCACCGAGATCATGAAAGCCCACCTTGCCAAGGTGGTGGAGATCGCCAAGAAATACGGGTTCCAACCGATGATGTGGAGCGATATGTATTTCCGTATGACCTTCGGCGGTTATTATGTTGATCAGGGCGAATTCCCTCAAGAGGTGCCGGACATTGTGCCCCCCGAGGTCACCTTGGTCTATTGGGATTACTACACCGTAAACCGTGACCGCTTGGATCATATGGTCAAGCTTCACCGCTCTTTCAATAACCCCACCGCTTTTGCAGGCGGTTGCCAAAAATGGGGCGATTTCGCCGCCGCCAATAAACTGACCATTGATATTGAGGCAATGCATATTGACGCCTGCTTGGAGCACGGGATCACCGATATCTGGACCACCGGCTGGGGGGACGACGGTGCCGAAGCCGCCCATTTCTCCATCCTGCCCGGTCTGATGCTTTATGCAGAGAAATGCTATAAGGCAGAGATGCCCGAAAATTGGCTGCGCACCCGTTTTGAAGAGGTCTTTAAGATCCCCTTGGAGGCCTTTGACCTGATGAGCGATGTCAATTACCCCGAAAAGCCGGTGGAAGAATTGCGGGTGCATCAGCACTACAGCAAGATCATCCTCTATGCCGATCTGCTGAACGGTGAATTTGACCGCCACTTGGATCCCGAAGCCTTCCCCGCTTACTATAGCGACCTTGCCGAAAAGATGCTCCCCTATGTGGAGAATCCCGCGTTTGGTTACATTGTGGCACCCATTCAGAAACTTGCAGAGATCTGCGCGGTAAAATCCTGCCTGCCCTTTGCCATTGCAGATGCCTATGAAAAGAAGGATCGGGCGACATTGGAAAGAATCGCAAAAGAAGAGATCCCCGCCCTCATCCAATTGGTGGACGAAATGCTGAAAGCCCAAGAGGCTATGTGGCTTACCGAAAGCCGCCCCTTCGGTCTGGAGGTGCAGCAGATCCGCTTCGGCGGTCTGAAACAGCGGCTGTCTTTCATCGCCGATACCTTGATGCGCTATGCCAAGGGCAAGACCGACCGTATCGAGGAGCTGGAGGTCCCCCGCCTTTATGCAGACTGCCGCACCGCGGAAGATGCACCGTTATATCCCAAAAGAGTCAACTGGTCGTCCATCGTTTCGGTCAACCAACTGTTGATGCACTAATAAAATAAACGAGCGTAAGAACTTCTTACGCTCGTTTATTTTTCGTTTCGTTAATCTTTTCACACCAAAAAGCAGGCTCATTCACCGCAAACTTTTCAATGGTTCCGTCAATCCGTTGGATCTCCATTCCCGTATCGGCAAGCTTACTGTATCGCTTACGCTCCACGGTTTGAATTTGATCCAAAGGAATGCGGCACTCTTTGTTTTGAAAATTAATTCCATGAGGGCGGAAATAAAGATGGTCCTCAAACAAAAACATCCATCCGCCTACTGCCTCTTTTCCAACAAAATAGTTTGTGCCGTCGTCATAAACCACATTATAACCTTGCTGTTCCCAGCCTTTCACGATCTTTTGCGCGCGCATCTTTTGGACTGCCAAAAAGAAAACAATAATGATCCCAAAAGCAATGCCTGCAACTGCCCCGCCTAAAATTCCGCGGATCAAAGCAAAAACAAGTGTTGCTATGCTAAATCCATCTATAATCAAACTCAATAACTGTACAAAAGTAAAGCACACCGCCATAATAGCGCCGAGGAACAGCGCCGATTTTGCGCCGTTCTTTATGATTTTTTTCATGAAAGCTCCTTATTCTACCACATTAGGGTCATTCGCCAGATTATCCTCTTCCTCTACCTCGCCGGGGGTGTTATCGATGGTCTCGTCCACCAAGGCGCAGGAGGTGTAGTAATAGTCGGTGACCGTTACTTCCTGTCCGTTGATCTCGTGGGTCTCATCGTGCTCCAGCAGGGTGATGGAGATCCGCTTGCTGAACTTGCTGGCATCGGCGGTCACGTCCTCTTCGGTGAGTCCGTCGCTGACATAGCAGTCCACCAAAAGGGTATAGATTCCTTGAGTCTCGTCATATTTCACTTCCAAAATCTTAGGCACCAGCAACGCGGGCTTTTCATCGGGCACCACTCGATAGCACCCGCTGAGCCGCTCATAATTGAAGGCACCGCAGACCTCCACATCGCGGAAAGGAATTTCTCCCACGAAGTCAAAGTTCAGGCGGGCATATTTTTCCACATCCTCCTTAGGAACCAAGAAGCTGCCGTCGTCCTGATAAGCATAAATACCCTGCCCGTTCACAGAGATGGCCTGCCAAATTCCGTAGGAAATGAAATAATCGGTATTCAGCTCCAGCGCATTGGTATAGCTGGGGAAATTTTGCTTCACGAAATTATCAATATACCGCTCGAAGAACTCCTTACTGCCCACCTCCAGACCGGCGGCACGCAGTTCATCGAAGGGTGCACCCTTCCAGATCAGATCGGGGTCTACCCCTTCTTCATAGATATGGGCAGGCTTGAACTGACGATAGACCCAGTTTCCGCCCAAATAGATCATAAAGGCACAGCCTGCCAAAAAAGCAAGACCGATGCAGAAGGTAAAGATCTTATGCCCGTATTTCCGAAAAAAGATGGCAAATTTATTCATATAATTCTCCAAATCGTTTTTATTGCCTTTATTGTACCCTTTTTTTCCGTTTTCGTCAAGGGTTGCATTCCGAAGATGAATGATTTATAATATTAGCATATCAAAAAAGAGGAGGGGTGTTGTTGTGGAAATCCTTGCGCCCGCAGGAAACTTTGATGCGGCCAAAGCGGCGGTGCTGGGCGGTGCCGATGCCATCTATGCAGGCGGCACGGTGCTGAATGCCCGTCGGGCAGCGGCAGGCTTCAACGGCGAAGAACTGAAAGAATTGGTGGCATACTGCGCCTTGCGCAAGGTGAAGGTCTATGTGACCGTCAACACCCTGACCCGCGAAGACGAACTGCCCGCCTTGGGGCAGTTAGTGCGGGAGATCGCCGCCGCGGGAGCCGACGGTGTGATCGTGGCAGATCTCGGTGTTGCCAAGGTGATCCGCACTCTTTGCCCTACCCTGCCTCTCCACGCATCCACCCAAATGAATATTCACACCTTGGAGGGTGTGCGCATGCTGGAAAGCCTCGGCTTTAAGCGGGTGGTATTGGCACGGGAGCTTTCCTTGAAAGAAATTCAGGAGATCTGCCGCAACACCTCCATGGAGATCGAAGTATTTGCCCACGGCGCCCTATGTATGAGCTGCAGCGGAAACTGCTACCTTTCGGCGGTGATCGGGCAAAAGAGCGGCAATCGGGGTCTTTGCGCCCAGCCCTGCCGCCTGCCCTATGAAAAGGGCGCCTTTCCCTTGAGCCTGAAGGATCTTTGCCTGATCCCCCGCTATGAAGAACTGAAAGCCGCGGGAGTCACCTCCTTAAAGATCGAAGGGCGGCTGAAATCCCCTGAATATGTGGGCAGTGTCTGCCGTGCCTTCGCCAAAGCCAAGGCGGGAGAGCCGGTTTCTGCCGAAGAACTGCAGAACCTGCAGCACATCTTCTCCCGCGACGGATTTACCGACGGGTACATTACCGCCAACCTTGGTCCCCATATGTTCGGCACCAAAACAAAAACCTCTTATGAAGATTATAAGCAAGCAGTCTCAGAGGTGGTCAAGACCTTCAAAGAGGGGTATGAGCTGAAAAAACGCGCCCTTTCCTTTGCTTTGAAAATGCACGAGGAATATTGTCGCCTCACCGTGACCTGCGAGGATTTTTCCGCCACGGTGGAAGGCGCCGTACCCCAGCCCGCCTATAAGCGGGAGGTCACCGCCGAGGATGCTGTCCGTGCCCTTTCCAAGCTGGGGGGAACCCCCTTTTCCTTGGAAAACTGTACCGCAAAGGTGCCCCACGATCTCTTTTATCCCGCCGCCGCGTTCAATGAACTGCGGCGCAAAGCGCTGGCCGCGGTGGAAGCGCATTTCGCCCCCGTTCCCCATCCTATTTACGAACTCCCCTCGGTCCCCACACTCCAAAGACCCTTGGGCAAACCCGCCTTGGAGGGGTGGTTTTGGGAGCCGAAAAATGCCGTTCCCGATCCCCGCCTTTCCCGCTATTGGTTAAACAGCGGCAAGCCGGAGGACTGTGCCCCCTTTGCCGAGGATCCCAAGGCAGGCATCTTTTTCCCTGCCTTCATTACCGACGATGATCTGAAGCGGTTAGCCAACCGCCTATATACCTTGGGTTTTCGCCATGCCCTCTGCCGTAATTTAGGGCACCTGCCCCTCTTAAAGAAAATGGGTTATATCGTTCACGGCGATTTTTCCTTAAATCTCGCCAACTATTTTGCTCTGCAAGAGGTGAGCCCTTGGGTGGAGGATGTGACCCTCTCTTATGAGCTGACCTTGGCGCAGATCCGCCGTTTGCCCAAGCCCATCCCCTGCGGCATCATTGTTTACGGGCGCTTGCCCCTGATGCAGACCCGAAACTGCATCTTAAAAAACATCGGCCCCTGCCAAAAGAAAAAGGGCGGCAAGCTGACCGACCGCACCGACCGCGCCTTCCCCATTCTTTGCGATTGGGATTGCCAAAACGTGCTGTTGAACAGTACCCCCCTCTACCTTGCCGACCGCAATCGGGAATGGCAGGAAAGCGGTATTGCCTTTGGGAGATTGCTTTTTACCGATGAGACCAAGGAGCAGATCAGTGCCATTTTGGATGCCTACACGCGGGGGAACGGCACTCCCCCCGAAGAGTATACCAGAGGTCTCTATTACCGCGGAGTCTTATGAGACGTCCCAAAAAGGCGCCGACCGCAGAAAAAGGAACTATAAAATAATAATCAAGTCCCTTCTATTTAATAAATATTTCCCTCATCTTCCTTTTCCACTCTTTCCCCTTGAGGTTTTATAAGAAAACTCCCGTCCAATGACGGGAGTTTATTTTATTTTCTGCTATCCGTCGAAACGACCTCTCGCCGTATCACGCGTCAGAAAAAAGGTTGATCGCTCCATTTCTCATAAATGAGAAAACTCCGCTATTATCCTTTTTTCTTCCTTTTCCCACCAAAACACACGGTTTTGGTGGGGC
>JAZQET010000007.1:0-16566 GCA_045539135.1 Eubacteriales bacterium | reverse complement strand
TAAGACCGCTTGGGCCTCCGACTTGCAGGGCTCATAATGGCGGAAAAGACCCGATTGGCGCACCGCAGTACGCCTGCGTGGGAGCGGAAATTGGTATTCAGCTCCAAGACCGTTTTGGCGGTCAGTTCTTTTCCCTCAAAGGGCACCGACTGCTTGCGCTTTTGATCGAAGATCTCCGGCTCCGCCCCGCGGAACCGATAGATGCTCTGCTTCATATCCCCCACCATAAAGAGGTTCTTTTCCTCTTTGGAAAGGGCGCGGAAGATCAGGTCTTGCGCGCGGTTGGTATCCTGAAATTCGTCGATGATAATTTCATCGTAATCCTGCTGCAGTTCTTTTGCAAGAGGGGTGGGGGTGAGGCGGTCGGTTTTGGGGTCATAATCCTCCACCAAAAGCTGCACCGCCAACTGCTCCATATCCTGATAGGAGATCCAGCCGCCCTTTCGGCGGGCTTCCGCCAGCCGATGGCTTAATCTGCGGCAGAGATCAAAATAGACCCTCAGCCATTCCCCCTCCTGCCGAAGGAGGGACAGCTCCTCTTCCTCGGTGTTTGCAAACCGTGCGCAATAGCCCTTTACCGCATCCTTATAGGCTTTGCGGTAGCGGTCAAAATCCTCTCTTGCTTCGAGGGATGCCATCCCTTCGGTCAGCCGCTTCCAAGGAAGGGTAGCAAACTGCAAGGTATCCAGTTCCTTGCGGTATGCCTCATAGTCCCGCTGTGCCAAAAGGCGGGGCAGGCGGGTGAGCATATACGCTTCTTCTTTTACAAAAGCTTCTAATTGGGGAAAATCCCGCAGTTCGGGATGCCCCTGCACCCGTCTTAAATAAAAGCCGCCCTGCGCCAGCACCTCTTGGAGTTGATGGTACATCAGTTGATATAAGCCATCCTCCGCAAAGCAGTCAAAGAGGCTTCCCTCTTTTTGATAGGGCGCCAGTGCCCGCTCAATAAAATGATCGGGCAGAGGTTGCTTTTCCAAGAACCTCATTCCCTTGACCAGCAGTTCTTTTAAAGCTTCATCATTCCGACCGGAGGAAAAGGTTTGGAAAAACGCCAACTCCTTGGAGCCTTCTTTGCCGTAGTATTCCTCCAAAAGAGCCTCCACCTGCTCCTCCACCATAGCCGCCTCGGCGGTCTCATCGATCAGGCGCAGGCGGGGATCCAGTCCCAGCGGTTCAAAATAGCGGTTGATCAGCCCCAAGCAGATGCTATGGATGGTGCCGATCTCGGCACTGTCGATCAAGGTGCTCTCCTGCAGCAGGTGGTCATCGCCCCCCTGCTCTTTCAGATACTTGTCTACGGCGGATTTCAACTTCATCCGCATCTCCTCCGCCGCCGCCTTGGTATAGGTCATAATGATCAGTCGGCGCACCGAGCCCCCTTGGGCGGTGAGATACCGAAGGACCCGCTCAATGAGCACCGCGGTTTTGCCGCTTCCTGCGGCGGCAGAGACCAAAAGCGCATTGCCTTTTCCGTTGATGGCATTCTCTTGCTGATCGGTAAATCTCATTTGCGCTCCTCCTCTCTCCAACCGTAGGGTTCTTCTTCATATTCACGGCGGGGATCCCGCCCTGCATCAAAGCCGCAGACTCCGCCGAAGCGGCAATAGCGGCAGGCATCTTGGGTCTTGCCCTTCATGGGCAACACGGCGGTATTACCGGAAAAGATCCCCTCGGCCGTTTCCCGAATCACCTTTTCCATATGCTCCACCAGTTCGCCCATCAAGGCGGGGTCATAGACCTTGCACCCTTTGGCGATACTGCCGTCTTTATTATAACGAATTTTGAAATGGGTACTGCCCGAGGCGGTATCCAGCCCGTAAAGTGCAAGAGGATCGCCGCTATAGGCACCGTCTCGCTTATAAAAGTCCCGCACCGCCTGCTCCAGTTCCTCTTGGCTCATCCGCTCACGGAATTCGGGGCGGCGGGCTTCCATATAGCAGGCGGCGGCAGGTTGAGGATTTTCCCAGCGCCCGCTGTTCATTAAGCCATAGAGATAGATGGGCAACTGCACCCCGTCTTTATTGGTGATGCCCTTCAGGTCGAAGGTGCGGCTTCCCGTTTTATAATCGGTGACCTTCAGGTAGGTGGCTCCCCCTGCTTCATAGGTATCCACACGGTCCACCGAGCCGATCAGATCCACCCTGTTTCCCCCCGACAAAGGCAGAGAGACCCCTTCCAAGGAGACCTCCTCCCCATAGGGCACATACTGCCCGTCTGCCAGCTCTTCCAACACATTTTTTGCTACGGTGCAGAACAGGCTTGTCATTCTGCCGTAGAGGGCGTGGAACCGATTGCTTCGGTTAAAATCCCGCAGTTGGTCCGTCAAGTATTCCTTGGCAAAACGATGAGCAAAGCCTAAGATTTTTTCCTCATCATAGGAACTGTAATCGAAATGCTCTGCCCGCAGTTGCTTCATCAACCGCTCCATTCCGTAGTGCACAAAGGTACCGATATTGGCCGCATCAAAGGTGATGGGCTCCAAGGGCTTGATGCCCATGGTCTTTTCCATAAAGTAATGGAAGGGGCAGTTTTGATACAAGCTGATCTGGCTGTAGCTCAATGCCAAGCGGTTGCCGAACATCCGCTTGACCACCTCCTCCGAGAGGCGGTCGTCCTTCTTCCGCGGGGGCAAGGGACTCTCTCCCAGCTCCGCTAAAATTTCCTTACTCCAAGCGGGGCGGTCACCGATGAGACCGCGGGCACCGTCGGGAGTGAGGGCGAAATCATAATCCTCCAGATCCTCTCGCAAAAGCGGCTCCAGACCGAAAAGCTCCTGCAGTTTGCGGATATAGACCGACGGAATCAGCGCCTCGCCGCTCATCTGAAAGCCGCTGTAGGAAAAGGTAAGCCCCTCTCTTGCGGTAAAGAGGGCGGCATAGAACCGATACTGCCCCTGCAGGGTATGCTGCTGCATGGTGGCATTGCAGGGCAGATCCCGCTCCGCCAGCAGGCGGCGCTCTCCATCGCCGATGAGGCCGCTGTCGCTGACCGCCATGGGCAGCAAGCCCTGATTACAGCCCACAATATACAGTTCCTTAGGCTCTGCCAAGCGGCTGTGCGCCACCTCGCCCAAGGTGACCGCATCCAAGGTGGGAGGTGCCACATTCAAGGCCGCCTCCTCCCCGCAAAGACCGATCAGTTCTTCCAGATCATATAACGCGATCTTTTTCTCGCCGAAGACCTGATGGATATCGTCCAAGATCTCGGTCAGCACCCCGTAAAGCCGCAGGTACTCCTCGCTCAGGCGGCGGTTTTGATGGCGCGCCCAAGCATTCTGCTCCTGCTCCCCGCTTTGGGCTTGGTAGTTCTCCGCAAGGGATGCGATCTGCTCCGCCACCTTAAAATCGCAGAGCAGTTGATAGAGTGCTTCCGTCAGCGCCGCACCGGTACCGAGGGCGGCGGTCTCTTTAAATTTCATCAGCGGCACTCTGATGCGGCGGCGCAGACCGTTCAGCTCCGCCAAGATCCCCTGCTGTTCTTCGTTCATCCTCCCGCTTCCTGCGGGGTTTTGGGTCCAATCCTCTTCCCGTATCAGCTTTTCTCCGTTGATCTGCCAAAGGATGCAATAGTTTTCCAAGCGGCTGATCAGATCCCGATCCTCGCCGCAAAAGCCTGTTTTTAAGAAGATCATCAGATCTTCCTGACGAAAATACCGCTCGGGGCTGATCAACCGCAATGCGCTTTGCACAAAGGCAAAGACCGGCTTCCCCAAAGAAGAACGCCCACGGTCGGTAAAGAGGGGCACTCCGTATTTGGAAAAGACCGTTTCCGCCACGGGACCGTAATCATTTAAGCTTCCCGCCAACAGCGCAAACTCCCCGTAGCGGCGCCCCTGCTCCCGCACCTTGCGGGCAATATCCGCCGCCACCATGGCAAGCTCTTCCTGCATATTCTGCCCCGCCATCAGGCGGATATGGGAAGCAGACATTTTTTCATCGGGCAGGCGGGGGGCAAAGAGATACCGCTCCGCCGCCTTAAGATCTTCATAAGAAAAACGCTTGGAGGAACCGTTTAACACCACCGTTTGGGTGGGGTTCTCCCCCGCCAGCCGTTGCAGGGCGGCAAATTCCTTTTTGGCGGTGGCAAAGAGCAAGCCTTCCTCCACAGGATCCAACAGCAAGGCGCAATAGACCTTGGGACTTTGGGCAAAAAGCACCCGCAGAAGATTTCGCTGACTGCCGGTGAAGCCGAAAAAGCCATCGATCAGCACTGCGGCGTCGCCGAAAAAGTTCCCTTCTTCCGCCCGCGTTGCGGCGGCGGCAAGATCTTCCGCCGCCCAGCGGTTTTCCGCATTCAAGCCGCCGCAATAGGCTTCATAAAGCAAAAACAGATCTTCATACTTTTTGATCCAATCCTGCCGCCCGCTCTCCTTGATCACAGGCAACACCTGCTCCTTGGTAAGCCCCGAGAGGGCAAATTCCGAAAAGACCTCCCCCAACCGTTCCACAAAGCCCATGGAAAGGCGGGTATTCCGATAATACTGCAGGCGGTGCTTTTCTTCCGCCGCCACCCGATAGATCATGGCGGTGCGGCGGGTGGCGGTCATATAGGTTCCTGCCACCCCGCCGAAGGCACGGAAGATCTCATTGGTCAAACGCCGAAAGGAGACTACCTTCACCTGAGGATAGTCTCTTGAAATCTGCCGTTCCAGCTCCAAGGAGCTTTGCTCCGGCACCAAATAATAGATGGTTTTATAGGTTTGAGCCAATTCCGCAAGACGCTCTTTCAGCGCGGTGGTTTTCCCCGCACCGCTGCGCCCCAAGATCCAAGTGATCATCGCCGTCCTCCGTTGCCGTTAATACTTTTATTATAAATTTTTTTGCCCCTCTTGTAAAGACCATTATACCGAAAAGGATGTCCCATAAATAGGACAACCGCAAGAAAAATTCTTGCGGTTGTTCAAAATTATTTTAATAAGGGCTTCAATACCTTTTCGATGCCCTTTGCCATTAAGTAAAAGCCAAGGTCATTGGGATGGGTACCGTCCACGCTGGTGCAATCCCAAAGGTCGATGGAAGAGGCAAAGGAGCTTCCGTCGATAAAATAGACATTTTGATCCCCCTCGGCAAGGGCGGTCTCATAGGTCTTGCGCACCACCGCGCGGCGGGGCGCGTATTGCTCTTCCTTGCCCATATCCGGCGCAGAAATAAAGATGATGGGCAGATGAGGCTGCATCTTCCGCACGGTACGGTAGAAGGGCAGGTGGGTCTTCTCCAAGTGCTCCGAATTGGGTGCATTATGGTCATAATCGCAGACAAACACACTGATCTCCTGCTTGCCGATATACTCCGCCATTGCCTGCTCGCCCTTGGCATTGCCGGAGAAGCCCAGATTGATATAATCGGTATCCAGCAGCACCCCCAGCATTCCCTGATAACTGTTTCCGGGTCGGGAGGCACAGCCGCCTTGGGTAATGGAAGAGCCGTAATACAGCACCGGCTTTTCGTATTTATAGGGCTTGGGTGCCTCCAAGCGGCAACCCTCCCGCAAGGCGATATAAACGGCGCTCACCTCATCATAGAGAGGAAAATGCAGGGTATACTCCGCCGGCTCCCCGCTCAGTTTCAGCGGTGCGCTGAAGCCTTCCTTGCAGTTTACATCCGGCTTGAAGGTGGCAAAATAGAAGGGGCGCTCCTCCCCTGCTCTTTGGCGGTAAACATCCATTCCCGATTGCCCTGTGCGGGGCATATGGCGCATACAATGGCGGTTTTTCTGCACCACCTTAATGCCCAAAAAATCGGAATCGGTAAA
The DNA here is from genome assembly GCA_045539135.1 of Eubacteriales bacterium. Lineage (GTDB taxonomy): Bacteria > Bacillota > Clostridia > Oscillospirales > QAKW01 > QAKW01. The sequence continues at coordinate 10,815 of JAZQET010000007.1, read as the reverse complement.
GAACCGCAACCGTCCGCCTGCGGTGCAGAAATTCAGGCTTGCCACATTTTCGCTGACCGCCCGCGCGCAGGCATCGGGGAACCGCAGATAGCACTGCTTTTCCTCGTCATAAAGCACCCCGTGGATGGAAAAGGGCGGCTGATTGATATTATACCAAACCAAATGCTCCTCATTAATCGTTTCGGGAACACTGAAATTGGGATCCAATTTTTCTAAAGAAGACATTCTGTTATTCCTCACTCAAAAAGAATGGTTTCCAGCAGCGATACCGCAAACAAGCGATGCATGGGGCGGGTGGGATGGTTGATCAGGTTTGCCAACATTTCGGTGATGTCCACTCCGTCCTGATGGAGCTTTTTCCACTTTGCATAGCAATCGCAGACCTGAACACCGTATTTTGCGGCAATGGTCTTGCCCTCTTCCAAAAACCGCTCCAGCCAGCCTTCATTCTGCACCGAAGCGCAGTTTGCGGCGATGGCGGCGATCTCGGGCACAAGAATACTGTCGCTCACCTCGGTGCACATCATATTGGGGGTCATAAAGATGGTTTCGATCCCCGCCTCCGTTAAGCGGCGGAAGATCTCGTCCATAGAGCGCTGATACCGCTCAAAGGTTTTTTCTTTTCCCATACTGTCGTTGAGACCGAAGCAGACCACCGCCAGATCGGGGCGATGGCTGATCACATCCCGCTCCAGGCGATCCAAACCCAAATAGGCGTGGCCGCCGCTGACCCCTGCATTGATCACATTGATGGGCACACTCGGATAGAGATCCGCCAACATCTGACGAAGCACCTGATGATAGACCGCATCCTGATCGTGAACATCCTTAATGGGGTATGCCCCCTCTTTCTTAATGTGAGTCACTTCAAAACAGCCCTGGGTCACACTGTCTCCGATAAAAGCCAAGGTCACCGGCGGTTGATACCGATTATCCTGACTGCGTGCAATAAGTTTTTCAACCAGTTTCATTGTTCTGCTCCTTAAAAGTAAATGGGATCGTCTCCGTATTCATAGGGATGCTGATAGGAAGAATAATCCTCTTCCGCATCCAGCTCTACCTTCACTTCCAAGCCCCAATGGTCGGAGATGTTGCCGGCAGGCACACCGTCCTCCTCATCGTCATAGATGGTATAATCAAAGCCGTAATGCTCCAATTTGATATGGGGATGGGGCTTTACCATCATAAAGTCGATCTGGGGATTCTGATCGTTGACCTCGGGCAAGGGTCTGCCCTGTCCGAAGGCAAGGTTATGACCGCTCTTCATTCCGCCGAAGGAAACGGTATCCTTCATATTCATCGCCATATCCCGCAGGTCGATCACCGAATTCCAAGAGAAATCCATAAACTCATTGTATTTTTCGGAGCGATAATACGCATTGTAATCACCGCCCACAAAGGCATAGGTCCCCTCGGGCAGGGAATCCAGCACCCGATTGATCTGCTCTTGGGACTTGATCCGCACCTGCTGACCGAATCCGAAGTGGTTGGAGAAACAATAGAACTCCACCCCTGTTTCCTTATCCTTCAGCTTCACCCAAGTCATAATACGGGGACCGGGGCTATCGAAGGATTTGGTGGGCAGTTCGGGGGTATCAGACAGCCAAAAGGCACCGTCTGCCAGCCGCTCATATTTTTCCCGCTTCCAAAGGATGGGCAGGCACTCATCTTCACCGGGCACCCCTGCAAAGCCCCTTGCCTTCCAGACCATATCATAGCGATCGGACAGCCACATATCAAAGGATTTCAGCCAGCCGGGTCTTGCCTCTTGGGCAAGGATCACATCGGGATCCAGCCGATCCACCATCACCTTAAAGCGGCGGCTCCGCTCATAAAATGCCAAATTCTTGGGGTTTTCGGGATCCTTTTCCGGCATACGGCTGCCGGAATGGCGCAGATTTTGCACCAAAAAATGGATCTTGGTGGGGGTCTTTTCCATGGTCTTCTTCTCCTTTTCTCAAAGAAAGCGGATGGTCCGCTTGATATAAAACTTGCGGTGACGGTTTTGCATCACCTTTAATTTTACCGTTAAAATTCCGTGGCGGGTCTTTACTTGGGTATAAAAGTTTTTCTCGTCCACTTGGTCAAAACTGCGGATCTTCAGGGTCTTGCCGCAGATGGGGCAGGTCACCTGCTTCAGAGCGGGATCCGCCAAGGCTTTTTCACGGGTGCGGAAAGGGGGAAACACCTCTTTGGTGCCGTGCATACTGTTCCAAAGCACCCCGTTGAGCTCCTGATAACGGCGGATGCCCTTCTTTAAGTTCAACTTTCGCGCCACCTGCGCGGTATCAATGGCATCGTTGAAGGCATTATGGGCAGGCAGATCCGATTGGATCTTCAACTCCTCCAGCGCCTTTTCCAGCGAAAACTGGCGGTTTTCATGGGAGACCTGATGGTTATAGATCCCCTGCAGGTTCATACAAGGGGGCAACCAATCCTCCTCCATTTCGTGCATCAAAAGGTTATCCCTTAAGATCTGAATATCATCGTAGCCCCAAGAAAGCAGGATGCAATCACTGCCGCACCATTCCCGAAACTCCTGAATGGCCTTCTTGAAATCGGGCTTCCCCGCCAGCATCTTTTGGTCGATGCCGGTGATCTTTTTAATGCGGTAATGGAGCCGTTTATAAAAAGTGGGCGCGATCAGCAGGTCGATGCAATCGATGGCTTTACCCCGTTCATTCAATTTTACGGCGCCGATCTGAATGATCTCGCCCGACAGATAGATCGGGGTATGAACCGCCGATTCCTTGGAAAAGGGCTGGTTCCACTCCATATCGAACACAATGTAGTTCATAACTACTCCTTTTTTCTTACTTGACCTTATTATAACGAAAAGCCCGCCGCATTGCAACCCCTGACAAAAGAAAATCTCCGCAACACCCTTGTGTTGCGGAGGTCATATAGTTTATTATACCAACTGAACGATTGCCATTTCAGCACCGTCACCGCGGCGGGGACCGATCTTCACGATACGGGTGTAACCACCGTTGCGCTCCTCATAGTTGGGGGCGATTTCGGTAAACAGTTTATTAACAACATCCTCTTTGGTAATATAAGCAAACGCCTGACGCTTGCTGTGCAGGGTATTGGCCTTGCCCAAAGTAATCATCTTCTCGGTTGCTCTGCCCACTTCTTTTGCGCGAGCCAGAGTGGTCTCTACAGAACCATTTTCCAAAAGATAGGTTACCATTCCTCTGAGCATCGCTTTACGATGGTCAGTAGGCCGGCCTAATTTTCTATATCCGGACATGAGAGTAAACCTCCTTTGCTAATCAGTTAATTATTATTCCTCTTCCTTTTTCAAGGTGAGACCCAGAGAAGCGATCTTACCGACCACTTCATCCAAGGACTTTCTACCCAAGTTACGAACCTTCATCATATCCTCTTCGGTACGATTAATCAGGTCTTCTACCGTATTGATGCCTGCTCTCTTCAGACAGTTGAAGGAACGAACGGAAAGATCCAGTTCCTCAATGGTCATCCGCAAAGTGGTGCAGACCTTGGTTTCATCCTTATCCACCAGAATCTCTGCATTCTTTGCCTTTTCAGACAGGTCGATGAACAAAGACAAATGCTCGTTCATTACCTTGGCGGCCAAAGAAACTGCATCGCTGGCGGTGGTAACCGCATTGGTCCACACTTCCAAAGTCAACTTATCAAAGTCGGTGATCTGACCCACACGGGTGTTCTCAACCTTATAGTTTACTTTGGTCACGGGAGAGAAGTCGCTGTCTACCGCCAGCAGATTGGTCTGGTTCTCGGTATACACCTTATTCTTCTCGGCGGAAACATAGCCTCTGCCATGGGCAACAACCAATTCGATGTGCAGAGAAGCGCCTTCGCCAACGGTTGCCAACACATGGTCGGGGTTCAGGATCTCCACATCGCTGTCCGGCTTAATGTCGCCGGCGGTCACAACGGTGGGGCCCTTTGCATCAATTACTACGGTTTTATGCTCGTCACAATAGAGTTTGGGGATAATCCCTTTAATATTGAGAATGATCTCGGTAACATCCTCTTTGACGCCCTCGATGGTGGTAAACTCATGGGGAACATCATTGATCTTCGCGGCTACCACGGCACAGCCGGGCAAGGAAGAAAGGAGGATCCGGCGCAGGGAGTTGCCCAAGGTCAGGCCGTAGCCGCGCTCCAAGGGTTCTGCCACAAATTTGCCGTATTCACCGTTATCACCGACCAGTTCGGTCTCAATGCGGGGTCTTTCAATCTCGATCATATCTAAAACCTCCTTATATTATCGCGTGAAATACGCGTGTAAATGAAACATCCTAATTCAATAAAGTGTGTTCTGACACCATATGTGCCATTTGGTAAAGTGCTGATTCGTTTTCGGTGGGTGGTTTGGCGGATAATTTTTTCTCCGTGGCGTTCCAAAAACCGAAAGCATACTTGGTGTATGGTTGAGGTTTTTGGGGCGTCGTCGGAGGAAAAAGCGCCGTCAAAACATCTGCCGCAAACGACATCAGTGCTTTACTTAGAATACAACTCGACGATCAGGTGGGTTTCTACGGGGAGGTCGATATCCTCGGGTTCGGCAACGCCGACAACTTTAGCGGTGGTACCGTTCAGTTCCAACCACTTTACGATAGCACGCTTCTCGTTTGCTTCCAAGATCGCTTTGATCTTAGCGGAGCTCATGCTACCTTCTTTGATTGCAATCACATCACCAACACTTACAAGGTAAGAGGGGATGTTTACTTTCTTACCGTTCAAGGTAAAATGTCCGTGGCGAACCAACTGTCTCGCCTCGGGTCTGGACATAGCAAAGCCTAATCTGTAGATCACATTATCCAATCTGCTCTCCACGATGGACATCAGATTGTCACCGGTAACGCCCTGTTTCTTAACGGCCATTTCATAATACTTAGCGAACTGGCTCTCCAGAACGCCATAGTATCTTCTGACCTTTTGCTTCTCACGAAGCTGAGTGCCGTATTCAGACACTTTCTTTCTGCCCTGACCATGCTGGCCGGGAGCATAAGCACGACGGGTGATTGCGCACTTATCGGAATAGCAACGCTCGCCCTTCAGGAACAATTTCTGACCTTCTCTGCGGCATTGACGGCACACAGCACCAGTATATCTTGCCATTATCGTCTTCCTCCTTATACTCTTCTTCTCTTGGGGGGTCTGCAACCGTTATGAGGGATGGGAGTCACATCCTTGATCAGGGTGATCTCCAGACCTGCGGTCTGCAGTGCACGGATCGCTGCCTCACGGCCGGCGCCCGGTCCCTTTACATACACTTCAACGGTCTTCAGGCCGTGCTCCATTGCTGCCTTTGCAGCAGTTTCAGCAGCCATCTGAGCAGCAAAGGGAGTGCTCTTTCTGGAGCCCTTGAAGCCCATGCCGCCTGCGGAAGCCCAAGAGAGGGCATTGCCGTTCACATCAGAGATGGTGACCAGCGTATTGTTGAAGGTAGAGCGAATGTGAGCGGCTCCACGTTCAATATTCTTTTTCACACGGCGCTTGCCGGTGGTTCTTTTTGCAACTTTAGCCATTTCTCATTCACTCCTTACTTTTTCTTATTTGCCATGGTTTTTCTGGGGCCCTTTCTGGTGCGGGCGTTAGTTTTGGATCTTTGGCCCCGTACAGGTAAACCTTTTCTATGTCTAGTTCCTCTGTAGCATCCGATCTCGATCAAACGCTTGATATCAAGAGCTACATTCCGTCTGAGATCACCTTCCACAACATAGTTATCCAGCTGAGCGCGGATTGCTGCAACTTCATCCTCGGTCAGATCCTTCACTCTGGTGTCAGGATTGACTTTGGCAGCAGCCAGAATGTCGTTGGAAGTTTTACGGCCGATGCCGTAGATATAGGTCAAGCCGATTTCAACGCGCTTTTCCTTCGGTAAATCGATACCAGCAATTCTTGCCATTTGGTTATTACACCTCCATTTTAATCAAGCGTGGGGATTAACCCTGCTTCTGCTTGTGTTTCGGGTTCTGGCAAATGACCATAACTTTGCCATGTCTTCTGATAATTTTGCATTTTTCGCAAATGGGTTTAACGGAAGGTCTTACCTTCATTGAAATTACCTCCATTCGTGGAGCCTTATTTGGCTCTCCAGATAATTCTGCCCTTGGTCAGATCATAGGGAGACATCTCCACCGTAACCTTATCTCCGGGCAGGATCTTAATATAGTTCATTCGCAGTTTGCCGGAAATGTGAGCATGAATTTTATGCCCCTGTTCCAGCTCGACCATGAAGTTGGCGTTGGGCATTGCTTCAACAACCACGCCCTCCACTTCGATCATATCTTCTTTCGACATAAGGTCCTCCTATTAACCTCTGAATGAGGAAAGACTTTTCCAGATCAGGCGATCCCGCTCCGGCACCTCCGCCAAAGCACCCACCGCTTCCAGATGCTTCACATTTTTCAGCTTGGGGCGGCTCCGTTTGCGGTGCCTGCCGTCTGCGATCAACACCCGATCTGCATTCAAATCTTCAACAACAATAAATATTGAATTTTTTTCCTTGCCGGCGGTGACACGCACCACCGTTCCTTTTTTTATGTGCTCCATACTCAAACCTGCGTGAGGATATGAGCGCAGTCGCCGTCGATAAAATAGGTGTTTTCATAGTGAGCGCTGAGCTTGCCGTCCGCCGTGGTGACGGTCCAGCCGTCTTCATTGCTCACCAGCACCTTTTCGGTGCCCATATTGATCATCGGCTCAATGGCAACGGTTGCACCCTTGGGCAAGCGCAGGCCGTGGCCTGCTCTGCCGAAGTTGGGCACATTCGGGTCCTCATGGAGGGCTCTTCCGATCCCGTGGCCAACAAAGTCCTTCACAGGACTGTAGCCAAACTGCCGCACATAACTTTCTATGGCATTTCCAATGTCTCCCAGCCGCACATTGGCACGGAGCAGCTGCTCCGCCTGATGCAGGCTTTCGCGGGTGACTTCAATGAGTTTCATCGCCTCCGGTGCTACATCGCCCACCGGAAAGGTGTTGGCGTTATCACCGTGAAATCCGCCCAGATACGCACCCACATCCACGCTGACGATATCTCCTTCACGGAGAATGATCTGCTCGGAGGGGATGCCGTGGATCACCACATGATTGATGGAGATACACGCGCTGGCGGGAAATCCGCCGTAGCCCTTAAAGGAAGGAATGGCCCCGTGGGAACGGATGTAGCTTTCTACGATCCGATCCAACTCTTTGGTGCTGATTCCGGGGACTACTGCCGCGCCCGCCGCCTGCAGAGCGCCGGCGGCAACTGCGCCGGCTTTCCGCATTTGACGGATGTCACTATCAGATTTGATGATCATCATTTGATAAATGCCTCGATCGCTTCAAAGGTTGCTTTGGTGGTTTCCGCCAATTCTTCGCGGCCTTCCACCTGAACCAGCTTTGCCCGCTCGCCATAGAAGGCTTTCAGGGGCTCGGTGGTTTCGTGATAGGTCTTGAGACGGTCCAATACGGTGGCAGGCTCATCGTCCTTACGGATGATCAGGTCGGCACCGCAGGTGTCACAATGTTCATTGTCGTTAGAGGGCTTGAAGTCAATATGATAGGTCATACCGCAAGCAGGGCAGACCCTTCTGCCGCTCATACGCTTCACAATATTCTCGTCGGCCACTTCCAAAGAAAGTGCCATATCGATCTCGATGCCCATCTCTTCCAAGGCTTCTGCCTGAGGAATGGTACGGGGGAACCCGTCCAGAATAAAGCCGTTTTGGCAATCTTCCTCCGCCAGACGCTCGCGGATCATACCGATCACCACAGCATCGGGAACCAGCTTGCCGGCATTGATCAGGCTTTCCGCCTGCTTGCCCAGCTCGGTTCCGTTATGGATGGCTGCACGGATCATATTTCCGGTGGAGATGGTGGGAATATTGTATTTCGCGGAAATGTTTTCCGCCTGAGTGCCTTTACCGGCACCGGGGGCACCTAAAAGAATCATCTTCATAGCGCTTGTGCTCCTTATTCAAGGAAACCCTTATAGTGACGCATCAGCATCTGGGATTCCAAAGTCTTTACAGTCTCAAGTGCAACACCCACAACGATCAGCAAGGTGGTACCGCCAATGGACACATAAGCCAGATTGGAGTTGATCATTGCTGCGATATTGGGCAGTGCGGAGATCAGGCCAAGGAAGATAGCACCGATGAGGGTGATACGGTTCAGGCTCTTGGTAATGAAGTCTGCGGTGGGCTTACCGGGGCGAATACCCATAATAAAGCCGCCGTTCTTCTTCAGGTTATTTGCCACCTCAACAGGGTTGAAGGTGATCACAGTGTAGAAGTAGCTGAAGAAGATGATCAACAGGAACATCACAACCGTGTACAGCCAACCGCCCACATTGATTGCATCAACCACAGCACCAAACCAAGTATCCTTCAGCTTGGGGAAGAAGTTTGCAATGGTGGGAGGCAGCATAACAAAAGACTGAGCAAAGATGATGGGCAGAACGCCGGTCATATTCACCTTCAAGGGAATATTGGTATTCTGACCGCCATACATTTTACGACCCTTTACCTGCTTTGCATACTGAACGGGGATGCGGCGCTCACCATTGGTGATAAAGACCACAAAGCCGATCATAACGATCAAAGCCAGAGCCAAAATAACTGCCAAGATCCAATGGATGGAACCGGCGCGGACCAAAGCGATCAAAGTATTACCGGTACCGGGCAAGCTGGAAACGATACCTGCAAACAGCAGGATGGAGATTCCGTTACCGATACCCTTTTCATTGATCTTTTCGCCCAACCACATGATGATGGTGGCGCCTGCTGCCAAGGTGAACACGATGACCAATGCACCGAACACACCGGCATTTTCAGCCACAACATCTGCGGAGTTCTTCAGGATGGTATAGTAACCAAAGCCCAACAGGAAGGAGAATGCGATGGCAAGATAACGAGTCCAGTTCTCCATGATCTTTCTGCCCCGCTCGCCGTCTTCCTTCATCATCCGCTCCAGAGGAGGAATGGCAACCATCAAAAGCTGCATAATAATGGAAGCATTGATATAGGGGGAGATGGACAGGGAGAAGATGGTTGCCTGCTCCATCGCGCCACCGGAGATAATATTCAAATAAGCGAAGATATTACCTTCGGCTGCGTAGTTGGAGAACAGATTTGCCATAGCCTCTGCATCCAAGAAGGGAACGGTGATGTTACAACCCAAACGGAAGATCAGAATGATCAACGCGGTAAACAGCAGTTTCTTTCTCAAATCCTGGATCTTCCAGGCATTCTTGAAGACGCTGAACATCTTACATCACCTCAACCTTTCCGCCGACAGCCTCGATTTTTTCTTTGGCACCGGCAGTAACCTTTACTGCCTTCAAGGTGATAGCCTTGTCAACGGAACCGGTTCCGATCACCTTCAAGCCGTCCAATGCCTTCTTGGCAAGACCGGCCGCGATGACCGCATTGATATCAACTACATCTCCGGCATTGAATGCATTCAGATCGTCCAGAGTCAACACCACATACTTTTTCGCAAAGATGTTGTTGAAACCACGCTTGGGCAAACGTCTTTGCAAAGGCATCTGACCGCCTTCGAAGCCCAGACGAATGCTGCCGCCGGAACGGGCCTTTTGACCCTTATGGCCGTGACCGCCGGTTTTACCGTTACCGGAGGCGGGGCCTCTGCCCTTTCTCTTTGCAACAGAGGTAGAGCCGCTTACAGGAGCAAGTTCGTGTAATTTCATACTGTTTCCTCCTCCCTTACTTTACATTCTCCACCTTGAGCAGGTGAACGATTTTCTTGATTTTACCCTGAGTGCAAGCGTTATCAGGCTGAACGGTGAAGTCATTGACTTTCTTCAGACCCAGTGCTTCAGCAGTGGCGATCTGATCCTTCTTGCAGCCGATCAGGCTCTTTACCAGAGTAACTTTAACGGATTTAACTTTAGCCATTGTGTTTGCCTCCCTTAACCTAAGATCTCTTCTACGGTCTTGCCGCGCTTTGCAGCAATGGTGGCAGCATCAGAACAAGCAGCCAAACCTGCCAGAGTAGCGTTTACAACGTTTCTCTGATTGCGGGAACGCAGAGCCTTGGTTCTGATATCCTTCACACCTGCCATCTCCAACACGGCACGAACTGCGCCGCCGGCGATAACACCGGTACCGGGGGCAGCGGGCTTCATGATAACCATGGAAGCGCCGTACTTACCAACGATATCGTGGGGGATGGTGGTATCCTTTAAGCTAACGGTGATCATGTTCTTCTTGGCATCCTCGATACCCTTGCGGATTGCTTCGGGTACTTCAGCAGCCTTGCCCATACCGGCACCAACACGACCCTTGCCGTCGCCGACAACGATCAGTGCGGAGAATTTCATGATCCGCCCGCCCTTGACAGTCTTCGAAACCCGGTTCAGGGAGACGACTTTCTCTTGAAGGTCAAGGGTACTTGCATCAAAATTTTTAGCCATTATCTTTTTCCTCCAATTAGAATTTCAGTCCGCCTTCGCGGGCGCCTTCAGCCAGTGCCTGAACACGGCCGTGATACACGAAACCGCCTCTGTCGAACACAACGGTCTCAATCTTTTTGTCCAGAGCCCGCTTTGCAACGGTCTCGCCGACTTTCTTGGCAGCGTCTTTGTTGCCGCCGTACTCGGTGAAGTCCTTCTCCATGCTGGAGGCACTTACCAGAGTCTTGCCGTTCACATCATCGATGATCTGGGCATAAATGTGCTTTGCAGAACGGAAAACACAAAGACGGGGGCACTCGGGAGTTCCGGAGATTTTGGAGCGTACCCGTTTATGTCTTTTAATTCTTGCAGCATTGCTATCAGGTTTCTTAACCATAATCGTTTCCTCCCTTTAT
>JAZQET010000006.1:0-39506 GCA_045539135.1 Eubacteriales bacterium | reverse complement strand
AATGAATTGTGCGGGCGCTCATTGATTTGAAGCCGGTTCTTGATTTTTAGGGAAAAATCCCTTATAATAGAACCATTCTTGAAGTCGGATCGTAGCCATGTCGTTCTGTGAGCCAAGGAGTTGTTATCAGGTCTTGTCTTCCTAAGACCGCTTGGCCTCCGACTTAATGAATTGTGCGGGCGCTCATTGATTTGAAGCCGGTTCTTGATTTTTAGGGAAAAATCCCTTATAATAGAACCATTCTTGAAAGGATCGGAATCTATGACGCAACTTTTCCCATTTTATTCTTCCAGTCAGGGCAACTGCGCCCTGCTGGTACATAACGGGCGGGGACTGTTGATCGACTGCGGAGTTTCCTTTAAGCAGATCAACGCCGCCTTAGCGCAAGCGGGCTTTTCCTTCGAGCAGGTAGAGGGGGTACTGCTGACCCATGAGCACAGCGACCACATCAAAGGGCTTCCCCAACTGCAAAAGCACACCGACCTTCCGATCTTCGGGAGCGGCGGCACCTTAAGTGCTGCCGAAACCACAGGGATCGATCATCACTTTCAGCCCTTTGATCTTGGCGACTTCCATATTCTTCCCATCCGCACCAACCACGATGCGGCGGAGCCTTGCGGATACCGCATTGAAAGCGGCGATTCCGCCCTTGCCATTGTAACCGATACCGGACGGATCACTCCCGAAATGCTGCAGCATTTGGGCGGGTGTTCCCTCATTATGCTGGAGAGCAACTATGATCCCGACATGCTGGAAAACGGTCCCTACACCGCTGCCCTCAAGCGGCGGATACGCTCCGACAAAGGGCATCTTTCCAACAATGAATGTGCCTCTCTTTTGGCACTTCTTGCCATGGAGGGGAACTTGAAAACTGCCGTTTTGGCGCACATCAGCCCCAACAATAACACTCCCCTTACTGCAAAAATGGCCACCCTCACCGCTTTTTCTCAATACGGCATCGAGGGTGTGCGTTTGGAAGCGGGCGGTCCCTTCTGCCCGCCCTTGGAGGTGGAATAAATGAAATGTACCGTTATCTGCACCGGTTCCCTCAAAGAGCAATATTGGCGGGACGCAGAGGCAGAATACAGCAAGCGAATGAGCCGTTTCGGCGGCTGGCAGGTGATTGAACTGCCCGAAGCCAAGCTGCCTAACGACCCTTCCCCAAAAGAGATCGACCAAGCCTTGGAAAAAGAGGCAGATGCCATTCTCAAGCGGATGAACCCCCAAGCCTACCCCATCGCCCTTTGCGTGGAGGGAACCCCTTATTCCAGCGAGCAGTTGGCAAAGCTGATCCAAACCATCCCTCAAACGGAAGGAAAAAGCGAACTGTTGCTGGTCATTGGTTCCTCCCACGGATTAAGCAAGCGGGTCAAAACTGCTTGCCGCTTAAGACTTTCGGTCTCCCCGATGACCTTTCCCCATCAAATGATGCGGGTGCTTTTAGCAGAGCAATGCTACAGAGCGCATAAGATCAATGCCAACGAAAGCTACCATAAGTAAAGACTGCTCCCATAAGCGCAGACCAAAAGGAATTCTTCCTTTTTAGCCCTTTTTCCGCCATTCGGCGTATCACATACGCCTGAACGGCGGAGAAAAGGACTTCTGCATCTTATGGGAGCAGTCTTTATGTTTATTTGAATAATTGAACTATCTTTCCTCTTTTTAAGTGTCTTTGATTTTAGGAATATTTTTGAAAAAAGACTTATGAACATTATGCTTCGTCAAGCACTTCGTAAACCAGAACGGTATGGTCTGCCAGCACATAAGAAATGGTGCGTCCCACCATGTCCCGCGCCTCCTCGGCGCTGAAATAACCGGGGGAAAAGTATTCCTCCTCCCCGATCTTGATGGATATATTGGCTGTGCGGTTGAAACCTCTGCCGCCGACGCATTGCCAATTCACCACGGTGGCGGTTTGCGGTTGCATCTTTTGGCACTTCTTGCGATACACCAACCAGCAGATCAGGTTATATGCAGTGAAAGGTGCCAACACAAGCAAACTGACCACCAACAGCAAAAGAGCCTGCGGATCCTCGGGAACCACCGAAACGATCAAGAGAGAAACCGCTGTTGTCAACACCGTTGCGACGGCAAAAAGAATAAAACGGGCACAGTATTTTCTAAAACAAAGTTTCATTGGATGATTCTCCTTTTCCTCATTTTAGCAGAGTTCCGATTATTTTTCAATATCTTTTATCAAGACCGCTCAAAACGAGTTTGGATCGTCGTTTCTTCAGGCGAAGTTTTGCGTTTCCTCAAAGACCGCTCAAAACGAGTTTGGATCGTCATTTCTTCAGGCGAAGTTTTGCGTTTCCTCAAAGACCGCTCAAAACGAGTTTGGATCGTCGTTTCTTCAGGCGAAGTTTTGCGTTTCCTCAAAGACCGCTCAAAATGGATGCAGATTTTCGTTTCTTTGAGCGAAGGCGTATACCGATACGCCGAGATCAAAAAACGGAAAAGAAAAAAGACTTCCAATTTGGAAGTCTTTTTTCGGTCTGCGCCATTTTCAGCGGTCTAACCTTTATGCTTCGATTTTGCCGGCTTTAACCACTTCGAAGTCTTCCTCGATCTCCTTGGAGGGTGCCTTAGTCAGCAAGGACACCGCCACAATACAGATGGAGGAGAAGATGAAGGCGGGAAGCAATTCATAGATGCCAAAAACACCGCCCAAGGGCTTGATCACCAGCTTCCAGAGGAAGACCATACCGGCGCCGCCCACCATACCGGCGATGGCACCTGCACGGTTGGTTCGTTTCCAGAAGAGGGAGAAGAGCATCAGCGGGCCGAAGGTGGCACCGAAGCCTGCCCAAGCGAAGGACACGATATTGAAGATCACGCTGTTTTCATCCAGCGCCATCACGATACCGACCAAAGCCAATACCAAGAGGGTAATACGGGTGACCCACATCACCTGCTTCTCGGAGGCGTTCTTTTTGCAAACACCGTGGAAAACATTCTTGGCAAAGGCAGATGCGGCGATCAGCAGGTAAGAGTCAGAGGAGCTGATGGTTGCCGCCAAAATGCCTGCCATCACAAAGCCTGCCAGCAAGGGAGGCAGATAGCTTTCAGAGAGAATGATAAAGATACTCTCTGCGGTGGACGCGGTGGTATAAACACCCTCACCGGGGAGCACGGGGAACAAGGTTCTGCCCACGATACCGATGAACACGGCCACTGCCAAAGAGATCGCAACCCAAACCATAGCGATGCGGCGGGAACGCTTCAGTTCCTCTTCCTTACGGATGGCCATAAAGCGCAAGAGCACCTGAGGCATACCGAAGTAACCGAGACCCCAAGCCAGCATAGAGCAAACGCTCAAGAAGCCATAGGGCTTTGCGGCACCAAAGACAGGGGCGCCGTTTACATCCACCATTTGGGTATCCACCGTTCCGCCGCCGGGCAGAGAAACGGTTACGGTCTCGGGGTTGGCAAGACCGAAGAATTCCAAAAATCCATCGATGCTTTGAGCATTCTCGATGACAGCCGCAAAGCCGCCTGCGTGGAACACACCCAGCACCACGATCACGGTCAAAGCCACGATCATCACAATGGCCTGCATAAAGTCGGAGGCACTTTCTGCCAAAAATCCGCCCAAGATGGTATACAGCAACACAAATGCCGCACCGAGTACCATCATCAGCTTATAATCCAACCCAAACAAGGTGGAAAACAGCTTGCCGCAGGTCACAAAGCAGCTTGCCGCATACACGGTAAAGAAGATCAAAATAAAGGCTGCCGCCAAGATCATAATCACCTTTTTCTTCTCGCGGAAACGATTGGAGAAGAATTCGGGCAGGGTAATGGAGTTATTGGCACGCACGCTATAGCGGCGCAGTCTCTTGGAGACGATCAGCCAGTTCACATACGTACCCACAGCAAGACCGAAGGCGGTCCAAAATGCATCAGCAAGACCGCACCAGTAAGCAACACCGGGCAAGCCCATCAACAGCCAGCCGCTCATATCCGAGGCCTCCGCGCTCATTGCGGTAACCCAAGGACCCAAGGAACGGCCGCCCAGAAAATATTCTTCCGAGCTTTGGTTGGCGCGCTTTGCATAAAGCACGCCGATGAAAATGACCGCCGCCATATAAACGATCATGGCGATCAAAATCTGTAAAGTTTTACTTTCCATCCGTTTTTTCTCCTATTATAATAACAGTCAACAAAATTTGGAATCCGCCGTGCACCCAAAAGAGGGTACACGGCGGATGACTCTTTTAATGGTTTTTGTTACGGATTAACCGGTTGCAGAACAGAGCCGGGATTTGCCAGATAATGCAGGATCATCTGCGCATCTGCCACAGACAGACCGGTTCTGCCGTCCAGATCACCAACAGCGGCGTTGGTCATCTCGGGAGTTGCAATACCAACAACACTTCTCATAATGAGCACTGCGTCATCGGTCAACACAATACCGTCGTTATTCACATCGCCCCACAGGAAGCCCTGACTGCTTACTGCAATCGCGCAAGCACCGTTATGAATTACGGAGCGGTTGTGGTTCACGTCGATGTGGTCGTTTACGGTTACTGCCACGGCATTTTCATAATTGCCGTCTGCAACAGTATCTTTTACCTTCAGGGTCAAGGAGAAGATCACGCCGTTCTCAAATACCTTCTCATAGCCGGAAGCAATGGCCTGGAAGGGAGCACCGGAGGTGAGAGCATCTTCGCTGACGATGAAGTTTGCAGGATCAAAGAGGGTGCCGCTCTCAATGGCCAACAGTTCAAAGTGGTCATAGTCGATGGCAACATTCACATCCACACCCTGCAGACCGGGGTTATTCTCAATGGAAACCGTTACATTTACCTGCTCGCCGGGCTTTGCCACATTGGTAGGTTTCACCACAATGCTGCCTACCAGCATTGCCTTAACAGTGGTATCTGCGGTGAAGACTGCCTCGGTGATGGGGCCCTTCACATCCCACTTACCCTGCTGGATGTGCAAATCGGGAGCATACAGCTGACCGTTTACATCGGTATAACCGGTGGTAACCACTGCATCATTGCGCTCGAAGGTGATGGTGAATTTCTCATACTTACCTACGGTTGCCAATGCGGGATAGCCGGTCTCGCCGTTCATGTTCCAAAGAACATCGGCATTTACCAAAGCGGCATTCATTGCATCCACGGAAACATAACCGTCGTTTGCGTAAACCTTTTCATTGGAAACGGTTGCAGCCTTGGTGAAGAGAGGCAGATTACTATTATCTGCGGTAAAGACATTTACTGCGGAAGCCTTGTTTGCAACGTTTGCAGCCAAGAGAGCGTCTCCGCTGGTGGTGCTGTCGAAGATACCTACATTATTAAAGGTAACATCTGCAGCATAACCGACCATCAAGCCGGTCTCCACCTCTTCGTCCATATGCAGAGCAGCACTTCCCACCACTTCACAGTTCTTCACGGTGAGAGCGGCATTTGCGGTACCAACCAACATACCTGCGGGAGCGGCGGTGCCATTCAGCAGAACGGAGTTGGTGATGGAAACATTTTCGATCACAGCTGCGTTCAAAACTTCATCTACCAAAATGCCTGCATCGCTTTCAGTTGCAACAAAAGAGTTATCAATGTTCAGGTTCTTAATATAAGCGCCTGCAAAGTCGATCAGAAGAGCGTGTGCGTCGGTATAGCCGTTGATGGAGTGGCCCAAGCCATCCACGGAAGCGGCCAAGCCTGCAATGCCATCATACTTCTTCCCGTACATCTCCAGATCGGTGGTCAGGTACAGAACCTTATCGCTGCCGAACTCTTCGGGATAGGTAGACACATACTTCAGATCTTCGAAGCTGTTGATGGTGTAACCGGGAGCATCATCATAAACAAGTGCATCCACCACGGAGGGCAGCTTGGATTTATCATAGGAATAAACCTTCAGAGCTCTCAGCGCGATCACATCGGCATCCACAGCAGACTGAGTGGTGTATTCGGTATTCAGGATTCTGTTGACCAGTTCGATGATACCGTCGGGATTTGCGAAATGGTTGGGATCCTTGAAGAGGAAGTAGAAGACTTCTTCCACCAAAGCATCGGTGAGCAAGGGGCTGACTTCTGCATAGATCACAACATCTCTGCTCTCGTTTGCATCGGTCACGGTGTTCACATTCAGAACATTTCCTTCCAGAGTAGCAAGATCCTTGCTCTCATCGGCCAATTCCATATCCAGAACCAGCAAATTGTCCAGAACAGCGGAATCACCGCCTGCTACATATTCATATTCAACCTCGCCGTTGGACTTCTCGATCACAACTCTGCGGAGCTGAACCTTCTTCTGCTGAGCCAAGGTACCTTCGGCGAAAACAGGATAGCCTTCCATATCTTCGGTGAAGTATACACGCTCTTGCAGCATGGTGTATTCATAATTTTGGTTGATCTCCCAACCTACCTGAGCGGAAACATAAGCGTCCCAATCCAGAATGTTTGCGGTGGAATAATCGGCATCCTTAGTCATCAGCTTCTCCGCGCCCACACCGTAAGTATTAACGATGTTTGCCTGAGCGCCGCCGAATTCATAGCCGCCCACCACATAGGGAGTCATACCGTAGGTGCAATACAGATCGCCTGCACCGAAGCTGTTATAAACGATGGGATAACCGTTGGAGAGATCGGCAACCAGATCGCCGCCGCTGACCAAACCGACGTTATAGCAGGTATCGATCACTGCACCATAACCGCAGTAACCAACCAAGCCTGCAACGGGGTTCTCGTAAACCGCTTCGCTCATGGACTCAACTACAACCGTTGCTGCGTTCCAGCAAGCGATCACCTTTGCATTGGAGGAAGCCATACCGACCAAAGCACCCACGCCGTAATCGTCCAGATCATTCTCATACTGAACAGCGATCAAGCCGCTGGCGATACCAACGTTCTTCACGGTACCGTCCAACAGAGAGATCAAACCAACAGGGAAGCCTCTGGTAACAACGGGGATCACCACGTTTTCAAAGCGATAGCCGTGACCGTCCAAGGTACCTTCCAAAAGGAGCAAGGGGGTTACGGGGTAATTTGCCAAGTCGATATCGTTGGCCAGATGGAGGGTCTTGCCTGCGAAGGTATCCAAAGAACCAACCACTTCCAACCAATCATCCAGATTGCTCAACAGGTAGTTATCGATCTCGCCGAACTGTGCATAAAGATCTTTTTCGGCATAAGGAACCAAATTGGGATATACATTGATCAGTTCCATATTCAGGCTGTTGGACAGGCGAACCAGATCCAAAACCTCATTATTAATAGTAGCAAGATTTTCAGTGGACTGCGTCTCTTCCAAAACGGCGTAGTCTGCCAGCATCTCATCGGCCACCATCAAAGCGGCGATGGCGGGGTTGGCATCCTTAAACAGGTTCAGATCGAAGCTTTCCAGTTTCTCGATCACTTCGCGAACGGGAAGCAGGTTTACAAAATCATTGTTGTATTCCAAAACCACCGGATTGTTACCCATAATAAAGACATTGGTTGCGGGATCTGCGCCGGAGGGCAGGGTGGATTTATCCAAGGTATAGCCTGCATAAGTTCTGGGGGTGATCTCAGAACCGGGCACGAAATAATCGTAGTCCAGCTCGGCAACCTCTTCGCCGTTGATGACCATCACAAAGCGTACCTGAGCAGGAACCTGATCGGCGGTACCCTTCACGACATAGCCGTCTTCATTTAAGGTATAAGTACCGATTCCGCCTTCGCTCAGCCGATAAGCAAACTCTGCACTGCTAACAGCCTTTGCCAAGCAATGGGCCTGCAATTTGTTGGTGAAGCTGTTCAAAGTGGAGGGCATTTCGGGAGCTGCAAAGAAGGTGTTGCTCAGATTTTCGGGAGCAAACTCAAGCTCAGCAAAGCCCACGGCGGCGCCCTTCAGGATCTCACCGTCTGCCGTTACAACGGTACAATCGCTCCAGCTGTTGGCAATGGTGGGGGCAACCTGTGCATCAGCCAACAGACCGCCCACAGTGCTGATATCTGCTTCTTTATTGGTATGGTTCAGATAGTAAACGGTACCGGTTGCGGTACAGTTCAGGATCTTTGCGCTGGAATAGCAGGAACCAACCAAAAGACCGGCAGAAAGATTACGCTTATTATTATAAGCACTATAGTCGTTCATATCGTTGGAGCGAGTCACGGTGGCACCGACCAGATTCAGGTTCTGAACGGTACCGCTGCCGATGTAGCCGACAAAACCGGAGTTGGCTACGTCACCCATATTAGAAGAATAAACGTTCCAGTTATAAATGCTATGTCCCTGACCGTCGATCACCACGTTATCCATACCGTATGCCTGCGAGGTCTGCCAGCTCATACCGCCCATGGGGATGGAATAAGGCTCGCCCTCTGCATTGCGGGGGATACCGGGCAGGGTCACATCGTTCATATCGATGTCTGCGGTGATATTAACGTTGGTCATTTTGTTATCGCTGTCCGGATTGTTCAGAACGGAGGACAGCAAAGTGAACAAATAAAGGTCATTGGCGTTGCTGATCGTAACAGTGCCAACGGCATTATAGCCGCCCAAGTAACGGGGCAAAAAGTCGCGCCACAGAGCACTCTTATCGGTCCAATCGGAATGATCGTTGTTTACATTCACGGTGGTGTGAGGCACACGGCGAACCTTTACATCATTGCCCACAGAATAGGTCAGCACGGGGAAGTCCAGATCGGCGGTGTTGCTGTAAGAAACAGTATAGCCGTCTACCGCGCCCAGCACATTCATTGCATTGGTGCCGGTGGCATTGTTCAATGCTTCGGCAACCGTACCGTCTGCGAATTGAGCAGGATCCATCTTGCCGGTCTCGGCTTCGCAAGCGGGAGCAATCAAGGTGGAGATGTAATAGGAGTTCGTCGTACCGGGAGTCAACATACCGCCCTTGGAACTGTTTCTATAGAATGCATTGGTATGATAACCGGCAGGGAAAGGACTGTTGTAGTAGCAGAAGAACAAGCTACCTGCATTGAAGCTGTTTTTCAACTGCACCGAATCATCTACCTTACCGGAGATACCGGCGGCGAAGAACTGACAGTTCAAAACCATACCCACGTTGAAGCAGTTGTACATTGCAGCACTGCCGGAGGTATTACCGGTCAAAGAACCTGCACCTGCACCGGAACGGCTTCCGCCGACGATGGTGGCGGCATTCCAGCAGTTGATCAGCTTCACGCCGCTTGCCAGACCGCAGAGCACACCGGCATACTCACCGCCCACGACCAAGCCGCTGGCAACGCCGATATTCTTCAGGGTCGCACTGCTGCTGGCATAGTTGAACAGACCGACATAGGAAATGCCGTGAATAAACAGGTTCTCGATAACAAAACCGTTACCGTCGAAAGTACCTGCAAAGGCAATGTCGGTTCCGCGGCCGTATACACCGATGCCGTCGAAAGCGGTACCGGCAAAGTCGATATCCGCCATCTGATAAATGGTCACGCCGGAAAGATTATTATTTCCGCGGTTGACCAGATCGGCGATCTTCTTCATACCCTCAACATCGGTCACCTTATACTCGGTTCCGGACTGAGGATAGTCTTTAATATCCGGCAGTGCGCTTGCGTCATAAAGACCGGTCGCTGAGATGACTTCGCCTGCGTCGGGATAGACCAGACTCTCTGCGCTTGCGGGAAGCACAAAGCAAGTCATCAAAGAGATCAGCATCATTACCGCGCACAATGCGGATATTGCCTGCATCTTCTTTTTGGTGAACATCATACAGTTCCTCCTTAACAATGGGTTTTATAACCGGAGCGTTTCATAAAATCTTATAAAAAATTATAAAAACGCTTATATATAAGATATTATAGCATACCGCCGTTTCATTTGAAACTATCTTATGTTGTTTTTTTTGCACGATATGTGAAATCTTTTACTTCTTTTCGGCGGTGAAAAAACGGTACTCCGTCACCGACATAAACCGCTCTCCTGCCCGCAGGGCGGCGGAGGGAAAGGCGGGGTGGTTGGGAGAATCGGGGTAGAATTGGGTCTCCAAGCAAAAGCCCTGCCGTTTTCGGAAGGGCGGCTCCAGAAAATTGCCGGTATATAATTGCACGCCGGGCATATCGGTATAGCACTCCATCCCCACCCCGCTTTCGGGAGAAAAGGCGGTGGCCGCAAGACGCAGACCGCTGCCCCGCACCGCAAAGTTATGGTCATATCCGCCGCCGATCGCCAGTTGTTCATCTGCGGCATCGATCTCCTTGCCGATGGGCTTTTCGGCGGTGAAATCAAAAGGAGTCCCCGCCACGGGGCGCAGCTCGCCGGTGGGGATCAGCAGTTCGTCCACAGGGGTATAATGATCCGCCTCCACCCGAAGCAGGTGTTCTTCCGCCGAGGGACTGCCCAGATTAAAATAAGCGTGATTGGTGGGGTTGAACACCGTATCCCGATCGGAAACGGCTTGGTATGTAATCTTAAGGGCATCCTGCTCCACGGTAAACAACACCGCGATCTCCATTTTGCCGGGATAGCCCTCTTCCCCGTCCTCCAAGGTATGGCGCATCCGCAGGGTATGGTCGTCTACCGCTTCCGCCTGCCACATCTTCATATGCATACCGATCTTGCCGCCGTGAAGATGGCCTCTGCCCGCCTCATTACAGCCCACATCGTATTCCTTGCCGTTTAAGGTGAATTTGCCTGCGGCGATACGGTTGGCATACCGCCCCACCGTGGCACCCAAGCACCCTCCCAAGGTCTGATACTCTTCCAAGGTATGATAACCAAGGGTTCTCTCAACGCCCCGATAGCAGATCGACTGCACGGTGGCACCGTAGGTCAGCACCGAGACCGCAAGATCTCCTTGGGAAACGGTGTATTTTTCGGCGGTGCCGAAGGGCTCTTTTTGAATACTCATTTAATCCAACCTCCAATCAATGGGTTCTCTTAGAAATTCATTGGCTTTCTTAAAATGGTCACAGCCGAAAAAGCCGCTGTGGGCAGAAAGGGGGCTTGGATGCGCCGCCTCCAGCACCAAATGGGCAGGATTGGTGATCCGCTCCTTTTTGGCACGGGCGTGACTGCCCCAAAGGAAAAAGACCATAGGTTCCTGCCGCTCATTCAGCAGATCGATAATGCGGTCGGTAAACTGCTCCCAGCCTTTGCCCCGATGGGAGGCAGGTGCCGAGTCCCGCACGGTAAGTACGGTGTTCAGCAACAGAACACCCCGCTCCGCCCAAGGGCTGAGATCCCCGTGGTCGGGCGGCACGAAATCCAATTCCGCCTGCAATTCTTTATAGATATTCTTCAAAGAGGGCGGCGGTACCACCCCTTTTTGCACCGAAAAGCAAAGCCCGTGTGCCTGCCCCGGCTGGTGATAAGGATCCTGCCCCAAGATCAGCGCCCGCACCCGCTCATAGGGTGTCTTTTTCAGGGCATTAAAAATATCATACATCGACGGATAGATCGTTTGAGCGGCATATTCCCTTTTTAAAAACGACCGCAATTCCTGATAATAGGGCGCGGCAAACTGATCCGCCAAAAGACGGTCCCAGCTATTGCCCAATTGCACCATACGCTCTCACCTCACAAATTTCTGCAAAGCCGCTGAATTCCGCGGCACAGCAACTGCACGGGAACCCCCAAAAGAAACCACAGGCAAGAATAGGGCAGGCAGATCTGCCCCAAAAAATTCAGCGGTTTTTTAGAATAATCCCACACATTCTGCTTGAAACACAAATTAAAGATACACCCGAACACCAATTCCACCGCCGTGATCACCGCCGCGGTTTTACAGCAGATCAGGCGGGCGCCTTTTTTGGTGCATAAGGGATACAGCAGCAACCCTGCCACCCCGCCTGCCAGCGCCATACTCCAATGGGTTCTTCCCCGCCAGAGCAGTTCCAGCAAGGGGTAGCCGGTAAAACCGGCAGTAAATGCGGCGATTTTTTCACTTTGCTTCATTTCTTGAACACCTCCGAAAATATGGTGTTCAATTCTCCGAAAAATAGCCGCTTATTTCATTATTTTATGCCGATACACCTTTACCGCACAAAGGATATACCCCACCAAGGTCCAGCCCAGCAAAAGATTGCAAAGCAGGAGTTTTTTGCGCTTGTCCATTCCCTTCCGATATGCATAATAGGAAGGCAGCGTATAAAGGGGCATCAAAAGGGCGGTGCCCATTGCATAGATGATATAAATGATCGGCGGTGTCATTCCCGTAAATCCCGTATTCAGACTAAAAAACGCCACCACCAATGCAAAAAGAGAAGTGCACAGAGAAAAAGTCCAAAGCAGTTTCCAAAAGAGGAACAGCGGATTTTCCTTGCGCGGAACGGGATATTCCATGGATTTTCTCCTTTCCCACAGGCATATTTTCACAGATACTATCATACTATCATAAAGTTCACAAAAATTCCATTGAATTTTTTACCAAAAAAGATATAATATAGTTGTTACTATTAACAAAGGAGTGTCGACTGTGAATAAGCGCGCACTGGTCATCATCAATCCGAAGGCCGGTCAAAAACAATCCAAAAAAATAATGTTTGACATTGTGGATCGCCTGTCCCACGCGGGCTATCAGGTCTCGGTGCAGACCACCGCAAAGTCCGGCGACGGCACATTGTTTGTTAAAGAATACGGCGGCAATCAGGAACTGATCGTTTGCTGCGGCGGAGACGGCACCTTAAACGAAGTCATCAACGGAATGATCGAGCTGGGCACCAACTCCCCCTTGGGCTATGTGCCCGCAGGCACCACCAACGATTTTGCCCGTACCCTGCAGTTGCCCCGCAAGGCAGACCCTTGCATGGATCGGATCTTAAAGGGCGCACCCCGTCGGTTGGACATCGGCTCCTTCAACGGCAGAAACTTTACCTACATTGCCTCCTTGGGCGCCTTTACCAAAATTTCCTATTCCACTCCCCAACGGCTGAAAAATCAACTGGGGCATTCCGCCTATGTGCTGGAAGGTGTGAAAGAGATCGGCAACATCACCCCCTTTCAGGCGGAGATCGAGGCCGACGGCAAGACCTTTGCAGGTGAATTTGTCTTTGGCTCCGTCACCAACTCCACCTCGGTGGCAGGGCTCTTCCGCTTGAATCAACTGGATGTGCGGTTGGACGACGGAGAATTTGAACTGACCCTGATCCGCAACCCCAAGACCCCTTCCGATCTGGCACGCATTTTGCGCGGATTGGTGCGCAGCCAATACGATCCCCAATCGGTGCTCTTTCTCCATGCCAAAGAGATTAAGATCCGCACCGCTCAGCCTATGAGCTGGACGATAGACGGCGAGAGCGGCGGCGAAATGACCCAAGCAGAGATCAAGGTCATCCCCAACGCGGTGCACCTCTTATTCTAAACGGAAAAAGGGGCTGTAAAAGATTCGATGAATTTTTTACAGCCCTTTTTATTTTTTCTTATCGATTGTCCGTTTTATGGGACAGCCATTCTGCTACAATACAGACAGAAAGACCAAAAACCATCAAAAGAAAGGAGCAACTTCCATGAATATTCTTTGGTACTTATCTGTTTGCAGCATTTTTTTCGGCGGCGGCTATGCCATTTCCAAACGCGAGGAGAATAAGCGCCTGCGCGCGCAGCTCCAACAGATGGAAAATCAACCGGAGATCCCCCGTCAGTTTGTGAACCTGACTGCATAAAAAAGAGCGTCATTGACGCTCTTTTTTTATATTTTGAGATCAATAGCCGGCAACGGACTCCGTTACCACATCACGGTTGAAGTAAACGGGATTGTCGCCGTAGTCGTGCTTGTGCATATACTGGGAATAATCCGGTTCCGTATCGATCCGCAGCTTCACTACCAGTGCATAGTGATCGGAGATCCAGCCTTCCTTTACCCCCTCTTCGGGTGCGGCATAGCGACCGTAGTCGAAGCCGTAATAATCGATGGCCATATGGGGATTATATTTTGCCATCAAGAAGTCGATCTGTCTCCCGCCGCCGGGATTATCCACATTGGGCTGGTTTTTATCAAAAGCAGAGCCGATAAAGGAGCCGTTCATAGCGCCGAGGGTGGTGAGGCCGTCTTGATACATATTCATAGCCACATCCCTTAGGTCCAAAATCTTATCCCACTCCATCATCATTTCATATTTATCGGCGGAGCGGTAGGTGACGTTGAAGTCGCCGCCCATAAAGAGATATTCATCCGCCTTCATTTTTTCCACCATATTGATATAAAGCTGGAAGGAAAGGATCTGCGCCATCTTGCCGGTATGGGCATAATGGATGCAATAAGCGGTAAAGACCGAGCCGGTCTTTTTATCCTTCAGTTTGACCCAGCTGTTTACATCGCCGTAGTCGGCCTCCGCATCAAAGGATTTGGAGGGACGGTCAGGGGTATTGGAGGTCCACATATGACCGCTGTCCACCAGCGTATACTTGCTCTTTTTATAAAGAATAGGCTCCGCCTGATGCCCGCCTGCAACGGTGGGGTCGGGGTTCCGCCAGGTCCATTGCGTTTCATAGATCTGACTCATATAGGGATCTTTGGTAAAGAAATCGATGGTTGCCTGACGGGCTTCCTGCTCCATGATCACATCAGGATCGTATTTCTTCACCATGGTGCGGAAACGGGGCAAGCGGCAAGCCTTGCTGATGCCGGTACCGTCGCCCACAGTGCCTAATCTACCGCCGCTGTGCTTAATGTTTTGGGAAAGGAACACGATCTCGGTGCCGCTCTTTTCCTTGGTCATAGGCTCCGGCTTTACATCCTCTTCGCCGGAACCGCTGTCGGGATCCTCATCGCCTTTGTTCCCTTCTCCGTCGGCAGGGTCCTTCACGGCAGGCTCCTTGTCGGCAGGCTCCTTGTCTGTAGGCTCCTTGTCGGCAGGTGTCTGATCCTTATCGGCAGGCTTCTTATCATTGCTCTGCTCCTCGGAAGGCTTTTTATCTTCATCCTCTTGGGAGGGCTTGGACGGGGTTTTATCGTTGTCCTCGGAGGGCTTTTTATCCTCTTCCCCATCCTTATCGTCTTCTTCCACGACGCCGACCCAATCATCGGTCACCGCCGCATCCTCATCGGCAGGCGCGCCCTTACAGCTTGCAAGTAAGGTGACCGTCATCATCAGGATCAGCATCAAACTGATAAAACGTTTCATTTTCCTAATCTCCTTTGTCCAAACATTAAAAGTAAACAGGGGTATCTTCATAATCATATTGGCGCTGATATTGGGAATAATCCGCATCCGTTTGGATCCGCACCTTCACAACCAAGCCGTAATGATCGGAAATATGGCCGGGTTGCACCCCGTCCTCGGGATAATCATAGATCTTATAATCAAATCCGTAATAATCCACCGCCATATGAGGGTGAGGCTTTGCCATCACATAGTCGATCTGGTTCCCCGATTCTGATACCGTGGGCATCAAGGCCGGATTTTCGGTGGCGGCGTCATAATTTGGATTATGCCCCCGTTGCATTCCGCCGAAGGTCACCAATCCGTCTTTTCTCATATGCATTGCCATATCCCGAAGGTCGATCACCGCGTCCCAATTCATCATCAAATTATAAACGTCGGTACGGTAATGGACATTAAAATCGCCGCCGAAAAAGGCATAAGCATCCTCATCCATCTCTTGGGCGATCTTGATAAACTGCTCCATAGAGGGAAGCGCGATCTCCATTTTATTGCCGGGGCGGAAATGGGTGGAGGCGCAATAAAACTCTGCGCCGCTGGCCTTATCACGCAAGATTGCCCAACTCACAATGGTTTCTCTTCCATCATAGCCCGAAGGAATGGTGGGGGTGGGGGATTGCCAGAAAAAGCCCTTGTCTACAGCCTCATATTTGGCAGTCTTATAGATCAGCGGCTCTGCCTGAACCTTGTTTTCATAGCGGTAGTGAAGGGTATATACTTGGGAAAAATAGGGGTCCTCTTCCATAAAGCTGATGGCACCCACCCGCGCCTCACTATAGAAGATAACATCGGGATCCTGCGCCTGCACCAAGGATTTGAAGCGGCGCATCCGATTATATACGTTATTGCCGATGCCGTCTCCCTTGGTGCCGAGGCTGGAGCCTGCGTGGCGGATATTTTGAGAAAGGAAGGTGATGGGCACGCCGCTGGATTCCTTTTCCACCGGCTTCACCGCAGGCGTTTCCGTCTCCTCCTTCTCCTCCGAGCCTTCGGGCGCCTGCTCTTGGGCAGGCGGCTTTATTTGGGGGGCATCGGGATCAGAAACGGGGTCTTTCCCCGCAGGCTCTTGGGGAGCAGGTTGCTCCTCTTGCTCCGGGTCGGGTGTTTCGGAGGGCTTTTGCTCCTCCTCTTTGCCTTGGGAGGGCTTGGGCGCGGTTTCTTCCTTTTCCTGCTGGACCACGCCCACCCAATCATCCGAAACGGCAGGTTCTTCTTCCCTGCTTTTACAGCCGCCGACCAATCCAACGGTCAGCACCGCCGCCAACAGCAGGGCACAAATTTTCATTCTTTTCATAAAAATCAATCTTTCATTGCGGTATTGAACCACATAGGATGCTCCGCACTGTATTCAAAGGGCTCTGCCTGATACTGGGAATAATCTGCATCGGTACCGATCCGCACCTTCACGATCAAGCCCCAGTGGTCGGAGATATGACCCTTGGCGATCCCTTCGGCGGGATAATCATACACCGTATAATCAAAGCCGTAGTGATCCACACAAACATTGGGATGGGGCTTCATCATCACATAGTCGATCTGATGGTGGGCAGTTTTCATCCCGCCCTCGGTGGGAGTTTCCACGCTGGGGATCAGCACCCCTGTTTGGTTAAAGGCAAGGTTATGACCGCTGGCCATACCGCCCAAGGTGCAAAGACCGTCCTGATTTAAGTACATCGCCACATCCCGCAGATCCACGATCTGATCCCACTCCACCATGGAGTTATAGGTATCGGTACGGTAGTAGCAGTTATAGTCGCCGCCCACAAAAGCATAGGCGTCCTTTTCCATCTTTGCGAATCGCCCATAATAGAGCTGCAAAGCGCCGATACACGCCTCGGGGTTGCCGGGATCGGTATGGAGGCAGTAGCAATAAACGATCTCGCCGGTAGCCTTCACCTGCAGCTTCGCCCAGGTGGACACATCGGCGCCCTGCTGACCGCCAAAGCCGGGTCCTTCCCGATTGGGGGTGGGGGAGATCCAGAAATGACCGGTCTCCAAGGCCTTAAACTCGGAGGTCTTATAGAGCACAGGCTCACTCATCAAGTGACCTTCCAAAGAAGAGTGGCGATGCTGCCACACATAATCATAGGTTTGGGACATATAGGGGTCTTCATCAAAGAAATTCTGGGCAGTTGCCTTGGCCTCATTAAAGAAGATCACATCGGGGTCTTGGGTGGTGACCAAGGTCTTAAAGCGACGCAGACGGTTATAAATATTAGCAGAGGTGCCATCGCCCTTCTCGCCGTAAGGAGTATAGCCTGAATGCTTCACATTTTGAGAAAGGAAAGTGATGGCGGTGCCGCTGCTTTCCTTTTTCACAGGCACCCACTCATCAGAAGATCCGCCGTCGTCGCCCTCATCGGGCTTTTGATCGTCCTTGCCGCTGTTATCGGTAGGTTTTTTGTCGGGGGTGGGTTCCTTCCCTGTATTGTTTTTATCGCCTTCAGGCTCTTTTTTGCCTGCAGAATCATCGGTAGGATCTTTTTGATCGGAGGAATTGTTTTGTTCTTCTTTTTTATCGGAATCCTCTTCCTTTTTAGAAGTGTCATCCTCTTTGGAATCATCCTTGGAATCCTCTTCCTCCCGATCCACAACCCCTACCCAATCGTCGGATACGGCAGGCTCTTCTTCCTGATTGCTCTTACAGCCGCTCAACATCCCGATCAGCATCACCACGATCAGCAAAAGAGCCCATTTATTCATTTTTTTCATATGTATTCTCCTGAAAAGAAAGCCCGCAATCAACTTGCGGGCTTTTTGTTTGATTTAAGATTAGGAATTGACCGTGCCGGAATACATAGTCATATTTCCGTTGAACCAAATGGGTCTGCCCTTGGCTGCATAATCATAGGGTTCGCGGTAATACTGGGAATAATCTGCAGTGGTACCGATACGAACCTTCACCACCAAGCCCCAGTGGTCGGAGATGTGGCCGTAAGGAACGCCCAGTGATTTATTGTTATAAACCGTATAGTCAAAGCCGTAGTAATCTACGCACATATTGGCCATGGGCTTTGCCATCACATAGTCGATCTGAGGATGGGAGGTAAACATACCGTCTGCTGCAGGCTGCTCCACACCGGGCAACTCTTTCCGCTTGCTTGCATCGGTAGAGGAAGCCTCCAAGTTATGGCCGCTGCACATACCGCCCAGCTCGCAAAGACCGTCGTCATTGAGGAACATTGCAGCGTCGCGCAGGTCGCAGACCAAGGACCAATCGTCCATCATCAGGGAGTAACGACCCATTTCATCGTTGTTGTTGATGCCGCGGTAGCGTGCGTTATAGTCGCCGCCGATGAAGAAGTATTCATCTTTGCCGCTCTCTCTTACACGCTGATAATAGATCTGCATAGATTTGGGGCATACCAGATCGCCTCCGGGAGGAGTATGGAAGCAGTAGGCATAGAAGACCACACCGGTCGCCTTATCCTTCAACTTCACCCAGCAGGAGATATCGCTGATGGTATTTCCATCAAAGGGAGCGGAGGGAACGGTGGGGGTTTCGGAAAGCCAGAACCAGCCCTTATCCAGCACCTCATACTTTGCACTCTTCCAAAGCACAGGCTCGGTCTGATGGCCGCCCTCGGCTTCTCTGCCGGGCCAACGCCAATTATAAACAAAATCGTAGGTCTGGCTCATATAAGCGTTATTATTGAACCAGTTGATATGACCCTGTCTGCACTCGTTATAGTAGATGATATCAGGATCGTTCACCTTCACCATGGTCTCAAAACGGGCAAGCCGTCTTGCCAAATTCCATTCATCGGTAGAATTGATGTTTCCGTCACCGCCGCCGCCGTGGAAAACGTTCTGGGAGAGGAAGGTGATGGCAGTACCGCTGTCTTCCTTCTGAACGGGAACCCAAGGCTTTTGCTCTTCATCATCGCCGGGGGTGGTATCATTGCCGCCGGGGGTATTATCGTCACCGCCGGGGGTATTATCGTCCCCGTTATCATCGTCGTCATTGCTGCCGCCGTTGCCGTTCTTATCCCCTTCAAAAGGAATAACTTCCGTCTCGTTTTTCTCCAAAACGGACACATTCCCCTTGTCGCCTGAGACATCTTCATATGTAGATCCGCCGACGCAGGATGCCAGCATGGAAACCAGCATCATGGCTACAGCCAATAATGCAATCAGTTTCAAGCCCTTTTTCATCATCTGTTTCCTCCTTACCGCCCTATAATACAAATATAAAAGACAGTTATTGATAATAATATTATAGCATCCTTTTGTCTATGAATTAATAGCATAATGTTGTTTTTATTCAACACCGTGTTGCCAAAACAACGGGGCTGTAAAAAATCAACGATTCTTTACAGCCCCATTCTGTTAAAGTGAATTGATCCGCGGTAAATTCCAACTGTAGTGAGTAGCAAGCATCCTCAAAAGGAAGGTCAGCGCGATGCCTGCCAAGGGTGCCGCCGTTTCTCCCGCACCGAGGGCACGGATCACGAAATAAAGCACCGCTCCCGCCAAGGCGGCGGTGGCATAGATCCGCTTATTCAGCACAAAGGGGATCTCGCGGAGCATCAGGTCTCTTAAGAGACCGCCGCCGATGGCGGTCAAAAGACCCATGGATACGGTGAGGAACCATTTTTCGCCCCAAACCGTCTCTAAAGCGATGCGGGATCCGGTCACCGCAAAGGCACCCAACCCCAAAGCATCAAATACATTATTGATCTGCTCGATGGCCTTTTCATTGGCGAAATACTTTTCCTTGAGGAAATACGCCACCCCAAACACCAAAAGTGCCGCCAAGGTGCCGCCGAGGATCATTTCATAGTTGGTAAAAAAAGCAGGGGGGATCCTGCCCAGCAGGCAATCCCGCATAATGCCGCCGCCGAAGGCGGTAAGCAAGCCCAGCAACACCACGCCGAACAGATCCATTCCTTTTTTCACCGAGACCATGGCGCCGGAAACAGAAAAGGCAATCACGCCGATCCATTCCAATGTAATAAATATAATATCCATATCAGTTTCTCAATGAGTGGATGGGAGCAGGGATCCGCCCGCCCCGACCGACAAATTTTTCACTGCTCTCCCGATGGACCGGCATAATGGGCGCCTCGCCCAACAGTCCGCCGAAAAACACCGTGTCGCCCACATCCTTGCCGATGGCGGGGATCACGCGAACAGCCGTGGTTTTATTGTTGATCACCCCGATGCTGATCTCATCGGCAATGATGGCGGAAATGGTGGAAGCGGGGGTATCGCCGGGGATGGCGATCATATCCAGACCCACCGAGCATACGGCGGTCATTGCCTCCAGCTTATCCAAGGTCAAGACCCCTTCCGTGGCGGCGCGGATCATCCCCGCATCCTCGGAAACGGGGATAAAGGCACCGGAAAGACCGCCCACATGGGAGGAGGCCATGGTACCGCCCTTTTTCACCGCATCATTGAGCATGGCAAGGCAGGCGGTGGTGCCGTGGGTGCCGCACCGTTCCAGACCCATCTCTTCCAAAATATGCGCCACCGAGTCACCCACCGCAGGGGTAGGTGCCAAAGAAAGATCCACAATGCCATAAGGCACATTCAAACGGCGGCAAGCTTCATTGGCCACCATCTGACCCATACGGGTGATCTTAAAGGCAGTCTTCTTAATAATATCGGCAATTTCGGTTATATTGGCATCGGGGTGCTTGGCGATGGCACTTGCCACCACACCGGGGCCGGAAACGCCCACGTTAATCACGCATTCTCCTTCGCCCACGCCGTGGAAAGCACCTGCCATAAAGGGGTTATCCTCGGGCACGTTGGCAAAGACCACCAATTTGGCGCAACCGATAGCGTCCTCCTCGGCGGTGGCTTCGGCGCACTCCCGAATGATCTCACCCATCAGCTTGACCGCATCCAAATTGATACCCGCTTTGGTGGTTGCCACATTGATGGAGGAGCAAACGCGGGAAGTCTCCTTCAAGGCACGGGGCAGGGAGCGGATCAAATTCAGATCGCTTTGGGTGGCCGCCTTATGGACCAATGCGGAAAACCCGCCCACAAAGTTGATGCCGCAGGTCACTGCCGCCCGTTCCAAGGCCTTTGCCACCTCGACCATATCCTCTACCGAGTATCCGGGGGTCACCAAGGCAATGGGGGTGACCGCCACCCGCTTATTGATGATGGGTACCCCGTAGGCATTGGCGATCTCCTCGCCGGTGGCAACCAGATTGCCTGCCAAGCGGGTGATCTTTTCATAAATTCGGTCACAAAAGACCTTCACATCCCGATCTACGCAATCGAACAGCGAGATGCCCATGGTAATGGTACGGACATCCAGATGCTCCTCGTCGATCATCTTGATGGTTTCAATAATATCGCCGTGATTTAACATTGCGCCACCTCTTAAATCCGATGCATGGAATCGAAGACATCCTCGTGCATCACATGGATCACCAGACCCATCTCTTTGCCTGCCTCTTCGATCTCATTGGCAAGGGACACAAAGTCCTTTTCGCTCTTCTCGTCCATACTCACCCACATGATCATGGTGAAGGTCTCGTGAAGCACCTTTTGGGTGATGTCGTTGATATTCACATTATTATCGGCACAAATATTGGCAAGGCGGGCGATGATGCCCACACGGTCTTTGCCGATGACGGAAATTACTGCGTTCATTGAATGCTCTCCTTCTCTTTTAATGGTTCTATTTTAACACTTTTTCCATAAAAAGCAATCCCTCTGTTGAAAAAATGACTTTTTGCTGTTATACTAAAATTAAAGTATTTGAAAAACGGAGTTTCATTGAAATGAATACCGTAACCTTACGTTCCTATGCAAAGATCAATTTAAGTTTGGATGTGACCGGTGTGCGGGAGGACGGATACCATCTGCTCTCTTCCGTCTTTCAGCAGATCTCCCTTTACGACGGGGTTCGGGTTAAAAAAGAGCAGGGCAACGGCGGCATTACCGTGCGGTGCAACCTGCCCTTTATCCCCACCGATCAGCGCAATATTGTGTATAAAGTGGCAGAGGCCTTTTTTCAAGCGGCGGGCATTTCAGAATATCAGGTGACCATCGACCTGAAAAAGACCATCCCCTCGGGGGCGGGTCTCGGCGGCGGAAGTTCCAACGGCGCCGCCACCTTTTCCGCCCTTTGCCGCCTTTATCGGATCTCCTTTTCCACCGAAGAAGCCATCCGTATCCTGACTCCCTTGGGGGCGGATATTCCCTTCTTCTTATACGGCGGCACCATGCTGGCGGAAGGGATCGGCGAGGTGCTGACCCCCGCACCCCCCTTGAAGGATTGCTTCATTGTGTTGGCGAAGCCCAAGGCAGGCGCCTCCACCAAGCAGATCTATGAAAAGCTCCACGAAACCGGCATCCCCCGCCACCCCGACACCCAAGGGGTGTTGCAGGCGCTGAAGGACGGGGATCTTTCCCGCCTGCAGGAGCAAGCAGGCAATGTGTTGGAGGCGGCCACCTTTGCCCTAAGACCGCAGGTGCAGGCATTGAAGGAAGCCATCCTGACCCACCGCCCCCGCCTTGCTTTAATGAGCGGTAGCGGAAGCTGTGTTTTCGGCATTTTTGAGACCGAGCGGGAAGCCCGCCATGCCATGCGGCAGCTTCGAAAATATACCCGCACCCTCTTTCTTGCCCGCCCTGTCTGCCGCCCCGCCCGCACCTCCTTCCACGAGGTGTAAACCCCTTGCATTTTTCAAAAAATATGCTATAATATAAAAGGAAAAAGCCGAAAAACTTCTTTTTCGGCTTTTTATCTCATTTTCGAAGAAAGGACCGTTCTTATGCACTTGCAGGAATCCGGCGAAATGTATTTAGAAACCATCTATGTACTCTCCAAGAAAAGCAAAGATGTGCACTCGGTGGATGTGGGCGAATATATGGGCTATTCCAAGCCCAGCGTCAGCCGCGCCATCGGGCTTTTGAAAAACGGCGGCTTTGTGCTGATGAGTAAAGACGGTGCTTTGACCCTCACCCCCGAAGGGTTGCAGGTGGCGGAAAAGATCTATAACCGCCATACCCTTGTGACCTCCTTTTTGGAGAAGCTGGGGGTTTGCCCCGAGACTGCCGCGGAAGATGCTTGCAAAATGGAGCACGATATCAGCGACGAAACCTACCTCGCCATCAAGAATTTTATGCAAAACTCCTGACCGCGTCGGGAGTTTTCCTTTTTTTAAGAAAGGAGGCTTATCGCGTCATGCCGACCCTTACAATTGAATACGGTTCCCGCCTGCTGCTGGCGGCGGCTTTGGGGCTTTTGATCGGCATTGAGCGCAGCTTCCGACGAAAAGAAGCAGGGGTGCGCACCCACTGCATCTTTTGCTTGGCCTCCGCCCTCTTTATGATCCTATCCAAATATGGCTTTTGGGATATGAGTACCGGGGCAGACCCCACCATGATCGCCTGCCAGATCGTGATGGGCTTTAACTTTTTGGCGGCAGGGCTGATCTTTCGGGATCGCAACCAGTTGGCATCGGGACTCACCACCGCCGCAGGGCTTTGGGCTACCGTTGCCATCGGGATGGCCTGCGGAGCGGGAATGAAGACCCTTGCAAGCGGCACCGCCCTTTTGCTGATCGCTCTGCAGATCTGGATCCACCGCTATAACATCGGCGGAGCCGCCTATCCCACCCAAGAGATCCGCCTCACGGTGGTGAACACCCCCGCCGTTTGGGCGGTGCTTGCCCACCGTCAGCGGAAGCATAAAATAAAGATCTTGGAGGCGCGCTACCGATGGGAGCGGAAGGGAAACACCGTTTCCATGATCCTGCAGACCCGCTCCCCCAAGGCCGTCACCGCAGAGGATGCCTTTGCCCTCTTTGACCGCAACGAAGACATCTTGGAAATTTCATTATAAGGAGATTTATAAAAATGACTGAATTTTTGCAATCGGTTTCTGCCGCTTTTCACGGGCAGGATCTTTTAGGATACTTTTTACGCATTGCCGCCGCCACCCTTTGCGGCGTGATCATCGGACTGGAACGCACCAAGCGCTCCAAGGAGGCGGGGGTGCGCACCCATTGCATCATCGCCTGCGCCTCTGCCTTGATTATGGTCATCTCCAAATACGGCTTTGCCGATATGGTGGATGCGGCGGGCAATGCCTTGGCGGGCTCCCGCGGGGTAGACCCCTCCCGTATTGCGGCGCAGGTGGTCAGCGGCATCAGCTTTTTGGGCGCGGGTGTCATCTTTAAGAACGGCAACACCGTGAAGGGTCTCACCACCGCCGCAGGAATTTGGGCCACCGCAGGAGTGGGGCTTGCCTGCGGAGCGGGAATGTATTCCGTGGCCCTGATCGTAACGGTTCTGATCCTGCTGGCACAGATGCTGATGCATAAGTTCAGCATCGGCAACGACGCTTATTTCAACGGCGAGATCCGCATCACCATGGAGGATACCCCCGCCATCCGCGCCGCCCTCAAGCAAAAGCAAAAGGAACTGGGTATCCGTATCATCAACACCCACATCACCGCCTGCGACGACAACACCCTGAAGCTGGTGCTTCAGGTGCGCTTAAAGCAGGATATTCCCTTCAAGGATGTGATGCAATTCATCGACCAACACCCCGAGATCAAATCCATCAGTATCTAAAACAGAAAAAGAGCAAGAGTAAAAGGATAAACCTTCTATTCTTGCTCTTTTTTATTGCTCTTTTTCTATGTGCCAAAGGCACAATTCATGCCGCAGGCAATTCACGAAAGCGCCGCTTTCTATTCATGCGGGCTTACAAAGCCGCAATTCATTGCATCTTTTAGTTGTTGATCAAAATATTAGCATAAAGTCCGTAGTGATCGGAAGGAACATCGTTTTCATAAGTATAAACTGTTCCGTCTGTATGAGTATAGCTACCGGTCGCTGTATCCTTTACCACTTTGCAGGTCAAGGAATCGGCGGCACCGCCACGGTCTTCGGTAAATACATAATCGATCCGCTTGGAAAGAGAAGGTTCTGTTTTGCCCAGCCACTTATAGGTATAAGCACTGAAGGTCTTTTCGGCACAGCCCATCTCTGCGGCCACGTCATTATACTTCGCCGCCAAATTGGTATAAGCAGTGCAGGTATCGGGCAGGTTAAAGTCGCCGCTGATGATCAGGGGTGCTTCGCCCTTGGCATCCATCACCAGATCCATCTCATCCATTACCACCTGTGCGGCAGGGATGCTGTGACCGTCGGCAGAAGTGTGCAGATGGGTGGTGGCATAATAGAAGACAATGCCGGTATCCTTATCCTTCAACTTGACCCAAATGCAAAGGCGGTTATAATTGTTCAGCACATAGCTCGCTTCATCCAGCGTGATCTTCTTATCTCCGTTGGCATCGGTGCCGCTGTACTCAAAATTATCCCATGCCTCGCCACTGTAAGAGGAATCATAAGGAGCGGGATAGAAGGGGCTGCTCTCGCCGTTTGCGCCGGCATTATTGATCCAGAACACACCCTTATCCATCACGGTATACTTATCGGTCTTCCAAAAGATCGCCAACCGCTCATCGGGCTGGTAGGCATAGTCAAAGGCATTCACTGCAGTACCTGCGTTCACTTTGGACTTGTACTCCGCAAAAACGCCTTGCGCCCAAGTCACCGTTTTGGCAGGATCGGCACGGCTCTGAATATAACCGCTGTAGCCGCTGCCCAAAATGGAATCATTGGAGGTTTGCACCGTATAGGCAAGAGCGCCGCCGTTGGTGGAAATGGAAGTGCGGTTGGTATGACCGGTGGTTCCTTCCCAAGCGTTATACCAATCTTCGCTACGGTATTCCTGCAGACCCACCACATCGGGATCATAATTGCCCAAAATGGTGCGGAACCGCTGAATACGGGAAGCCTTGGTGTAGGTATAGTTAGGGGCGCCATTCACCTCATCGTTGCCTTCATAATAAACATCACTGGAGTGACGAATGTTTTGGTCATAAACATTGACATCCGCGCCGTAATAATAAGAAGCACAGGTGCTGTCGGGCTTTTTGAATGCCGCATCCGTAATGGTGCTTGCAGGAGCAGTCAACACCGTGTCGGTCCAGCCTGCAGCAGCCCGCAGGATCAGCACGGCATCGGCAGTATTGGCAACACTGTCGCCGCTCACAAACATGGCACGCACGCTATGGGTGCCCTTATACTCCAGCCCTGCCATCAGGCGCAGGGTGATCATCACATCCAGAAGATCCACCTTACCGTCGGTATTCACATCGCCGGCGGTGGTAGCGGCAGATGCAGGCAGAACAGAGCCTGCCATCATCCCGATGACCAAAAGGATCGCCAAGATGCTTGCAAAAGTTTTCTTGATCATTTTCATCGTTCTCTCTCCTTTGAAAATTCAGTACACTTTATTGTAACACCTTATTTTAATAATTGCAACAAAAAAATCGCCAACTGCAAAAACTTTTTAGTGCAGTTGACGATTTTTTGATTATTTTCTCAATTCCACATCACAAATTCGCCGTATATGCCCAGATGATCGGCGGCATACAGCAGCTCGGTAGCCACCGCCCCGTCGGCGATAGCCTCGGCAAAGGTCTCATATTTCACCGAATGATCGGTATCGAAGGTATGCTCCAGCACAGAATAAGCAAGCGGAACCGCACGGGCATCGTTCTTCTCGCGGAAGAGAATATCGCCGCGAATATGGATCGCATCCGCCTTTGCCTCATAGCCGTTGGCGGCGGCACCCACATTTTTGCCCCACATGGCGGCGGTGCCCCGCAGATCGCCCAACATTACGCCTGCATCATCCAAGGCGGCATTGAGAATGGCAAAGCCCGCTTTGTCGTTGGTGTTATAGTAATCGATGTTCAGGTCTCCGCCCACCACAACAGGGGCTTCCCCGCCCTGCTCTTGCGCGGCGGCGATCTGCTCGGTGATGATCCGCGCTACATCGTCGGAATACTCCAAGGACTCCTTGTCGTCCAGATTGGCACCGTGAAGATCAAAAACATAAAATTCCTTATCGGTCTTCTCGTTCTTCAGCTTCAACCAAATGCCGATACGGGCAGAGCCGTCCACATAGAATTCATAAGCATTTCCGTCGATGGTGGCAGAATCCAGCGTGGTAACGGGATCGGCACCGTAGGAAGCGGAAAACACATCGGGGGTATCGGAGAAATAAAACATTCCGTAGACGGGATCGCCGTTTTCATCCTCGGCGGGAGCATATTTGCTTCCGTCCCAAAAGATCGCCAACCGCTCATCGGGTTGGTAAGCATTTTCCACGGTTGCCACCCCGCCGTTTGCTTTGGTCAGCGCCGCCGCTTCTTCCTTGGTATCCTGATCCACCTCGGCACGGCTCAGCACCAAGCCCTCATAGCCTGCGCCCATAATGGAATCGGAAGAGACGGTCACAAAATAGCTGTTTCCGTTGGTGCCGTTTTTATTGAAATTTAAATAGGTGCGGGTGGGGTTTGCACCCTCCCAAGCGGTAAACCAACCGGTCCACCGATATTCCTGCAACAGCAAGATCTCGGGATGGCAAACATCATTATACAGCGTGCGGAGCCGCTCAATGCGATTCACGCGGTCTTGATCCCCGTGGTAAACGTTTTGGGACACGATCCGTAAGGCGGCATCTTCATAATAGTAAATGCCGCTTTCGGTCTTCGCAAGAGGAAGAGCGGTATTTCCCGCCGTCAGTGCCACATCCCAACCTGCGGCACTCCGCAGAAGGGTCACCGCATCGGAAAGATCGGCGAAGGCATCACCGTTCACAAACATTCCGTGCTTACTGTGGGTACCCTTATACTCCAATCCCGCAAGCAAGCGCAAGGTGATCATCACATCCAAAAGGTCTGCCTTACCGTCGGTATTCACATCGCCGGCGGTGACCGCGGCAGATGCGGGCAACACCGCGCCCGCCATCATTCCGAGCACCAAAAGGATCGTCAAGATCCCTGCAAAGGTCTTTTTCATCATTTTTTCTCTCTCCTTTTTTCAATCAGGCGATCACAAACTCGCCATAGATGCCGAAGTGATCGGAAACATAGCTTCTCACCGTACCGATCTGTTCATTGGTGATGGAATAATCCTCATTTTGGCAAGCCGCCTCCCAAGGATCAAACTCACCTGCATAGGTTGCTTTTCCCGTTGCAACATCATAAGTAAAAGTATCCAACAGCACCTTATAATTCAAGCAAAGGGCATTCCGATTGTTTTTCACATAGAAATAGTCAATACGGGTGGGCATCTCCCAAGCGCCGTTTTCTCCCAAAAGGATTCCCTTAAAGGTGGTGCCGTCGCTGCGGAGGGTGCCCCGCATGGTGCCAAGATGCGCCATTCCCATCTCCACCGCCGCATCCCGATGGTCTTTGTTCAGCACCGCTCTTGCGGCGGCGGTATCTGCCGCGGCATAATTAATATTCAGATCGCCGGTCAAAATCACCGCAACCCCTTCTTCGGCAATGGCCGCCATCTGATCCCGCAGGATCTCCATGGCCAAAATATGCCGCTCCGGCTCTTCGCCGTTTGGACCGTGGGCATTAAAAACATAAAGCTCTTCACCGGTCGCCTTCACACGCAGACGAACCCAGTTGCAAAGACGGTTTTCATTGTTATAGAATCCAATATCGGCATCCTCATCGGGGGTGATCACGCCATCCCCGTTCACATCGGTTCCGGTATAACCGATCCCGCCGTTCTCGGCATAGGAATCGGGGCGATAGTCTCCCTGATCCGATAAGAAAAATCTGCCCAACACCGGATTTCCCTCTTCATCGGTCACCGGCTCCAAAACATCGGCATTCCAAAAGATCGCCAACCGCTCATCGGGCTGAGGGGCATAATCCAAAGGATCTGCCGTGCCATCCGCCTCCAAGGCGGCCAAATAATTCTGATAGGCCAGCTTTCGATTGGTGGTACCGTAGGGCAATAGATTCTCATAATCAAAGCGGGTCTGCACATAGCCCTGATACCCTTCACCCAGCACGGAGGTTTCATCGGTGGAGATCACATAGTTATATGCATTCTCCGCATCGGTCACTTTCCCGTCCCGATCCACATAGCAGGAAACAGTGAAGTTTTCGCCGGGGATCACCGTGGTCCAATCGGCACGGTATTCCTGCATGGCAATAATGTCGGGAGCATATTTTTTCGTCAATGCCGCCAAGCATTCATCGCGGGTGATGGTTTCCAGATCCCCCGCCGTTCTCAAATTTTGAGAGATCAGCTTGACGGTGGAATTTTGCACATAATAAACCCCACCTTGGGTGATCCCCAATTCGCCCTTTTCAGGGAAAGGAGTCAACGCCACATCCCAGCCTGCAGACTTTCGCAAAAGGGTTACCGCATCGGAAAGATCGGCAACACCGTCGCCGTTCACAAACATCGCCGAGGCACTGTGTAGTCCCCCGTATTCCTGCCCTGCCAACAGCCGCAGGGTGATCATCACGTCCAAAAGATTGATCTTACCGTCGGTATTCACATCACCGGCCACGGTGGCAGCAGAAGCGGGCAACACCGCGCCCGCCACCATTCCGAGAACCAAAAGGATCGCCAAAACACTTGCAATAACCTTTTTCATTGCGTTTATTTCCTCTCTTCATTGATGGAAAAGCGTTGCTCCTCTTGGAGCAACGCTTTTGGTGTCAGGTAATAACAAACTCGCCGTAGATACCGAAGTGGTCGGAAATAAAGGACCGCTCGGCAATATCCTCTGCCAAGGGATCAAACTCCCCTGCATAGGTTGCGGTATAAGTGGTGTTGCCTCCGCTGGTGGTGGAGGTGATCTTATAGGTCTCCAACAACACCTTATAATTCAAACAAGTGGAGAAGATGGTACCGCGGGAGAAGAAATAGTCGGGTTTGGCGCTGATCCGCCAACCGTTTTCTCCTTCATATTTCACATTGCCCGGCACATCGCTTCCGCGGAAGGTGCCCTGAGGAGTATCTCCCTCTTGAGCAACGGAAATATCGGTGTATCCGTGGGTCTTGGTGATCACTTCCCAAGCGGGACGGTCATAATAACCGTAAGCGGCTTTATAACCAAAATAGTCCACATTCAGGTCGCCGGTCAGGAAGACACTCATACTGTCGGGATCGTCGCCGTTCTCCCGAATGATCTCATCCATCTTTTCCATCACAATGTTCATAGAGGGGATCATTTCCGCCTCCACCGACGCACTGTCGTCGGAAACATTGGGGCCGTGAGCATTAAAGACATACATGGTCATTCCCGTGGCAATGATCTTCAGCTTGACCCAAATCACCAAGCGGTTATCGTTATTGTAAAAATATTTATCGTTATCGTTGATCACACCGTCGCCGTTGAAATCGTTGTCGGTGATCACACCGTCCTCATCATAATCCTTGGTCAGGTCATCCCGCCAAACAATGGGATTTGCCTTACCGGGGGTGGGGCGGTATTCATCATCGGGATCATCGGTGATCAAGAATCTGCCCTGATCCATCAAAGTCAGTTTGGAGGAATTCCAATAAATGGCAAGGCGTTCATCGATCTGGGGTGCATAATCCAGAGGATCCACATTCTCTTCTCCATAAGCAGCAACTGCCGCCTGATAATTGGCATAGGCGGTATGGGCGGCACCCACGGAGGTATACATCTGATTCAGATCCGCACGGGTCTGCACATAACCCTGATAGCCGGTGCCCAAAACAGAGGAAGAGGTGGTGTTCACAACATAGTTGTAATTATTTGCAGTGGCGGTCACATTGCCGTCCCGATCCAGATATTTCACCTTGGAGGTGGTGACACTGTTCTTCTCTCCGGCAACAGCAGAAGTCCAAGCACTGCGGTATTCCTGGAAGGAGATCACATCCGGCGTGTATTTTGCCGCCAGCAGTTTGAGTGCGGAATCCCGACCCTTCAAATCGCTGCTGTGCAACAGGTTTTGAGACATCATTTTGATGGTGGAGTTCACAATACTGAAGGTATAGTTCTCCATCTGCCACACTTCGGCATTGGCGGCGGCGGGAGTGAAGCCCACATCCCAACCTGCGGACTTGCGGAGGATCATGATCACATCGGAGAGGTCGCCCAAACCGTCGCCGTTCACAAACAGCGCCTGACCCACGTATTTGCCCTTATAGGAATGACCTGCCAACAGGCGCAGACCGATCATTACATCCAAGAGATCGACTTTTCCGTCGTCGTTCACATCGCCGGCGGTAAAGGAGGTGGCCGCAAAAGCGGATGTGCTCAACATTCCCACCAGCATTAATACGGCCAGCAGGCAAGCAAGGGTTCTTTTTAACAAATTCATCGTTTTTCCTCCGCAAATTGGATTGAAGTAAACACTTATAGACATTATACTATAATAATTTAGACTTTGCAATCTTTTTTTATAAAATGCAAACAAAAAGAGCGGCAAGGATCTCCTTGCCGCTCGCTATCATCAGCAATCCATAATAATGGGAATGATCATGGGGGAACGCTTGGTCTTGCCGCTGATATACTGCGCCAAGGCATCCCGCATATCGCTCTTCAGCGATGCCCAATCGATATTGCCCTTGGCAAGGCTCTTGCGGAGGGCTTCTCTTGCCACATACTGAGCCTCGCCCATCAGGTCTTCATTTTCCCGCACATAGATAAAGCCGCGGGTAATAATATCCGGTCCGCTGACCAGCCGTCCGGTCTCCCGCTCCACGGCAGCCACCACCAGAATAATGCCTTCCTCCGACAGGATGCGGCGATCCCGCAACACAATGTTGCCCACATCGCCCACGCCGCTGCCGTCCACCAGCACCCGACCTGCCTGCACAGAGCCGGTGATCTTGGCACTTTTTTTATCCAATTCCAGCACATTGCCGTTTTCGCCCAAAAAGATCCGTTCGGGCTCCACTCCTGCCGCTTCCGCCAAGCGGGCGTGGCAGGCAAGATGGTGGTATTCCCCGTGCACGGGCATAAAGAATTGAGGCTTCACCAAGCTTAAGATCAACTTCAGTTCTTCTTGGCAGGCGTGCCCCGAAACGTGCACATCCGCCATCTTATTATCCACCACGGTGGCGCCCAGTTTTTCCAATTCGTTGACCACACGGCTGACCAACCGCTCATTTCCCGGAATGGGAGAGGCGGAAATGATGATCAGATCCCCCGC
Organism: Eubacteriales bacterium; assembly: GCA_045539135.1. Lineage (GTDB taxonomy): Bacteria > Bacillota > Clostridia > Oscillospirales > QAKW01 > QAKW01. Next base: position 7,435 of record JAZQET010000006.1, on the reverse strand, counting down.
ATCCACCGAAACGGTGCGGTGATCGGAAAAGGCCATCCGATAAAGGGCGCTCATCGGCTCCCCTTGAGAGCCGGTGGTGATCAGAGTGATCTTATTGCGAGGATATTTCGAGACCTGCTCCAAGGGGATCAGGGTGCCTTTGGGCATCTTCAGGTAGCCCAGCTCCTGCGCCACTGCGATCACGCTTTCCATGGAGCGACCGGAGGTGGCCACCTTCCGTCCGTATTTCACCGAAGCATCAATGATCTGCTGCACCCGATGGACATTGGAGGCAAAGGATGCCACAATGATCCGCTTATCCTGCGCCCCTTCAAAGATGGAGAAAAGAGCATTGCCCACTGTTTTTTCGGAGGTCGCCATTCCCGGGCGGCCTGCGTTGGTGGAGTCTGCCATCAAAAGCAGTACCCCCTCTTTGCCCAATTCGCCGATACGGGCAAGGTCGATGGGTCTGCCGTGGATGGGGGTGGTATCGATCTTAAAGTCGCCGGTATGCACCACCACCCCCACAGGGGTATGGATGGCAAAGCCCGCCGCATCGGGGATGGAATGGTTGACCTTAATAAACTCCACCTTAAAGCAGCCGGCGGTGATCACCGAGCCGGGGCGGGTCTCGATCAGCATAGCGGTTTTATCCATCCGATGCTCCGCCAGCTTGCGGCGCACCAGACCCAAAGTCAGCTTATTGCCGTAGACCGGCACATTCATTTCTTTCAGCACATAGGGCAGACCGCCGATGTGGTCCTCATGCCCGTGGGTCACAAAGATGCCCCGCACCTTTTGGGCATTTTTCCGCAGATAACTGATATCGGGGATCACCAGATCCACACCGGGCATATCCTCATCGGGGAATGCCATTCCGCAGTCGATCACAATAATATCGTCGCCGTATTCAAAAACGGTCATATTCTTGCCGATCTCATCCAAACCGCCCAAGGGAATGACCTTTAATTTTCCTGCATTCTTTTTTGCCCGCTTTGCAGGGGCTTTGGGGGCGGCGGGCTTCTTTTCCGCAGGCTTTTTGGCGTTGCTTGCTTTTTTGGGAGCGGATGCCGCCTTTTTCTTTTGGGATGCGATCTGCTCCCCGGGGATTGCGGCGCCCCGCTTTCCGCTTGCCGCCTGCATAAAATCTTCGTTGGCGAGCAACCGTTCCAGATCCAACCGCTCACCGGTGCGCCGAACCTTTGCGCTGCGCGCTCTGGCGCGCTCTACCGTTTGTTTTTTCGTTTTTTCCATAAAATTCCTTTCTTGACAATAAAATATCGACCTCTTGAAAATCACACTTTCAAAAGGAATGATGAAGCCTCCTATCGACGTCCCGAAGGCTTATTTGAAAATCGGGTTTCCCCGATCACGTTCCACACTCAATGCTATTATAGCCCAAAATTGGGAAAATTACAACTTTTTTCCTAAAAATGCCGCTCCCCGACGGTATTCCTCTCCGCTGGGTCGGGGTTCCTCGCTCCAGCAGTTCCAAAGATCCGCCGCATACCGCTCGGCGGCAAAAAAGGTCTCGCTTGCCTCTTCGCACTCTTTTCCCGATTGGCAAAGGGGCAAAAGAGCGGTCTTTTTCAAGGTTTTCAGCAACCCTCTTCCCTTCTCTCCGAAGGCAAGCACCCGCAGATAAGGCACCGCCGCCAAGGGCAGTTCCTCGGAAATGCCCAATACTCCGCAGGCCACCGCGCGGCGGAGCTTGGCGTGGGAATACCGCTTGGTCTTTACCGTGTCATACAACTCCTGCAAAGAGGACACCTGCTCCAAGGCGGAAAGGATGCGGTTTTCCAGCCCCTCGCTGATATTGGCGGTCTTTTTCAGTTCCTCTGCGGTGCGCCCCTTCAGCAGGGTCATCATCCCCCGCTCGGCGGCATCCACCGCCAAAAGAGGGCTTTGCAACACAGGGCAGAACCGCGCCGCCTCTTCCCGATGGGCGCGGATATAGGAAGCCGATGCCGTCTCCCCCACCGGCTCTTGATCGTGGGGCGCGGTGCGCAACACGCTTCGATAGGGGATCCCCCGCTCCAAGCAGGCGCGCAAGTATCCCGCCGCCAAAAGATTATTCGGCTGACGCAACAGTTTACTTTCTTCGGGGAACAGCTGCTCCAGCGCCCGCTGACGGGCGGCACCGTAGGAACAGCCCTTCGCCAATTCTTCCTTCATCAGCGGCATCAACTGCGCTTCGGAAGCGGAAGCCACCCGCTCAAGGGCAGAAAGATCCGCGGTCTCCGCGCCGAATGCCATGGTCACGGGCACCCCCAAGGCGGCGGCAAGCTCCACCCCTTTGGCACCAAAGCGATCCCCATCGGAAAGCACAAAGGGGATGGGCAGCTCCAGCACCACATCCGCACCGTTTTCCACCGCCGCTTTGGCTCTTGCCCATTTATCGTACCGCGCAGGCTCTCCCCGTTGCACAAAGGAGCCGCTCATAATGCACACTGTATAATCTTCCGCTTCGGAAGGCAGACTCTTTAACAGATACCGATGGCCGTTATGGAAGGGATTGAATTCGCTGATGACGCAGTAAACCATTTTTTCTGCCTCCTTTACAAAAAGATATTGAAAGTTTCACAAAACTATTATATAATATCTTGATGGAAAATAAAAGACTTTTTTAGAAGGAGTATAGAAATTATGAAAATTTTGGTTATCAATGCCGGAAGTTCTTCTTTGAAGTATCAGTTGATCGATATGGATCACAATGCGGTGCTGGCAAAGGGTCTTTGCGACCGTATCGGAATTGAAGGCAGTAAGCTGATCCATCAGGCCAAGGGCGAGAAGATGGAGCTGGTGACCCCCATGGAAAACCATTCCGCAGGCATCAAGCTGGTTCTCAAGTACCTGACCGATGAAAAGTGGGGCGTGATCGCCGATATCTCCGAGATCTCCGCGGTGGGTCACCGCGTGGTAAACGGCGCCGAGGTCTTTGTGGAAGCCACCTTGATGGACGAAGAGAAGATCAACACCTTGGACGGTCTTACCGAGTTTGCTCCCCTGCACAATCCTCCCGCTGTGGTGGGCTTGCGTGCTTGCGTGGAAGTAATGGGCAAGGATGTTCCTCAGGTTACCGTTTACGATACCGCTTTCCATCAGGATATGCCCGCCACCTCCGCGGTTTATGCCATCCCCTATGAGTATTATGAGAAGTACGGCATCCGCCGCTACGGTGCACACGGCACCTCCCACGGTTATGTGGCAGGCGAGTGCGCCAAGCTCTTGGGCAAGAAGCCCGAGGATCTGAAGATCGTGACCTGCCACTTGGGCAACGGTTCTTCCATCACCGCCGTAAAGGGCGGCAAGTGCTTGGATACCTCCATGGGCTTCACCCCCTTGGCAGGTGTGCTGATGGGCACCCGCTGCGGCGACATTGATCCCGCTGTGGCAATGTATATTATGAACAAAGAAGGTCTCACCCCCGATGAGATGAGCGACCTGATGAATAAGAAGAGCGGCGTGCTGGGTATCAGCGGCGTTTCTTCCGACTTCCGCGATCTGGACGAAGGCGCGAAAAACGGCAATGAGCGTTGCCGCTTGGCTTTGGATATGTTCGCTTATCAGGTGGTAAAATATGTGGGCGCTTATGCCGCCGCCATGGGTGGTTTGGATGCTGTGGTCTTTACCGCAGGCATCGGTGAGAACAACCCCGCCATCCGCAAGGCTGTTGCCGATCACCTGAAGTTCTTGGGCGCTCATTTGGACGAAGAGAAGAATCAGGTGAAGGGCGAGATGCAGATCATCTCCACCGAGGACTCCACCGTGAAGCTCTGCGTCATCCCCACCAACGAAGAATTAGCCATCGCTCAGCAGACCTTGGCTGTGATCTCCAAGTAAGCCGGTCTGCCTTGCAGAAAGGATCTTTTTATGGGTTTTCTCAAGAAATTCAACACTTCTTATAAAAAATTCAAAAAGAAATTCAAAAAATTCTATAAGACCCGCTTCGGGCGGTTTGTCACCCGCTTTGGTATTTCCTTTGTGGCCACCCTGCTGATCTGCTCCTTGGGGATCTGGGGCGCATATTCCTATGTGTTCGGCGGAATGAAAATGGATCAATCCATCTCCAAAGAGGAGCTGGGCATTGAATCCCAAGATTACCATTCCAATAAGATCACCAATATCGCCCTCTTCGGCATCGATACTACCGATAGCTCCATGCAGGGCAGAAGCGACAGTATCATCATCGCCACTCTGGACGAAAGCCGCAAGGAGATCCGCCTTTCCGCCATTCAGCGAGACACTTATGTGCCCATTGAAGGTCACGGAAAGGATAAGATCAACCATGCCTATGCCTTTGGCGGTGCCACCTTGGCGGTCAAGACCTTGAACCAAAACTTCGGCACCGATATTACCGACTATGCGGTGATCAACTTCTCCAATCTGGAAAAGGTGATCGACGCTTTGGGCGGCATCGAGATGGAGGTCACCGAGACCTACCGCAAGCAAGCCAATATCCACATTAAGGATCTGGCCAACGAGCGGGGACTCACCCCCGATCCCATCGAAAAGGCAGGCACCCAGACCCTTTCGGGTATGCAGGTCTTGGGTATGAGCCGCGCCCGCTATAATGTGGGCGGCACCGGCGCCCGCTCGGAGATGCATGAGATCATCCTCTCCGCCTGCTACGCCAAGCTGAAAACCAAAAATATTCTGGAGTATCCCGCCATCGCCAAGACCCTGCTCTCTTTGGTGCAGACCACCCTCTCTTCCGCAGAGGTGATCGATGTGGCAGTAAAAGCAGTGATGGGCGGCTATGAGATCCGTCAGGAGGTATTCCCGCTGGCGGCAGATCAGCCCGGCGGCTCCGGCGGTAAGATCATCAACGGCGTTTGGTACCTGACCTATAATTATGAATCCGGCAACCAACACATCCGCGACTTTGTCTACAACGGAACATTACCCGAATAAGTGAAATAAATCCCTTGCGGGATTTGTGAAATATCCTACGGATGTGAAATATTGCTTCGCAATGTGAAATACGCTGCGGCGTATAGGAGTTTATTTCATTTCACGAAAAAGAAAGAGAAGGAACAACCAATCGGTTGAACCTTCTCTTTTTCTGTTATCAGCGTTTTTAATGTTACACCAAAAAGGATGCGATCACCACGCCGCCTGCAAAAAGGATGGCAAGCCCGCTGATGACCATACACATAAAATAGAGCAGTTGAATACAGGTGGAAAGGTGGGCAATGGGCGGCTTGCCCAAACTTTCCGCCACCGCCCGAAAGGATACATTGGGATCCTCATCGGCCACCTCTCGGATGGCCTCCTTAAGTGCCTCTTTATCCTTATTCTTTTTATAAGCCGCCTGCAATGCCTGATACTTTTTGTTCTTCTTGCGGAAGGCGCGGTCATAGTAGGCAAACACATTGTCCTCGTCGCTGAAAACACCTAAGGAGAAATCCTTTTCCGGCTTATCCACGCCGTAATCCTCTTCATATTGACAGATTACATGCTGGCTCATCTTCACATCGAATTTATTCCGCACATCGATCTTATAGAACAAAATGGAGACCGCCTCCAAAAAGATGCCCACCAAAAGGCAAGCCAACGGAAACTTTTCCAAAAGACTGCCGTAAAGGGCGATGCAAGCGGCAAACACCGCGATAAAATAATTGATCATGGTGGTGCGCTGCTCGGCGTGGTAATAAAAATAAGCGCACGCCTGCTGATAAAAATCCTGATCGGTCAAATTCCGTTTTTCCATCCTAAAATCCCCACACTTCCGGTCTTTTCCTTACGCCTTTTTATAGATCTTATAAAAATGGGTGACATTGAGATCCTCGGGCATATCCAGACCGTGGGAGCCGCTTCCCTCATCGATCTCATGGCAACCGTGGTCCATGGCAAAGCCCACCAAGGTATTATGAGCGGTCCAATGCTCCTTGATCATCTCGGCAAACAGGGCATAGGTACGGCAGTTGGCACGGATCTCTGAAAGAGCAACCACGCTCTCGGGTCCGTTTTTATGCATTCTGCTGTCGTAGTTGCCGTTATACACCACATAAAAATCGTGCTCATCCTTCAAGATCAGCTCCGCCGCTTTGGCATTGACCTGATCCAAGGTCTCAAAGCAATAATAATCCATCTCCCGCTCCAAATAGATCTTGGAAAGGCTGGAGTTTCCGTAGGACAAAATCACCGGCTTTTTCCCTGCCCGAAGCAAAACATCAAAAAGGGTATCAATGGTGATGACCGGCTTTTCATATTTCTGAATGCCGTGCACCGCAGGTTGGGCACCGGTATACATGGTACCGAAGCAAACGGGCGTTACCGAAGGCATCACCGTCTGCATCGGCAGTTTTAATTCTGCAAAGGGCTCTGCCTCTTCAAAAAGGGCAGGATATTTTTCATAGAGCCATTGTCCGATGGCATCGGGGTTGTACATAAAGATACGATCGCACTTTTCTCCCTGCAAGGCTTCGTCGATGTAAGCCGCAAGGGTCTCGTTTTTCGCCGCCGCCTCCTTGGGGGCAGGGATGCCCATCCCGTAAGCCAAGGCGCCGCACAAAGTGTCCAAAGATTGCTCATTCAATTTCATTGTTCATTCCTCCGCTCTTACAAACTCGTTTATATTTATCTTAAAAAAACATCACGATTCCGCTGATGATCATGCCGATATAAATGATCTTTTTCAGCTTATCCGCATCCAATTTATCAAAGACCTTTTTGCCGATATAATCCCCCGTCAAGCACCCCACCAAGCCGATGGCGGCATAAAGAAGAATTTCGGGGGTTATGATCCCGTTGATCACCCGCACCCCTGTGGCATAAACATCGGTGAAGGCGAAATAGAAGGAGATGGTGGCAAAATAGACCATATTTTCCGAAACTGCATTATTGAGATAAAGCACAATGGGCGGACCGCCCGTGGAAAAAAGACCGCCCAAGCCGCCGCCCAATACCCCTGCCAGAATTCCGCCGGCAACGGTAGGCTTGAATTTCACATTCTTATTGAAGAAAATAAAATAAACGCTCAAAACCACCAGCACACAGCCCAAAAGGATCTTAAAGATATGGGCAGAAACTGCGGCAGAAAAATGCACCGCAATGGGAATGGAGACCAGCGACGCGCAGATCATGGGCCACGCCACCTTATAGGCGATCTGCTTGCGATAGCAAAAGGCGTTATAGGCGGTCAGCACGCAGGAAAAAATTCCCGAAATTGCCGCCGCGGCGGTATGGGAGGGCATAAAATGGGGCAGAAAGACCATGGCAAAAATGCAAAGCCCGAATCCGCTGACCCGCTGCACAAACCCTGCGCCCAGCCCGATCAAAACCAAAAATATTCCGTGCAATGGATTCATCCGTCCATCCCCTTTCCTCAATTATTTAATTGTATCACATCTGCGGCAAAGTGGCAAGAAAAAAGAGCCGTAAAAAATTCGTCGAATTTTTTACGGCTCTTTTTTAGGGGTTCGAAAAAATTGTTTGAAACCTTCAAACCGAG
>JAZQET010000005.1:0-33430 GCA_045539135.1 Eubacteriales bacterium | reverse complement strand
TGCAGCTGCAACACCAAAAAAAGTCTTAGCATAATTTTTCGAGCCACGAACAGCACCTAAAGAACCACCAAAGCCTTTACGAGAAAATGAAGATGTGTTACTAGGTAAAAACGGTGTATAATTATCCAAAACATCAGTAGGTGTTAAAGGAGGCAAACCCTTCAGCCAGAGCAAAGTCCTTTTAGAAAACGGATGTCCAAACATATAAGGCTGAATAACTTGAGAATGAGGAGGAAGACCAACAACCTTCAAAGGAGTAGGATTTTCGATGCAAATGCGATCACAATCAGAAAATTTAATAGACAAAAAGAAAGATTTAGCAGCTAAAGCTTTAACAAAACGAGTTTCATCTAAAACACCAGCATGAGGATACATAAAACGGGCACCGGCTTTACTCATATATGTACAAGGAGGATGAGCAATGATTAAATCCCATTTAGAAGAAATATTATGTGCAGCTCCATCACAAGTATAAAAAGAGCAAAAACCATTTAACAAAGGTAAAACATCTTGCTGAATATGCCACTCAGGGTGACCACCGGAACACTCTTGAATATCACATGAATATGCCTCATGTCCTTTATCACGGAAAGCAGAACAAACCACTTGACTTTCCTCACAAGCAACCAAAACTTTCATAAATAATACCCCTCTTTATTAAAATTTTCATCTCAAAATGAGATTTACAATACTAAAATATCACATTATGAGATAAATGTCAATATCTCAAAGCGAGATTTTTATAATTATTTTGAGGTGATAAAAAATGAGAATAAAAGACTTAAGAGAGGACAGAGATCTAACGCAAAAAGAAATTGCAAAAATATTAAATATAAAGCAGAATACATACAGTCAATATGAAGTAGGAAAAAGGCAAATACCAACAGATGCAATTATAAAACTTTGCCTATTTTACAACATATCAGCGGACTACATACTGGGACTGATAGACTATCCGAGACCGCTAAAATAACATGAAAAAGTAAAGAGGGGCACATTTAGCAAAAATGCACAAAGAAACAAGAACCAGTACATGAAAAAAGTACTTTATTATTGTGCAAAAGGTCAAAAGTGTCCGTCCAAAACCTGTCCTATATGTCGCGGACAGGACAGGTTTTGAAAGGAGAAAGAGATCAACGAAAAAAAAGCCACCCCAAAAGGGGTGGCTAAAGGTGTTGATAAGGTGATAGGGTAGAGGAGACAAAGATTGAACCTGTCACGCGCACTGCGATAAAGACTTACCACAACGGAGAAGAAACGCGCACGCTGTCCCTAATCAGTGCTCCCGCACTGCGCCCAATGACAAATTCACTTCATATTTTTAGGATCGAATATTTTGCCGTTTGCTGTTTTAATAGGCAGGTATTTACGAGAGTATGTATCAAAATACTTGTAATAAGGTTTACGAAGGAATATCCGGCAATTATCACGATGAAACGGGGGAGGGAGGATACAGGGAAGAAGTTTACCAAATTCATAGTAGTCTTCAATCTGATGAGTGTCAGAATTAATTCCTACGCGCTTATAGATCCTACGGATCATTGTAAACGGTCCAAGTCTGCGAACATACCACAACTGCTCCGCAAGTCTACGGATAGTAATATCAATATCCTCCCACGATTGAGAAATAAAATCAACATCACATTGATAATGCCTGTGCAGCTTAAACCAAGAAATCGCCTCTTGAGAAAGAGATTTATATTTTCTTGAATTATATTGTATACCCGCTTCATCAACAATCAAATAAGAAAAGGGGGAAGGAGTCCACTCGCCGAGACCGTCAAGTGACAATTCAGAAGAAATCTTATTTTCAAAATTAGCATATAAAAACCGATAAGGCGACTTCTTTTTAATCATTTTCTTTTGATGTTTACGAAGAAGCCGACAAGCGAGTGTAGTCTTACCACAACCGGGGTTACCAAAAAATATACGGATCATAATTTAAACCTCCAAAAAAGGAAAGAGGAAGGAGGGCGGAAGTCACGCTTCCGCACTCCCTCCTCTTTTATTTACTTAAATACACGAACAATTAACCTAAAGACCGAAGATACAACAATCATAAGAATAATAGCACCACAAAGATATTCAATCATAGCACCATAATCCCAAGTACTTGAATAATTACCATTTTCGATATAAAAGTCAGGAGTGCCCAAAATTGAGCGTAAAGCCTGTAAAAGTGTATTCATTGGTTAATCTCCTTTCACAAAGATAGAAACGCACAGAACAGCAAAAATAGCCATTAAAAAGACAACTTGTAAAGACATTTATACTTTCCCCCTTATAAGCATATAGATCCAACCGCCAATGATCATCAAAAGAGCAACGGCAGAAAGGTAAGTATATTGATTTAAGAAAATTTGAAGGCAGGGAAGAATAACAAACATTAGCCTCGCGCTCCTTTCCAAAAGACAGAAATAACAAAAGCAATCAAAAACGCACCGCATAAAATTGCAAAAAGATTTACAGTAATACCGGCAAAAGTAACATAAACCGATTGCCACAAAGTCATAATAGTAACACACCATTCAAGAAGGGCATTTACAATCAATTCAAAAGCATTACTTTCCATTATACATTCCCCCAACCTACAAGTAATTTTATAACGCCAACAGCAATCACGATAACAATACAAGAACCTAAAATTCCAAATACAACACCGGATAAAATACCCGAAAAGGTAACTGAAGTCTGTAAAACTTGATATGCAATAACCAAACTTTGGATGAAATTAGTAACAAATTCCCATATTGCCTTAATAAAATTTGATAAAGATTCTATAAAAGTCACGAACACTACCTCCGCCTATAATAATCACGAGCAGCTATATGATGCTCCCAAGCAGCCTGTCGAACTTCATGCCTTTCTGCAGCTTCTTGAGCACGCGCTTCACGGTCAGCACGACGAACAGCTGAACCAGAAGCAGAAGATACTAAAATTTGAGAAGTACCAAGAATGAAAGCAACAATACCCAAAGCCAAAGAAGCATATAAAATAGGTGACAAGCCTAATTTAGCAATCACAGAAGAAATAACAGAAGAAATAACCATAGCACCTTGAACCATAGCCGAACCAGTAGATAAAGCCTGTTCGGCAGAATCAAAGATATGTTCAACCTCTTCACGACCGCCTAAAGTATCCGAAACCAACTTATCTTCAGAGCCTTTCATTTCATCAAGTGAATCTTTATTGACACCATCAAAAACAGGGGCATTTTGAGAGTTACCAAGATAAAACTGTGTTCTTCCATCACTACCTAACTGTAAAATAGTAGTTTCAGTATCAGGAAAATTAAATTCATATGTCAAATAGGTTAGTCTATGAGCATATGAAGGGAAGGTATATTGAAACTCAAAGAAAATACCTACACGTCCATCTTGAAATGAATAATCACCTTTTGCATCTGCTAAAACGGTAACAGAATATGCGTTCCCGCTTTTATCAACAAATCCAACTACAATGTCATAAGTAAGATCGAGACCCGTTTTAACCTCTTTTAAATCTGTAAGAATCCAATAGCCACAATTCATATACAGAACATCACCATCAGAGATCATATATGGATCAGAATTAGGCTGAATAGAAACAAGGCGAAGTTTATTATAAGTGCCAGACTGCGCAGGTTGACTAAATCTTAAAATATTATCAGTCCACCAACTATAAGAGAGGAATACATCAGTACCGAAAGTAGTAGTAACATATACATTAAAAAAATCAGAGGAATTCATAGGATCCATAAGATTTTTCAATGAAATATAGTTTTCTGCAGCTGAAGCAGGGAAGAGGAACGAAACCAAAAGCACAACTATAAAAAGCAGAATCAATAAGCGTTTATATTTCATAGACCCTCCTAATTAGTAGCAAACATGCGTTTTAATAATCCAATGCCAATTCCACAAGCAGGAACCAAGACAACAAAAAGTAAAAGCATAAAGTTTCTTGAAACAATATCAGCAAAAGCGACCATCCAAGATACAGACCCGCTAACAAAAGAAGTAATCCCGCCAAAAAGACCAACTAAAGGAGATTCATCTTTGGAAGTTTCAAATCTAATTTGAAATGAATCTGCAGAAAGCACCAAAGGCGGAATTTCATCAACAGAAGGAGCCCATTCCACAGCATCAGTACTAGGAAAATCAATTACAATGTTTAATGTCCTTAAAATACTAAATTCAAATTCAGGTGTATAAGAAAACGACAGAGGATAAGAAACATCATAAATCCAATAACCGCCAACTTCTGAACCTTCACTAACAACAACATCAGAGGATGAAAACAAAGTCTGATATCTATTAGTAACATCAGCACCTTCAAAATATCCAACAACACTAATAGTACAATTTTCCGAAGAAGGAAATTCTATATAATCAGTAATTGGAGAAACAGTTAAATAATCACAATCAAAAACAATAGTTTCACCAGCAGAAAGAGGAAAGCCAAAGCCATAATTGCCAACATCAACAGATAAAACATATGCACCATTACCATAAAGACCAGTGATTTCACACGTATTAGAATCAATAACAGAATAAGCTCCATAAGCTTCTGAATTATCATCTAAAATAGCAGTAATTTCACAGCCGGCACCATAATCAAAAAAATCTCCAAGGGAATCAATAGAACCTTCAGCCGAAGCGGGGAAGAGGAAGAGCGACAAAAGAACCACAATCAAAAGTGGAACAATAAGTTTTTTATTTTTCATATTTCACCTTCTAAAATAAAAAATAGCGGATCCGCCCCAAAAAGGAAACGGACCCGCATAGAGGGGCAATTAGTTCAAACGGAACATTCTGTTCAGCAAGCCAACGCCGAGACCAACCAAAGGCACAGCAATGACAAACACAAACAGAAGTGCGTTAGTAGAAACAACAGTAGCAAATTGACCCATCCAACCTACAGCAGCTTCTACGAAATCGCCGACATTTGCAATAATATCTGTAAGCATTATTTATAGACTCCTTTCCAAGAATTAACCGATATAATTAGTTCAAGCGGAACATTCTGTTCAGCAGACCGATGCCGAGACCCACCAAGGGAACAGCAATAACAAAAATGAACAGAAGCGCATTGTCAGCAACAACACCGGCAAAGGAACCCATCCAACTTACAGCACCAGTAACAAAGGCAGTTACATTGGAAATGATAGATGCAATAATTTCAGCCATTACAATTCACGCGTCAAAGATAAGCCTATCTCCCGACAGTCTCCTTTCTTTTAGATTACGATAATAACGTCCGGTTTACCATAACGATTATAGGAAACCTGAACGTGATCGCCTAATTGAGGTTTATTATTGAAATCAGTATCCTTTACACATACAGTTTCGCAAAGAACACCATCAAGATCTTTATAGCCCTTGGGGAGAGTATCACTCTCCAAAGTATAACGAACCTTGTTATAAACCTGACCTTCATAGGTCACCGAATAATGAGCCTTACCAATAACTTTAAGCATTTTTTTAACCTCCAAAAAATTTGATTGATAATGTAATAAATTAATCTTCGTAAAATCTTCATTTGAACCTCAATTCAAATTTTAAATTCTTCTTCTATGGGTAGACCATCTAATTTAACTCCTTTCAAAGTATTATCGCTTTTAGTAACAAACGCGGGAGTATATAATGGTTTAACATCAGTACGAGCCCGCAACCAAGCCTCATCGCGAGCAACAAGATCATAAATATCATTATGATGCCATACAAAGGTTTTACCAAGCCTTTTTGCAATTTCATATGGTCTCATATTAACCATTGCCATCTGCAAAGCGAGAAGTCCATCATCTGCATCAGAATATTCAGGAATTTCAAAATATTCAGAACGAAAAACAACACGATCAGATGGAGAGTACTGAAATTTATCAGGGTCAAACTTATGTATCAAATAATCATAATAAGCAGAAACAGAAGTATTGTTTTCCGGCAAAGTGTTTACAGGTCCATTTTCATCAACACACCAAAACCACTTTGCAACTGTAGATGGTCGTTTTTCTTTCCATAAACGGATTTGAATATGAAAATGCGGAACTTCAGGTGGTTTTCCTAATTCTTCACGTGCTTTTATTTCAGCATCTGAAAAACGATCATGGAAAATATAGGCATATGCCTTAATTTCATCAAGATGGAATTCCAAACCACGCTCAATAACATGACGTGGGGCATAAGAAATAAAACAAAGATTTTTGCGCCCTGACATAAAAAATCCCCTCACTTCACAAAATGGATCTTTTGTGCAGTTAAGGGGAGAAGTTTATAGAGCCGATAGCATTTTGGGTGCTTTCGGCTCTATATTTGTTTAGAATCAATATTAATTTATTATAGGTGCATTTTAGGGGATTTTATTGAATTGCGTTTAAGAATTCACGGATGTTATCGAAAATATATGTAGGTTGTTTCCCCGTAAACTCTTCTACATCTTTCATTGTTGATTCGCCACTGAGCATTAATGCTGTATCAATTCCCGCATTGCTTCCGCTTGCAATGTCTGTATACAAACGATCACCCAAAATGATAGCCTGCTCTTTGCTATAGCCTGTCTCTTCAATAGCAAGTTCGATCATTGTGGGTTCAGGCTTTCCGATAAACTTCGGATTACGTCCGGTTGCTGTGTGCAGGATTTGAGCAATAGAACCGCAATCAGGCACCGATCCATACCAAGTGGGACAAACCCAATCGGGATTGGTTGCAATGTAATCTACACCTCTGTTTAACAAGATACAAGCATCTTCCAGCTTCTGAAAACACAACTCTGTATCAAATCCCATTACCAAGCACTTAATTTCATCACAAAGCGTATCTGTAATATTTAGTCCGTATTGAACCAATTCATCCTTCAAAGCTTGCGTTCCAAATACATATAAAAGGTCATCTTTATGGGTTTTCAACAGATATAAAGCCGTTGCCTGAGCGGATGTTGTGAAATCCTTCGCCTCGGCTGCAATGCCCATGGAAGCTAACTTTTCAATATACTTATTTACACTTTTAGAACTGTTATTGGTTAAATACATTGCTCTTCCGCCAATGCTTTTGACATAATCCAAAAAGTCTAAAGTTCCATCAAACAATTCCTGGTCCAAATAAATGGTACCATCCATATCCAATAAAAACAGTCTTTTTCCCTTTAAGCTCATTTTTTTCTCCTTTTAATTATGATGACAGCATCCGCACTTGAAAAAGCCTTCCAGTGCTAATTCAAAGCCATGATCACCTGTATTAAAACCAACGAATTTCGCCAATTTTGGATATTTTTCTGACAAGTATACAACCTTTACGCCGTTAATATCCATAATGTTTAGGATGGCACGACAAAGGCCGTCCAAGAGATTCATATCGCCATCAAACCCGCATATTACCTTGATTTTTCCAATTTCATCAGTATAGGAAAACACTGCGCATTGAAGAATTTCGCCCTGTTCCACAGTGGCAATCACAAAATCCGCAGGTTCTAATTCAATGCAATGCTTCTCTGCGATTTGCCGAATCAATGCGGGGTCGGTCACTTTTTTGATTTCAACCATATTTTTCGCCTCGCTTTATATAATATCATACCAATTTTCTCAATCATTGTCAATCTTTTTGAAAGTGACAAGCGGGCTTTGGCATAAAATGTCAGCGAGGTGATTATTCATGCTGCTCCTATTGCAAAGCTTTTTGGATCGCACCGTCTTTTTGATGCTTTATTTATCAGGAGGCGCCACATTTCCAAAACCGCTTACTTTGGCCGAAGAACGTTATTATATGGATCTCTATAAAAACGGGGATCTTCAGGCGCGCAACACTTTAATTGAACGTAATTTAAGATTGGTTGCTCACATTATTAAAAAGTATTATGCAACCAGCAAGGATCAGGACGATCTTATTTCCATTGGCACCATCGGTCTGATCAAGGGAATCTCAACATTTGATTATCAAAAAGGCACGCGCCTTGCCACCTATGCCGCACGCTGTATTGAAAATGAAATATTAATGTATTTCAGAAATCAGAAAAAACGTCAAAATGACGTAAACATCAATGATCCGATCGAAACCGACGGTGACGGAAATACTCTTACGTTTATGGATATTGTGTATGAAGAGGAAAACTTTGCCGAAGATCTCGATTTTAAACATAATTGTAAAAAACTCTATCAATACATAGAGCGTTTAACGGATCGGGAAAAACACATTATCATTATGCGCTACGGCCTATTTAACAGCCGTCCTTTAACTCAAAAGCAAGTGGCCCAAAAACTGGGCATTTCTCGAAGTTATGTTTCCAGAATCGAAAGCAAGGCTTTGCAAAAATTAAAATCCTATTATACTGAGAAAAGTTAAAATAAAAAAGCGGTCAATTGACCGCTTTTTTATTTATGAATCACAGTGCCGCTTGTAAGCTGAAAGCTTGATAGGATCTGCAATTCAATCTCATATTTTTCTGCCAACTCAACACTTTTTCGCTGGAGAACCCCCGACCCCGAATCACATAATTCTAACATCTTTCCGTAAGAAATACGTTCTAATTTTTGAGCGGAAGTATCTTTACGGGGATCCGCAGTATAAATTCCGTCAACATCCTTATAAATACGGCAGCTATCGGCCGAAAGAGCGGCCGCAAGTGCAACAGCGGAAGCATCTGAACCGCCCCTTCCGAGAGTGACCACCTCTCCCCTTTTGTTTACACCTTGAAATCCGGTGATAATGACAGCATAATTTTGATCCAGATATTCATTTATTGTATCGGTATCAATTTCCAGAATCTCACCGTTGCCATAGCAATCATTCGCCAAAATCCCTGCCTGCCCGCCGGTTAAAGATACCGCTTTAACACCCATACTGTTGAGTGTAATGGCAAGAAGCGCCGCAGAAGCCTGTTCACCGGTGGCCAATAATGCATCCAGTTCTCGACTGTTTGGTTCATCGGTAATTTCACGGGCACTTGCTAAAAGACGATCAGTTGCATCCCCTTGCGCCGAAACGACAGTCACTACTTTGTTTCCCTCGTTTATTCTGCGTGCAATAATATTCGCAACATTTATCAAGCAAACACGGTCAGCAACTGATGTTCCTCCAAATTTTTGGACAATCAGTCCCATTTCAATCCCCTTCTTACTATTAAAGTAAATAATATTTTACTCAGTTTCAATATATTCTTATCCGCGCTCTTTTGCTACCGGCTTGACACTTAAAACGCCATTTAACTTTTCCATTTTTTGCAACAACTGTTCCAATTCAAAATCCATTTTCAAAGTATTAAACGAAATAGACACAGGTGCAATTCCGTTCATAGGAACATTTTGATTAATGGTCAAAATACTTGCCCCTGCCGAAGAAATCAAAGAAAGCACACGTGAAAGCGCGCCTATCTCGTCAGAGAGGTACAAAATGATCGTAATAATATTCTGCTTGTCTTTCTCTACAAAAACGTGTACACTATCTTTGTATTTATAAAAAACACTACGAGAGATATTAACGGTTTTTGCCGCCTCATGGACCGTCTTACATTTTCCGGTTTGCAGTAATCTTTTCGCCTCAATTACCTTGGAAAAAATATCGGGCAAAACATTTTTATCGATCAAATAGTATTCCTGATTCATACAAAGTCCTTTCATAAAAAACATTTGTTTATAATTCATAAACAAATATAGCAGATCGTTTATAAATTTTCAAGAGTTTATTAATTTATAAATTGCTCTTTATTTTTCCGTATCGGTTATGTTATAATAAAATAAATAAACATTCGGAGTGGAATAAATGTTAACAAATCGAGATTATAAAAGAATACGCTATCTGATCCACATCGCATTTATTGCCGTATTTATATTTGTTGTCTATTTAGCGTTCAAATATATTTTCGGTGCGATTGCGCCTTTCATTATTGCTTTTTTGGTTGCATCTATCGTGGAGCCTTTAGTGAAATTGCTTACCGAAAAAGTCAAACTTCCCCGTGCGGTTGCGAGCTCGATCTGTGTCATCGGGGTTTTAGCTTTGATAATTGTGGTGGGTACGTTTTTATCCACTACTATTTGGTCTGAAGGCAAAAACCTTTTGGCAAGAATTCCCCATTTTATTCAAAGAGCAATTATCTATCTGAAAGACGCCTTGCAAGGCAACAACAGTCTCTTGGCCTTTTTGCCCGATAATCTTTTGGATAATGCAGCGCAATATATTGCCGAATTCGATTATTCTTCTCTGCTTACCGGTTCCTTGGGAAGCCTTGCGTTGGGATATGCGGGAAATGTGGTCACATATATCCCTAATTTTATCGTATTTTTTATTGTAACCGTGGTTTCCACTTTCTTTATGTCCATTTCCCTTCCCATCGTGAAGCGGTTTGTTTTGGCGCAATTTAGTGCGAAACATCAAGACATAATTGTCGAAATCAAAAGCGCCTTTTTCTCCACCGTTTGGAAATACCTGCGTTCCTATTCCATCTTGATGTTGATCACCTTTTGCGAACTGCTTGTGTTCTTCTTGGTCTTTGACTTCCAACCTGCATTTACCCTTGCGTTTTTAATCTCAATTGTTGATATTTTACCTGTTTTAGGTGTGGGCACCGTATTGATTCCTTGGTCGGCTTTCTGCCTTCTCAGCGGTTCTCCCTGGCAAGCTTTGATTATCATTTGTATGTATATCGTGATCACCGTAGTCCGTCAAATTCTGGAGCCCAAAATCATCGGCGACAATGTGGGAATGCTTCCCATCCTTACTCTTTTCTGCATTTGGGTCGGTTTGAAGTTGTTTGGATTTTTGGGAATGTTCTTAATTCCCATTTCGGTTGTTATTCTTAAAAAATTACAAGAGGAAGGAAAAATTCACCTTTGGAAAATGCCCAAAGATGAAACGGCAAAATAAAAATGGATATGAAAGAAAAATTCTGTGCTTTATATAAAGAGAAGATCAAACGTGAAGGCGCGGCGGAATTGTTGGATTATCTTTGCAGCGCCGGCTCGGATTTCTTCACAGCGCCTGCCAGCACCCGCTTCCACGGCAACTATCCGGGCGGTCTATGCGAGCACAGCTTGAATGTATACACCAATCTTTGTGAATATTTGGCTCGCCCCTACACAAAAAAGCTTTTCGCTAATGAATACAGTGAAGAATCCATTGCAATCGTTTCATTGCTTCACGATTTATGTAAAGTAAATGTATATAAAACATCAATGCGTAATGTTAAAAATGATGCAGGCGTATGGGAAAAAGTGCCTTATTATGAGTTTGACGACAATCTCCCTTACGGACATGGCGAAAAAAGTGTTTACATCATTGGCGGATTTATGAAGCTGACACGAGAGGAAGCTTTCGCAATTCGCTATCATATGGGCTTTTCCGAGGAAAAAGACATCCGGAATTGCTCAAAAGCCTTTGAAATGTACCCCCTTGCCTTTGCATTGGCAACCGCTGATATGGAAGCCTCGCTCTATTTAGAAGAAAAACGATAAAACAAAAGCACTGCACGACTTCGGTCGTGCAGTGCTTTTTTATTTCAGTTCATTGCGCACTTTATAGATCGCTTGAGAAACGGATGAAACGGGAATCACCTGAATTCCTTCAATTGTCTCGGGCAATTTATTACGCGAAGGAACGATGATTTTAGAGAATCCCAGTTTCTGCGCTTCCTTAATTCTCTTTTCCAAGAAGGATACCGCTCTCACTTCACCGGAGAGTCCGATTTCTCCCACTGCAATCAAATCGGCAGGCATTTCAAAATCGGCAAAGCTTGAAGCGATCGATAAGCAAATAGCCAAATCAGCGGCAGTTTCAAACACACGAAAACCACCCACCACATTGACATAGACATCTTGATTAAAAAGCATCAGATTGGCTCTTTTTTCCAAAACCGCAATTAACAATGCCAATCGGTTATAATCTGCACCGCTGGCCATCCTGCGCGGTACGGGAGCACCGGTTTTGGAAACTAATGCTTGCATTTCCGCCAAAACAGGTCTGGTTCCCTCTAATAAGCATGTAACGCAGGTTCCCGGGACGTTCTCGGGTCTCCCGTCCAAGAACATCTTTGAGGGATTGTCCACTTCCACAAGGCCAACCGTTTGCATATCAAACACACCGATCTCATTGGTGGGGCCAAAGCGATTTTTAACCGTTCTTAAAATACGGTGATTAAGGTTTTTATCTCCCTCAAAATACAAGACCGTATCCACCATATGTTCCAACATTTTGGGTCCTGCCAAGGACCCCTCTTTATTTACATGACCGATAATAAACACGGTAACTCCCTGCTCTTTTGCAAGGTGCATAAAGGCGGCGGTTGCTTCTTTAATTTGAGAAACACTTCCCGGTGCAGTGGATAAATGATCCGTCATCATAGTTTGAATAGAATCCACGATCAAAAGATCTGCCTGATGCACCGTGCAAGCATTTAAGATGGCTTCCACATTGGTTTCGCAGGCCAAAAATAAACCGTCTGTTGAAACATTTAGTCGTTCGGCACGCAATTTAATTTGACTCATTGATTCCTCACCGGAAACATAGAGCACCTTTTTATCGCGGCTTAAGCTTTGGCAGATCTGCAAAAGAAGCGTGGATTTACCAATGCCCGGATCACCGCCAACCAAGGTAAGAGACCCATGCACCAAGCCGCCGCCAAGCACACGGTCTAATTCCTTTAAGCCGGTCGAAGTGCGCAACTCTTCCCCGCTTTGAACCTCGTTAATTCCCTTGATTTCTATGGCACGCGCAGCGCCTTTAACTTCGGATTTTGCATTTGAAGGAAGAATTGTTTGTTCTTCCATTGTGCTCCACTCTTTACATTGCGGGCACTGTCCGTACCATTTCGGACTTTCATATCCACACTCAGAGCAGATATAAACCTGTTTGATTTTAGCCATTTTTGAACCGCCTTAAATTTTATTGATTGGTTGCAAGCACATCTGCAATCACAGCTGAAATTTTTTCTTGATACTCCGCTCTTTTTAATTGAGTAAGATCCTGCGGATTGGATAAGAAACCGCACTCAATTAAAACAGAAGGGTTTTCGATATGTGAAAATAAGTAAATATTCTTTGAAATGGTTTTTGCTACCTTTGTATTATTCGGTTGCAACTGTGCATTGAGAGCAGACTGCATCGACTCTGCAATTCTCTTTGCTTGTTCGTTACCGCTTGTGTAGAAAACCTGAATTCCCCGCACATTGGGATCGGGATAACTGTTCATATGAATGCTGATCAACGGGCTGTCAGGAGACTTTCCTGCAATCGCTACTCTTTCACGAATATCAGAGACCTTTTTAGCATGAATCGACGTTCCTTCGCTGTAAATGCTGTTTTCATCCTCACGAGTTAAAATGTGAGAGATATTTTTATTCTTCAACAGTTCTGAAACCTTAAGGACGATCGCCAAATTCAGTTCTTGCTCGGTGGTACCGTCTTTTCCGCTTGTGCCACCGTCGGGAATACCGTGACCTGCATCAAGGATATACATAAATTCCTTTGCCGCCACATCCTGCGTTTCAAATCGTTGTTCCAAATTAAACGCAACCAAAGCAAAAAGCACCGATATTGTCAGCACCGCCGAAATCCCTTTGATCTTTTGAAACAGCATTTTGATCACCTCTTCAAATTATATGAAGAGGTGTTTTCGGTTATGTTATTCTTTCGGCAGACGCGCCGCGATTTTCTTATACAGATTCAGGAAGATATCGCTGAAAATAATGCCTTTATATCCGGCGATATAACTCAACCAAGGAATCAAAACAATCGGTGCAAAAGCAGAGGCCATCACCAATTGCTGATGATTTGGAAATGCACCCATCAGCGGCCAAGTCCAATACATATTGGACAACATAAAAAGAAATGACCAGGTTCCGCTGCGGGTAATACGGTAAATGATATAAATAATCAAGAGCGGCAGCGCGGAAAGAGCTCCCGCAAGTGCTCCTTTATAAAGATAACCGCGATAAAAGGGATCCTTTGGGACGCGATGCGGATCGTGAAAACCGCCCTTAAATCCCGAACGATAAGCGGTATATGCAAATAAAAAAATCGTAAGTGCACCTGCTAAAAGATAACCTGTCAAGCTGTTGTGAAAGAAAAATGCAACTCCCAGTACCATCATAGAGCCTGAAATCACACCAACCAATTGATCGATTAAAAGAGAGCCTGCAATTTTTAAGATATGCTTCATTTTCTAAACCTCGTAACGTAATTCTTTCAAATGATCGGTATAACATCGAAATGCAGCGGGAATCGCTTTTTCCGACAATACTTCACCGATCTCCCCCCAAGTATATTGAGAAGACTCTTCGGACAATTCAACCTCATAGCCGACCATGTGCCATTCAATGTGAGAAAAAACATGGATCGACGCAGGAAGGCTTTTAACTTTTTCGGAACAAAAAAGCTCTTTCACCTGTTGTTCGCCAAGCCAATCGTCAACATTCGGAAATTCCCACAAATTAGCAAGAAGGCCGGTTTTAGGGCGTCTGGCCAAAGCCACTTTCGACCCGCTTCGCAACACAAAGATCGTCTTTTTTTGAATCTTGCGGGGCTTTTTTGCCGTTTTTACGGGAATCTGATCAATAAGCCCCTGATTCTTTGCCACACACAATGATGCTACGGGACATTTTGCACATTGGGGTTCTCCGTTGGGCAAGCAAACGGTTGCTCCCAACTCCATT
The DNA here is from genome assembly GCA_045539135.1 of Eubacteriales bacterium. Lineage (GTDB taxonomy): Bacteria > Bacillota > Clostridia > Oscillospirales > QAKW01 > QAKW01. The sequence continues at coordinate 18,823 of JAZQET010000005.1, read as the reverse complement.
AAGCTTTGCGTGAAATCAGAAGTGGCATCAGGAGGATAAATTTCTGCCAAGGCGGCAGAAAACGATTTCTTAACGGCAGGAAGCATTATGTCATCCAAAGACCCGAGAATGCGCGATAACACCCTTAAAACATTTCCATCCACAGCGGGTGTGGGTAAACTCAAAGCGATTGAACAGATGGCCCCTGCTGTATATTCTCCAACTCCGGCCAAAGAAAGCCAGCCGTTAAAATCGGAAGGAAACGCTCCTGCCTCCACAATTTGTTTGGCTGCCTTTTGCAGGTTTCTTGCCCGACTGTAATATCCAAGCCCTTCCCATAGTTTCATCAGCTGATCCTCGGGAAGATTTGCAAGTGTTTCAACATCAGGCACCTCATCCATAAAGCGAAGATAATACGGAATCACAGGGTCTACCCTTGTTTGCTGAAGCATAATCTCGGAGATCCAAACTCTATAGGGCGTTGCATTATGGCGCCAAGGCAAATCGCGTTTATTCTCTCTATACCAGTGAAGCAAAGGCTCCACAATTAATGATAAATCTTTTGCATCCATACTTTTACCTCTTAAACAGTTTCATTATAACGGATATTCTTATAAATATCTATGAATTTTTCAAAAATTTTTGTAAACACCCAAAAATATGACAAATTCACTACGTTCAACTCGATATAATAAAGGGCAACAAATCGTGAAAAAGGAGTCCGGTATAATGATTCGCATACAAAACAGTTTCGATAAATTTGAAAATATAGCAGTAAACTCTTTCTACTTCATTTTACGCTCAGCCTTATCCTTAACCATGGGATTTTTAACGGCGAAGTGCACGATATTTGCTGAATTATCTCCCTTTTCGATTATTTTACTCTCCAGCGGATCTAAAGTTGGCCTTATCCCTACTTTTTGTTTTCTCGGCGGTGCCTTGGGATACCTGACCAACCCTGTTGATCTTGCGGTATTCAAATACATATCCGCCCTTACTATGATCTTTGTGGTATATATGGTATTTGAAAAATCGATGCGTATCCTGAAAGGGGATCTCGCCATTATTGCAGCTATCAGTTGCTTTACATCGGGCTTCTTATTCTTGCTTGCGGGAAACCTCACCCTCTTTTCGGTCTTACTGTTGGTGTGCGAAAGTATACTGGTTTGCTGTTGTGTTTACTTTATCAATTACGCCGCAAACGCATTTCGGAGATGCTGTCACCTTTCGCCGCGCGAACTGATCGCCGCATCCGTCACTTTTATCTTGATTTTACTCTCCATTCAAGACATATCCGTTTTGAACTTGAATTTAGCAAGAATTCTTGGATTCATTGCGCTGTTTTTAGCATTTCATTGCCTCAGAATAAGCCACGCAGCCGTTTTTGGCGGCGGATTGGGAATTGTGTTGTCCGCCATAGAAAACGGCGGAGAAAGCGTTTTTACCGCAATTATTGTGGGCACCTTAGTGGGGTGCATCTTTTCCAATTTTTCCCATCGCTTTGCAATGGCCTCCTTTACAATAGCGTATTATGCCGTTTTATTTTTCTTCGGCAAGTTTCCTTGGAGTTATTGGTTGTTCAGCGAACCTCCTATCGCAATGGGGATTCTTTTTTTAATGCCAAAAGATAAGATCAAAACATTTCTGTCCAATTATATTTCGGTGCGCAATCATAACAATTCTGCAAAAGAACAAAACAAAAAAACACTTGAAGGCTGTAGACAATCTTGCAATGCACTTTGTCCCCGCGCGGATATTTGCTATGAAAAAAATCTTCAAGAAATCTGTGATGTACTGGAAAGTTCCGACAATAAGATCGAAAATAATGCATACATTCGAGAACGTCTTCCCTTTTGTATTAAGCCAAATGCAATGCAACATAACATTCTAATGGAAATTTCAAAGTCAAAGGGAGAAAATTTTGATCTTTTGATCAAAGACATTAATGACCTTTCCAAAAAAATCCAAATAAAAATGAGTGCCCACTCCTCCCCTGTTCGTTTTTATCCGGATGAGGAAGCAAAAATCAAATCGGAGTTGGAGCGGCGAAAATTATCTATTCAAAACATCGAATTCTTTGAGGACGGAAAAAACTGCAAAAAGTGTGAGCTTGCCTTTTCGTTACAAGAAGATGTTTTACACGAAAACATCCTGCGCGATGTGTTTGCACCGTACTTCAAAGAAGGATTTACGATTAAAATTGCCGAAAACAACGAACTTTTCTATGCACAAATCAGAGAAAAAAGTAACTACATTATCACCTGTTCCGCTCTTTGCAAAAATAAAATCGGTGAGCAGCTTTGCGGAGACAATGCTATGGGATTTTCGCCGGACAAGCACACCTATTGTCTTTTACTTGCCGACGGGATGGGGAGCGGTGAAAACGCACGACTTCAAAGCAAACTTGCAATCGACACATTACACAAACTGATTTCAAGCGGTCTCACTCCGCAAAATGCCTTAAACCTCTATCGCGCGGTTGAACGCTTTCGGGAAAACGGAAGTTTTGCAACAATCGATCTTTGCCTGATAAATCTCAAGGACGGAACAGCCGATTTTTATAAAGCGGGAGCCTATGACAGCTTTTATATTCATAACGATAAACTCTCGATTATTAAAGGTGGTGGAATGCCCCTCGGATTAAGCGAGTATGACCGTGTAAAGCATTGCACTTACCGTCTGTCGGACGGAGATTATTTGATCATGGCCTCCGACGGTCTTTCTGCGTTGGGCACACAGCAAGAAGCATCTGTTTTAATGAACAAAAACGATAATATCCGCCTCTATGCGCAAAACATTTTAAAAAGCATGCCTGAAAGCACCAATGACGATATAACCATCATTGTGGCAAAATTTCAAAAATCCGATGCATAACAAAACAACCTTTTTAGGATACTAAAGCAAAGAGGTGTTGGTATGATAAAAGGTGTTGGCAAAAAAGTCATTATGTTAAACAATACAGACAGTGAAATGTTTGAACAGGCAATTTTCATCTTAAAACCGGAAGGAAAAACGCCATATAAAAACATCGTCAAAGAATGTGAGCGAATGATGAATTGCCATCTTTCTCCAGACCGTGCACAATCGGTTCACAATGGATGGCGCATAGCATTTTTTGTCTTATTGGCAATCACACTTGCGATGATAGCATATTACTTTTTAAAATAACAAAAAGGAGCAAGTTTTTCTTGCTCCTTTTTGTTATTATACATTAAAGCGGAAGAGAACCACATCTCCATCTTTCATAACATATTCTTTGCCTTCGCTTCGGACCAAACCTTTTTCCTTGGCATTTACCATAGATCCGCTAGCCACAAGATCATCATACGCCACAATTTCGGCGCGAATGAATCCGCGTTCAAAATCGGTATGGATCTTACCTGCCGCCTGAGGTGCCTTGGTGCCGTTTGTAATGGTCCAAGCCTTTGTTTCCATTTCGCCGCTGGTAATGTAACTGATCAAGCCCAAAAGATTATAACAGGTAGAAATCATCCGATCCAGACCGCTGCTCTCAAAGCCGAGTTCTGCCAAAAACATCTCTTTTTCTTCGGAATCAAGCTCACTGATCTCTTCCTCCAGCCGTGCGCAGATCACCAAAACATCGGCATTTTCATCGGTGGCACGAGCTTGAACCTTAGCAACATAAGGATTATCCAATTTACCGTTCTTAAAATCATCTTCGCTTACGTTGGCGGCATAGATTACCGGCTTATTGGTGAGCAAGGAAACGGTCTTCATGATCTCTAACTCATCGTCGGTATATTCCACGGTATTGGCAAAGCGCTCTTGCTCCAAAGCGTCTTTGATCTTTTGGAACAATGCCACCTCAACTAAATGTTTTTTATCGCCCTTAGCCAATTTGTTGGCACGATCCAAAAACTTCTCAACCAACTCCAAATCGGAAAAGATCAATTCCAAATTAATGGTATCGATATCACGAATAGGATCAATGGAGCCGTCAACATGCACGATATTATCATCAGCGAAGCAACGCACAACGTGCACAATAGCATCCACTTCGCGAATGTTTCCCAAGAACTTATTGCCAAGCCCTTCTCCGCGTGATGCTCCTTTTACCAAGCCTGCAATATCCACAAACTCGATCACGGCAGGAACAACCTTTTTGGACTTATTCATCTCTGCTAAAACATCCAAGCGTTTATCAGGCACACAAACGACACCTACATTGGGATCAATGGTGCAAAAGGGATAGTTTGCCGACTGCGCTTTTGCATTGGTAATAGCGTTAAACAAAGTACTTTTGCCGACGTTCGGCAATCCCACAATTCCTAATTTCATTTATTCATTCTCCTTTATTTTTGGCAATGCTCTTTGATAAATTGATTCAGTTCCTCGCGTAAGGCCAAAATCTTCTCTGCGGTTGACTTTGATCGTTCCAAAGGCAACGGATACTTTTTATTGATCAAACTGCAAATCTTTTCGTACGGAACGTATGCTTCCAGTGCCTCAATGGCGCGAATATCCTGCATTGCATATTGCAGCAGTTTTAATCGCATAGAGGGCAAAGGACCATCGGGACCGCTGTAAACCAAAGAAAGTGCACCCGAAGGGAAAGAGTTTCCTGCATCTAAATTCAAATTAAGAGGAAATCCGCTCTCGCCGGACACCGAAGAATTAAAGTTAAATCCTCGGTTCATTAAGCCGCCGATTCTATACCGGTAGCTAATCACTCCCAAAACCCGCAAATCAGCGGCTCTGCTTGCAATCAGAAGATCGGAAGTCGGTGTGTAGCAAGAGGGATCAAAGGAGACCATTCCCTGAACCGCAAAGTTTTTAATAAAATCCTGAATGAGGTGCATTGGAATGCAAGGAGCACCAAAATCAATTTCATTATAAAGCGATACATCCCCCAAAGAATCGATCAGTCGTACATTGCGCAAGATTTTAAGAAACCATTTTTTATGCTCTTCGTAAAGAATATAATGATTTGGATCGATCCAATCTGTGAGCTGAAAGGAAACACACCTTGTTAAGTCGAGCTCATTCAAATGTTTATAAAAAGCGCGTAGAAGCCGATCAAGGAAAAACAAATAATCTGAGTCATCGGCGGTGATCTCATCACCAAACAAGGGATGCGTAAAATCACCGGCAGTATATTTAAAAGGAATAATGCTTCTTTTGCCAATATTGGGAAATAGCGGAGGAAGCCAAAAATGCTTAATTCCTTTTTGCCGAGCTAAGCACACCCAACTGTCAAACAGATCAAAATTAAACTTATAATCCGACTTATCCTTCTCAATGCGCATTAACTGCAAGGCTTCGCCCTCGGACGGCGAAGGAAACAGCGGCACAAAAACATCCGTCACCCCGTGAACGGCGGCCAAATCAAAATATTTTTCTAAGGCGATCCAAAATAACTCGCTAAAAAGCGGGCAATGATAATCTTCCGCAATAGCCTTTGCATAAATCTGCTCATAATAACGAAATGCAGGCTTTGCCATTTCGCGATCGATAATTTCAAGTTGAAAATGACTACTCAATGTTTCGGTTTGAGATATGAATTCAAATTCACACCGAAATGTTCCTGCAACAATGGATTCAATGCACACCAACACAACAGTTGGGATCGGACCTACCATTATTTCTTCGTCCTCATCAATCGGAATAAGGCAATCCGGCAAAACACCCGCCCGATCCAAGAGGTAACGCCCCGAGGATTTCGCAAGATGATGCGGCCAAGTGACAGGAACTTGCCTTACCAAATAAAGATGACAGGGCAAGCCGTGACATTGTTTAATGGTAAAACGTTCAGTTTTTTGCTCATCATTATACAATACAATTTGATACGCAAACTCTTCCCCGATCAAAGCAGAAGCTTTATTAAACGGTTCTTTGAACGAATGGTTATTCGGTAAGATTTTTTCTAAAACAGACTGTTGAATAATATGAACCATCAGATTAAGCCCACATACCTTTATTCTTTAGATCGCGGATGGTTTTGTTATGATCCGCCAATGTTTTATTGAAATAGAAAGCACCGTTTTTATCGGTTACAAAATAATAATAATCGCTCTCTTCAGGAGCCAAAACCGCCTTCAAAGCATCAATTCCGGGGCAATTTGTGGGACCTACAGGAAGTCCGACACACTTGTATGTATCATACGCGATGCGCATATCCTCTGAATATGTAGGCAGATTTTTAAGAGATTTAGCATAATTGGTAGTGGGATCCGATTGCAAAAGACGCATACTTTTTGAATTCAAACGATTCCAAAAGACACCGGAAACACCGCTCATCGATTCAGTGCTGAACGCTTCCGCCTGAACCACAGATGCCAGAGTCACAAACTCATTCAGCGAAAGCCCCATATTCTTTGCCTGAAGAATCAACTCATTGCTTACATATTCTTCAAAGGTCTTAAGCATTTTATCTACAATTTCACGGGCGGTAACAGTATCGGCACGAAATTCATAAGTGGCAGGAAAAAGATAGCCCTCCAATTTATAGCCGATCACCTTTTGATTACGTTCCTTTAACTCGGTAAGAAAAGCATAATCATACTCGTAACTGTCGGCTGCTGCAAGAAATTCATCTACCGTACAAAGACCGCTTTCTGCCACAATTTTAGCAATGGATGCCACGCTCTTGCCTTCGGGAACCACAAATTTAACATAATTCAACGCTTGATCAGGTGTTTTCAAGGCATTGCAAAGTTCTTCATAAGACATATTGGCATTTAAGTGATAAATGCCGTTATACCACACAAAATCAGGATGTTTCTCCTTGATATAATTCAAAAAACGAACCGAAGAAATAATCACACCGTTTTCTGCAAGACGGCTTGCTACTTCGTTTTCAAAATCTGTCTTTTCAATCGTCAGTGTGTAAGGAAGATCTTCCTGATCAATTCCGTTTTTATCTTTGTAATAAGGAATATACGCCTTAACCTTGGGCAGCATAAGAATGCCGGCAACCACAGCTAACAATAAAATGCCAAGGACAGTGCCTATAATGATCTTCTTTTTCAAGTCGAGATCCCCCTATAATATAGTATTAGATATTATAACAAATCTCTTAATAAAAGACAATAGTTTTTCTTAAAAACCGCGCCGTTTTGACCGTAAAGTATTTTTGCTTGTCATGCAAAAAGCGACGAAAGACCGATCTTTCGTCGCTTTTACTTTATTTTTCAAAACCTTCGTATTTTTCTTCTTCAAGACGTTCACCCGTTGCGGGATCGAAGCCATCAATCATATATTTTTTAATCAAAGGATTTACCATAAAATTGATCAACAAACCACACAGAGAAAAATACACCGTTGCCATTATAAACAAAACGCCGATCACATTAAGAGAGATGGCTGCCATTGTCAGAAGGACAAGAATCACAGTGGTGATAAGGTTTCTCCAAAAACCTGCCCAGCAAAAGATAAACGCGTTTTTGACCAATTGCTTAAAGGACAGGCGAAATGTCACCATCATATTATACACATAATAATGCATAAAAACAATTACAGTAAGCGTCAAAAGAATTGCCGCCAAAGAAAGAATTTTCATCACCTGATTTGTTACATTGGCAATCATTAAGAAGTCCAACACCAAAAATGCAACGGCAAAGCCCTCTGCCAACGAATAGAGGAACGCTTGCTTAAAATTCTTCTTAAAGGTCTCGATAAAATCGCCCCAAATGAAGGCATGCTCTTCTCTTGCATAATTGCGCCAAAGCTTTGTTACACCTGCTGTTGCAGGGCCGATGGTAAATATAGGAAGGCAGAACAGCACATATAACATATTAATTAAAATCAATTTCCAAAACTTACGAAAATAGATTTGAAAAAACAGGATCAGACGAGGGGTTTTGACATCTTTATCCACGCCTCTTCCCTCTTTTTGATAATGATTAAACAGACCCACGCTTACTCACCTACTTTCATGGCACGGGGATGACAAGTTTCATAAGTAGACAAATACTTATTCTTCAAAAGCTTGGCATACACCTTGGTAGAATTAATCGAGGAATGCCCCATCATATCCTTTACCATATTAATATCTGCACCATTTTCCAAAAGATGCGTCGCAAAGGAATGACGTAAAGTCTTGGGAGTAATATCTTTTTCGATCTTTGCGGCAACCGTATAATGCTTCACCAATTTCCAAAAGCCCTGACGTGTCATAGGTTGTCCGGTGGTGTTTAAGAACAGTGTTTGCTCCTTGGCGCCGGAAACGATTTGAGGTCGGCTTTCGGTTAAATAGGCTCTCAGCGACTGTACTGCAAGAGGATACAAAGGAATGATGCGCTCATTATCCTCATGACGGTTCATCATCAGATAGCCAACATCCAAATTAACGTCAGACAATTTCAAGGCAAGCAACTCACTCACACGAATACCGGAAGCATATAAAATTTCCAGCATTGCCTTATCCCGCATTCCTTTAACCGTGGAAAGATCGGGTTCGGCAAGAAGTTGTTCTACCTCTCGGCCTTCAAGCACTTCGGGAGGTTTAGCTTCGGTTTTAACCCCTTTAATGCCGACCATAGGATTCAGAGCAATATTTTTCTTTGAAAGCAAATACTTAAAAAAGCAACGCATAGTGGACATAGAGCGGGAGATTGTTGCATCGCTCTTTTTCAAACTCTTTAAGTGCGTGAAATAATCGTTTAATACCGCATCATTAACTGAATCCCAGGAGCGAATATCCAAAGAACGCAAGTATTGCATAAATTGACGCAGATCACGCTGATAGGAAGCAAGGGTGTTAGCAGATGTCCCCTTTTTCATCATTAAATAATTACAAAAATTCATATAGCTGCGTTCCAAGTCTATTCCCTCCCTTCTAAAATAAATTCAACAATATCGGTACAACTTTGCACTCCCAAAGGGCACCAAAGATCAATAAAAACAAAATCACCAAAAAACAGATTAAATGCATTTGAAACTCAGCGTAAGCACCCCCGTGCCTCCCTTTGCCGCAAAGTAAGTGAAACAGCGAAACGGATAAGCGCGTAGAAGAGTAACAAATAAAGTAACCAAGCACCGAATAATAGACATTTTGGGCAAAAAATGCCAGCGTACCGAAAATCAATCCACGTACGCCGGATAATACCACTGATAAAGAAATAAGCAAGCCCAATGAAAACCCTTTATACAAAGGAAAAATCGGGATAAACGGCAAGCCAACAATGGTTAATCCCAACAAAAACAACAGTCCAAAAAACACAACCTGTTGCAAATACGACGACAAGAAGTTTCCGGCATTTTCGGAACTAAATAATAGCCGAGCCTGCTCTGAAAAATCGTTGCGTAACAAAACGGCGGCAATCGCACCGACGAAAACACCTATTAAGTAAAGAAATGCATACACACGAATGATCGGTAATTCGTATGCAAATGACTTTCTTATCCTTGTCATAAAACGAGCCATATTATCACCTCAAAATACTCTATGAGGGATTGTCCGTAATTATAACAGAAAAATTATGTAAATAGACTTATATCCCCCGTTTGAGGGGAGTGAATATAATTCTACTTCATTTTTCCCATTTTAGCAAGGTATTTTTTTGTCAAAAATGTTTTTTGTCAAACCTGCATAAAAACATTATGTAAACCATTGTCTTTCGATTATGTAAACCTCAAAAGGATCATCCCACAAGACACAAGATGTTGTGAATATTTAATTTCAATTTCAAAATAATGTTGTTTCTTGAAAGTCAAGAGGTATTTCATAATTTCTTTTCAAATAAATCGGTTTATGCAATTTGACAATCGTTTACCGTTTTTTAACCATTCCGCCAATGACCCCACCAACAAACGAAAACAGCAGTACAAACAAGATGCCGATCAAGCCGTTCATAGTGAAATAACCACCCAAACCCATCCAAATATTTCCGAGACATTTTATCATAACCTCGGCAAAGAATATGATAGCAGTTGCAACAATCCCTTTCACCTTCCCTGCCGCCGTCAAAAAAGCCGCAGAGGCAATCGCACCAAGGCCTGCGCCCAAAACATTACCAATTTTCAGAACGCTTTCAGGAAGTTCTGTTTTTAAAACGAGAATAGCACTTAATGCACCAAATATAGCAGTAACCGCAATCATTATAGCAATTGCTAAAAAAGAAAAAATCACAACGCCCAGCGCTGTGATTTTTTTAGAGTTATCATTTTTCATCATAACACCCTCTCTTGATTGATACTACAATCTATGAGAGAGAACGTTAAAATATACGATCATTCTTCGATCTTGGAAGCGATCGCCCATCTCTTGAAGCGAAGCTTGGTTTTGTCAGAACCGGTTTCGATCACAATGGTCTCCAGATCCTTGGTAGAAACAACCTTGCCAACAATACCGCATTCCATCAAAACAGTATCACCGACTTCAAGATTATTGCGCATATTGCGTTGCTCCGCCTGCCGCTTCTTTTCTTTTCTGCTGGTAAAAACCATAAACAGAATCATTACACCGAAGATCAAAATATAACTGCCGTAGGTTTGAATAAAAGCCATCATTTTACATTTACTCCTTTAATTAAAACTATTGAAATTATAGCCGAAATCTTTACGCTTGTCAACCTTAAATCCGTTTAGAAAGCTTTTCTACCATCTCTTCCTTCCAAGGATGGAAATCGCCTTGATTCAAGTGATCTCGTATCTGTTCCATCAGATTGTTGTAAAAATACAAATTGTGCATCACGCACAACCGCATCGCCAGCATCTCCCCAGCCTTAAACAAGTGCCGAATATATGCACGAGTGAAATTGCGACATGCAGGACAAGAACACTCTTCATCCAAAGGTCGCTCATCCAATTCATACTTTTTGTTCAAAAGATTCATCACACCATTGGAAGTAAAAATATGAGAATGGCGCGCATTTCGTGCAGGCATTACGCAATCAAAAAAGTCGATCCCTCGGGCAACGCCCTCCAAAATATTCACCGGTGTGCCTACTCCCATCAAATAGCGCGGCTTATCCTCGGGAGCATAAGGAAGAACATCATCTAAAACCCGATACATTTCTTCCGCAGTCTCTCCCACTGCCAAGCCACCGATGGCATAACCATCAGCTTCCACTTGGGTGATCTGCTTCATATTTTCAATACGCAAATCGCTGTAAACACTTCCCTGATTAATTGCAAACAGCATCTGATGCGGATTAACTGTATCCTCAAGTGCATTCAAGCGGTCGTGCTCAACCTTGCACCGCTTCAGCCAACGAACCGTGCGTTCCGCCGACTTCTTTGCATATTCATAGGAAGCAGGGTTTTCAACGCACTCATCAAAAGCCATGGCAATGGTGGAGCCGAGATTTGACTGGATCTGCATACTTTCCTCAGGTCCCATAAAAATTTTTCGCCCATCTATATGCGAAGAGAACGTAACCCCTTCTTCTTTGATATTCCGCAATTTGGATAACGAGAATACCTGAAAACCACCGCTGTCGGTCAAAATCGGGCCATTCCAACGGGTCATTTTATGCAACCCGCCTAACTTTTTAACCACTTCGTCTCCGGGGCGCAAATGCAGATGGTAGGTATTGCAAAGTTGTACCTGACACTTTAGATCCTTTAAATCCAGTGCCGAAACCGCGCCTTTAATGGCTCCGCAAGTCGCCACATTCATAAAGACCGGCGTCTGTATGGTTCCGTGAACCGTTTCGAAGGTTCCCAAGCGCGCACGCTGATCTTTTTTAATCAGTTTGAACATTTTAATACTCCCGTTGTTTCTTAATCACAAATAAACATTGCATCACCGAAGCTGAAAAAGCGATAGCGCTCTTTTACCGCAGTATGATAAGCATTCAATATGTTTTCTCTTCCTGCCAAGGCACTGACCAACATCAATAATGTACTTTTTGGAAGGTGAAAATTCGTAATAAGACCATCAATAACCTTAAATTCATATCCGGGATAGATAAAAATATCCGTATCCCCCGATGCACGAACACAGTTCAGATCTTTGTCAAAAGCACTCTCCAAAGTTCTTGTCGCTGTTGTTCCCACCGAGATCACACGCCCACCATTCTTTTTGGTTTCTTGCACCAACTCTATGGTCGACTGCGGAACGGAAAAATATTCCGAATGCATAATATGCTTTGTGATCTCTGTTTCTTTCACAGGGCGAAATGTGCCCAAGCCCACATGGAGTGTAACAGGGGCAATTTTTACGCCTTTTTCGCGAATACGATCCATGATCTCTTCTGTAAAATGAAGTCCCGCCGTGGGCGCAGCAGCCGAGCCCAACTCCCGTGCGTAAACAGTCTGATACCGCCCCTGGTCCTTTAACTGCTCGGTAATATACGGAGGAAGAGGCATTTTTCCGATTCGATCCAACACCTCATAGATGGTCGACGCTTGGTGCTCAAAGCGAATTTTTCGCTTACCATCCTCCAAAAGGTCCAGCACGGTTCCCGTCATCCCCTCTGAAAACTCCAGCACCTGCCCTACGCGTGCCTTTTTGCCGGGTTTGACCAAAACCTCCCAAACATTTTCTTCCAGCGCTTTAAGAAGCAACACTTCAACAACACCGCCCGTTCCGGCTCTTGTGCCAAAAATACGGGCAGGGATCACTTTAGAATCATTCACCACCAAAAGATCATTAGGGCGAAGAAGATCAACAATATCATAAAAATGACGATGTTCTATTTCACCGTTATTACGATTCAACACCAGCAAACGAGAATGATCCCGATTTTCAAGGGGCGTGTGCGCAATCAGTTCCTGAGGCAGATCATAATCAAATTCATTGATTGTCATTATACTTCTCCTTTCCAAAGTATCAATCTTTTGGGTCACTTCATATTATTATAACTGTAGAATAAAGATATTTCAACATCTTTTTATGTAGGGAGGAAAAATTATGAAAAAGCGATTGTTCAGCGGTGCCGCCACCGCATTGATCACTCCGTTTTGTGCTGATGGCACATTGGACATCGACGGGCTTGAAACTTTAATCGAATTCCAAATTGAAAACGGTATTCACGCCATTATTGTTTCAGGAACCACCGGCGAAGGAAGTACGCTGACCTTTGAAGAATTCAGCGCATTGGTTCGATCCGCCGTTCGTTTTGCTCGCGGACGCGTTCCCATCATAGCAGGCACGGGAACAAACAACACCCAACGAGCGATTATGCTCAGTAAAGAAGCTGAGCAGTGCGGTGCAGACGGACTTTTATTAGTAACTCCGTACTACAATAAAACAACCCAAGAAGGATTAATACAGCATTATTTAGAGATTCTAAAACACATAGACATCCCTTCAATTCTATATAATGTACCCGCCCGTACCGGATTGGCTATTCATCCAAAAACTGCCGCGATTCTATCACAGCACCCCAATATCGTCGGCATCAAAGAAGCAAGCGGGAGCATTAACCAAACGGCTGATTTTCTGTCTTATTGTTCCGAACTGCCGCTCTATAGCGGAAACGATGATCAGATCCTACCTACATTATCATTGGGCGGATGCGGTGTGATATCCGTACTTTCGAACATAGCCCCTCAAGAGGTTCAACGGATCTGCACACTTTTTGAGCAAGGAAAAACCGCCGCCGCTGCATCCTTACAAATACGGTTACTGCCTTTGATCCGCGCTCTGTTTTCGCAAGTAAATCCCATCCCAATAAAGTGCGCTATGCATTTACAAGGATTACCGAGCGGCGATCCAAGGCTTCCGCTGATCCCATGTACCGAGGAATTAAAAACAGAATTAGAGAGATTGATCAAAGAAGCGAGGATTTAATCCTCGCTTCTTTATGCGCCAAACTCCATTAAATGCAGAGCGCGTATTTCTTTATCACGAATTTGCTCTGTTACAGCCAAAGCTTGCGCCTCCAAATATTGCTCATCGCAGGCGCTTAACCCTTGGCGTCTTAATTCAGCAACAATCTTTGCACAAATTTTCTCAACCATTTCATACCGAAGATCCATCGATTGTTCCCTTATTAAAACACATAACAGTTTATAGATTTCGGTATGTTCCGGCAATTTTGATAATGCGCGAAATTGCCACTTATAGAACGGTGCATATTGGTTGCTTAACAAAAACAACACTTCCACTGTGTGCTTGATGAACTCATATAAAGCCAGATGTGCCGCCTCATCTTCACCGTGTTTTAAACAACGCTTAAAATTATACTGCCCCGCTTGTGCCATCAAGGCAAGATGAGCGGCAAGTTTTTTAATCCTAACATCACGGGGATACCCCTTCTTTAATGTATTTCGGATCTCCGAAAACGTACCCAAATCATCACGAAATACCTCTCCGTTCACCGCAGTTGCAAGCGTATGCTGGGGCAGTAAAATCCACTGTGTCCATCCCAGAGGCTCTCCGGGAGTACCAATCAATCTCTCATAAAAGTCGCCAATTGTCATTGCGCCTCGACGGTTTTCTCCGCCGAAACTTTTAGATCGCAGTTTATACCCTTGAAACTCCTGTGGAAGCCGAAGATATTCCCGTTGCAACTCCTCTCCGATCTCCAAATAATCCTCGTAGGTCAGCCACATACAAAAGCTCGGAGAAAAATCGTGATCAAGGGAAATGGAATCATCAAAACCGAAGCACTCCGACCCCTCACCCACCAAACCAACGGCAATACGACTCACATATTGGGAAAACTTTTCTTCAATCATCGGCGCGCCATAGGTTTCATAATAAAGGCGTGACAGTTCAATTCCCTGCATAAATCTCATCCGCCCTTTCATTCAATTCTCTTTGATAGGCAAACCATCCAAAATGACCAAAGGACGGCGCACATTTGCGACAAACAAATGCGTAATAGCCGTTATGCTTCAGCCGATCATCATCCAACAATGATTTTGCCTGTTCCAAAGCCTGATCGATCAAAGCATCCGTCTCACCGATTTTCTCCCAAAGTTCGGCAATATTCATTAAAGTAACAGCGATTTCCAAGGCTCCGTCTTCTTTTTTTGACATCACCTCAATCGCATCTTGATATAAATCAATTGCTTCATCAAATCGATTTAAATCAACCAAGGCAAGCGCAAAATTGTTATAAAGCCCGCCAAGCAACGGATCATTGGGTTCCAAAGTGCCAATCAAATGTTGACGCGATTTCTCATAATAACCCACCGCCTCTTCAGCTCTTCCAAAAGCCTTCAAGGTGGTAGCACCGTTCAAGAAAACCGTACCCGCTGTACGGCTGTCTACCCCGAGTTCATCAATCAATAAAAAGCCGCGCCGAATGGCAGAAAGACCGCCCTCTTCATCGTTGATTCTTCTGCTGAAGCCCATTATCTCATTCAAAACACCAAGTTCACCGTGACGATCTCCTATAGAACGCGCTTCGGCAACCCAATAATTCAGCAAGCGTTCCGCACTTACATAGTCTTCTTTATTCAAATATGCGTCCAGCTTCTCGATGACTTTCCGAATCGGTATTCTTTCGTTTGCCATTGCTTCCTCCATAAGGTTTTTATAAATTAATTATACCACATCTCAAAATGAAGCACAATTAAAAATTCATAAAGAAAGACCTTCAATCATTCGTCAAACAAAAAATCCCAAGGAAAAATTCCTTGGGATTTTTGGTGCCGGTGGTGGGACTCGAACCCACACGCCATCGCTGACAACGGATTTTGAGTCCGTCTCGTCTGCCAATTCCAACACACCGGCATTTACAACAGAACATATTATACCTAATTAAATTGAAAAAATCAAGTCTTTTTTTCATAAATATGCGGCGGTATAAAAATATTTTTTATACCGCCGCACAAAGAGTCAAATTACTCAGCCTCGGCTTCGGTAGCAGCCTCTTCAGCAACTTCCTCAACCGCTACTTCTTCCTCATCGGAAAGAAGAGCACGGATGGAAAGACCAACCTTTTGGGTCTCTTCGTTGATATCAACGATCTTAACCTCAACCTCATCGCCAACCTTCAGAACATCTGCAGGCTTTGCAATGTGCTTATTACTGATCTGAGAAATGTGGATCAAACCGTCAACACCGTCGATAATTCTTGCGAATGCACCGAAAGGCATCAAATTCATAACCTTAACGGTTGCAACATCGCCCACGCTATACTGATTGGTAAAGAGAACAAAGGGATTATCCTCAGCCTTCTTGAAGCCCAAGGAAATTTTCTTCTTCTCATCATCGATCGCCTTGATATAAACTTCAACCTCATCACCAACATTCATCACGTCGCTGGGATGCTTGATCTTCTTCCAAGACATCTCGGTGATATGTAACAGACCGTCAACACCACCAAGATCGATGAAAGCGCCAAAAGTGGTCAGAGACTTCACAACACCGTTGTAGCGATTGCCAACTGCTGCGTTATCCCAGAACTCCTGACGAGCAGCCTTACGCTTCTCAGCCTCAAGAGCACGCATGGAACCGATTACTTTCTTTCTGCCACGGACAACGGACAACTCAGCAATCTGCAGTTCAACAGTCTCATTCATCATAGTTTCGAACTCAAAGCCGCGAGCCTTACCGGTCAAGGACTTGGGAACGAACACTCTGGAACCATCAACCAAAACGGTCAAACCGCCGTTGGTCACTTCGATAACCTTACCCTCAAGAGTAGCCTTCTCTTCGCAAGCTTTTTCAAGCTTCTCGAAGCCAACCATAGCGTCTACCTTCTTTTTAGACAGAGCCACGGTACCCTCAATATCGTTCACTCTCAGAGCGATACACTCGATTTCATCGCCGACAGAAACAGCGGTGGTCAGATCCAAAGAAGAATCCGAAGAAAAATTATCCCTGGTAATAAAGCCGGAATACTTTGCACCAAGGTCTACCTTGACTTCAGAAGAATTGATTCCGACGACAATTCCTTTCACACGATCTCCATTGTTAATTACTTTCAAGGAATTTTCGAGCATTTGCTCAAAGGTCAATTCTTCCTCTACCAAGTTGACATTTTGTTCCGACATAATACGTTTTACCTCCTCGATGATACAGACAGGGGTGGAAGCCCCACCTGCAATACCAATCTTCCTCTTATATAATAAATTTATTGGTACCTCGTTTGCTTGCTCAATTAAAACCGAGCAAGGACAGTGCGACCGGGCTATGGAAAAAAGCTTTGCTGTGTTTGAACTCTGCCTGCCGCCAATTACGATCATGGCGTCGCATTCGGATGCTAAAGAAGCCGTTTCCTGTTGACGAATTTCGGTCGCTTTACATATTGTATCATAAACTTTTAGATTTTCAAAGTTTTTTTTAAGAAAAGATGCACATTTTTCAAATTCGTTTAAATTAAATGTCGTTTGCCAAACAACTACTATGTATTTTGACGAAAAAGAGCGGAGTTTTTCGGCCAAAATCTCCAATTCGGAAACATTTTTGAAAACAAATGTGTTCTCTCCGGCATAACTGCGGATGCCGATCACCTCGGGATGAGAGGGATTACCGCCAATAAGCGTCAGATGTTCTTGTTCCTTTTCAACAATGCGATGGATCTTTTCCACAAAGGGACAGGTTGCGTCAACAACTCGAATCTCTTTTTCCTTTAACTCGGCAAGATCCTCTTTAGGAATGCCATGAGCACGAATCACAGCAGTGGCACCCTCGGGAATATCACCAATATCATCAGCAATACAAACACCTTTTTTATTCATCTCATCAATGATCTGCGGATTATGAATAATTGGACCGACCGTATAAAGCGGAGTGGATCCGTTTTCTATTTCATTTTCCAACAGTTCAATCGCACGGGAAACACCGAAGCAAAACCCCGCATGTTCAATGATCTTGATTTCCATCTTATATTCTCTCTTTAATTGTTTTATAGAGAACAGCCAAGGATTCATCGAAGGTAAACTCCGAGGTATCAATAATTATACTGTCCTCAGCAGGTTTTAAGGGCGCCACAGGGCGATTCATATCCTGTTCATCTCTTTTGATTACATCTGCTAAAACCTGCTCAAAATCTACATTTTGCCCTCTTTGAAGCAGTTCATTATAACGGCGACGTGCACGCACCTCAGGAGAAGCCGTCAAGAAGATCTTTACTTCAGCATTAGGCAGTACCACCGTACCGATATCACGGCCATCCATAATTACATTGAATTTCTTTGCCATACTCTGTTGGGTTTCAAATAAGTATTGACGTACCGCAGGAATGGCGCTCACCAAAGAGGCATACTGACTCACTTCATGTACTCTGATTTCAGAAGAAACATCTTCCCCGTTCAGATAAACATGCTGCTCGCTCTCAACAAACCGAAGCCCCACTTCAATTTCAGGCAACAATTCTTCAACTGCCGCCGTATCTTGGGGATCAACACCCTTACGTAGCGTGTAAAGACCGATGGTTCGGTAAAGCGCACCGGTGTCAACATATATATAATTCAGTTTTTCCGCCAATTTTCTGGCAAGAGTGCTTTTTCCAGCGCCGCTGGGTCCGTCAATTGCAATATTAATTCCCATCTTAATCCTCCATTGCCGCCGAAACACCGGCAAGCATGCCGGTCGAATAGGCAATTTGTAAATTATAGCCGCCGGTTAAAGCGTCCACATCCAATAACTCCCCTGCAAAATAAAGTCCGGGGCAGATTTTTGATTCCATTGTACGCGGATTTACTTGAGACACATCTACCCCACCCGCAGTAACGATCGCCTCGGAGAAATCCCCTTTTTGCTTGATGTTCACTTGATAGTGCTTGATAGCATGCACCAAGCGTTGCCGTTGTTCTCTTGTGATTTGGTGCACCTTTAAAGTAGGTTCAATTTCACTTTTCTCAATGATCGGTTGGATCATTTTCTTTGGGAGGATCTTTTCCAAGCTATTGCGAAAATCTCGGTTTGCAAATTCTTCAAAATCACGAAGCAACCGCTTATCCAACATTTCATCCGTCAATGCAGGCTTCAGATCGATCTCTGCAACGCAGGGGAAATCAATGTCCTCAATATAAGAAG
>JAZQET010000004.1:0-31429 GCA_045539135.1 Eubacteriales bacterium | reverse complement strand
CCCAACAGCCGTTGGGACATCCGCGAGGTGGAGATCGCCACCTTCTAAAAGACACAAAAATCCCCAACAGTGTAATTTTACACCGTTGGGGATTTGCTGTTTTTTGAGAGAATACCTTATTTTTCGCGGTTTTACCTAAGGTTCAATCCTTTTTAAAATAATAGGGACGATCCCCATAATGATGAGGGGTTTGCTCCGCCGAATAATCCTTTTCGGTATTGAGAGTCAGGTGGATCACCAAGCCATAGTGATCGGACACATAGCCTGCCGCCACCCCTTCTTCAGGGCAATCATAAGGAGTATAGTCAAAGCCGTAATGATCCACCTTCAAATGGGGATGCTTCTTTGCCCAAAGGTAATCCAGCTGGCGCTCTCTGCCGGGGTTTTCATCGGGATAGATATTTTCCCGATAGCCGCAGGTGAGGGAGCCGTTCATCCCGCCGAAGGTACATTCTCGGGACTCCTGCAAATTCCACGCCATATCCTGCAGATCCGCCACATAATCCCAATTTATAGCACTTTGATATTCAGGGGTACGGTAGGCAAAATTAAAATCTCCCCCCACAAAGGCAAAGGTCTCGGTCGCCATCTTGGCAAAAAGGTCATAATACTGCTGAAAAGAGGCTTTGGGGGTAATACCGCCGGTATCCACATGGGCAGTATAGCAATAAAACTCGACCCCGCTTTCCTTCTCCCGCAATTTGACCCAAGTGGAGATACGGTAATGCCCCTCTCCGGCTTCATAAGACTCGGAGCAGACATCGGGGGTGGCAGACAGCCAAAAATGACCGCTGTCCAGCAGATCAAACTTCTCTTTTTTATATAAGAGCGGAGTGCATTCATCGCCGCCGGGGATTCCGGGGCACCGCTCCTTCCAAAGCACGTGATAATGCGCCGAAAGATACGGATCTTTTTGGAAAAACTCCAGCCAGCCGGGTCTTCCCTCCTGCGCCAAGATCACATCGGGATCATTGGCACGCACCCGCTCCCGAAAACGGCGGGCACGGCAGTAAATGCTGATATCTCCCGCACTTTCGGGAGGCGTATAGGCAGAGCGACTGCCCGAATGGCGCAGATTCTGCACCAAAAATTTCAATTTCAACTTTTGAGCCATCGGAAAACCCTCCTGTTCAACATCACTATAAAGCATTTCTTTCATGAAAGAAATGCACAAATCCGCTTAATATATGAAGAAATAAACCCACTTAAAAACAGCGTTGCAGAGGCACCTTCCTTACGGAGGGTGCCTCTGCAGTATCGTTATTTAAGGGGTGATCTCCAATTCGTCTTCTATCCACTCCAAGCGGTTGGTGATCCAGGTTTTTAAGTACGCGGTATGCTCTTCATAGGTTTCAAAGGCCAAAAGTTCTTCCACTCTTCGCCATTTTCGCCGAAAGCCGAATAATTGATAGGACCAAAGGTCATTATTCATGGCAATATCATAACGGTTTTCTTCCGCCGTTTCGTCGATCAAATTGCAAAGATCATGGAAAAAGTCCTGATGCTCCTTATATTCCGCCGCTACCGCTGCCCGAAATTCGGGGATCTCCACCAAGGTGTTATACCAATAATGGGTACTGCCGGTCTCCCACCCCACATGGGTGGTGCCGCCCCAAGAGGAGCCGCCGCAGGATTGGTCATAATCCCAAGGAGGTCCGAAATAAAGCTTTCCTCCCGCCTTTTTATAAAGATAGAAGCAATAACCCATATCGTTATTGAGGGTCACTTCATCCACCAAAAACATCTTGACCATGGAATCCACATCCACCAAGGCACAGACGGTCTCCCAATCCTTGCTCAAAATGGCATCGTTGACCTGATTCACATAATCGCTGATATAGGAATACTGCGCCTCGGTACATTCAGTGCCGCCGGGGGATTGGATATAAAAGCGGAAATTGCCTTTATCGCCCAAGTAGAGGCCGTTGACCTCATCCACTTCAAAGTATTGGGCCGTTTCGTCCTTTTCAATGGTATCAATGCCTTTTAGAAAATAACCGGTATCCACCTGCGCGGGGATAGGCTCTTCCACATTCACACGACTCTCCCCCGCCTCCGTTTGCTCGCAGAGCAGGTAAACACCGATATAATCACCGTTCATAAAGACATTCACAAAGCGGAACTCGGTGCTGTACTCCACCCCCAATTCTTCGGCAATGGAGAAGGCAAGATAATTGCGCATCATGGTCTCATCAAAGGAATTGGAAAGCAACACCCATTCCTTTGCCGCACCCATTCCGAAAAGATCGGTCTTTTTTCCAAAGCGCAGTTTATAGGGTTTTTTATCAAAATGCAGCCAAGTGGAATTGCCCCGTCCGCGGATCCGCACAGGGGTCTCTTCCAGTTGATACTTCCGCTTGGTGCCCTCAATGGAAATGGATCCGTTCAGGTATTGGGTGCGGGATTCCACCTCTTTCCCATCGGTATCCAGATACAGGCGGGGCAAGGTCAGCCGCTCCTCTTCAAAATACAGGTAGGGTGCCTGCTCGCTCACCCGCTCCAAGGAGGTTTTATAGATCTCATTATTGCGGGTATACTGCAGTTCCATTTTATTGGAGCCTGACCGCTGATAGCGGTAAACATAAAGGGAACCGTCCTCGGTGGTGAGACCGAAGGAATGACTGTCTACCGTATAGCTTCCCTCCAGCTCATTGGTTCCGTCCTTTAAGGAGAAGGTCTCCTCCTCGGTGTTAAATGCAAGAGAAAGGGTCGCCCCTTCCCAAGAGCCTTGGATCCAATCTTTTTGCCGATGGCTTAAAAACACCGTCAACAAGGTCACGCAGGCAATCAAAAGCACTCCGCCGCCGCCTATTGCCCAAAGCATCCATCGGGGGAGCAGATTTTTTTCCTTGGGTCGACCAAAGCCACACCGCGGACAGCAAATGCTCTCGTCACTGTATTCAGTTCCGCAGCGTTGACAGATCATAGCGTCTCCTTCTTTTTATTTAATGCCTAAAACAGCCTCCAGCCAGATGATGCGTTTCAGCATCCAAGTCAGCAGGTATTCCACGTGTTCCTCATAGGTATGAAGACCCACCAGTTCATCCACCCGCCGCCATTTTTTGGGGTCGCCGAACAGATCGGACCAAAGCAGGTTATTCATTGCGAAATCCTCGGCATTCTCTTCGATCACATCGGTGACCATCACCGGCAGGTTGCGGATAAACACACTGTGTTCTTTATAGATCTTCTGCACCAGTTTTTGGAATTCGGGGATCTCAATGAGGGAGGTATACCAAGTATGGGTGGTGCCGGTCTTCCAGCCGGAAAAGGTGGTGCCGCCCCAAGAGGAGCCGCCGCAGGATTGGTCATAATCCCACATGGGGCCGAAATACAGCTTATCGCCCGCCTTTTTATACAGGTAGAAGCAATAGCCCATATCATTATTGAGGGTGATCTGATCCACCAAGAACATCTTTGCCATAGAATCCACATCCACCAAAGCACAGATGGTTTCCCAATCCTTCTTAAAGATGGCCTCATTGACCCGATCCACATAATCTTCTATAAATTCAAGCTGAGCATCGGTACATTCCGCCTCATTGGGGGATTTAATATAGAAACGGAATTCCTTTTGCTTTTTATAAAGCCGCTTTCCGTCCACCTCTTTGGCAAGGAAATACCGCTCCTCTTCTTCCTTGGTATTATTACCGATGGCTTCGATCAGGTAGCCGGTATCCACCTCGCCGGTCTTGGAGGAATTCACATCCACGCGGCTGTTGCCCTCCTCGATCTGCTCGGCGATCATATAAACACCCCGATATTCGCCGTTTAAAAACAAATGCACAAAGCGGAACTCGGTGGTATACTCCAAGCCGAATTCATGACCCAATGAGAAGGCGATATAATTGCGCATCATCGTCTCATCAAAGGCATTGGCCAAAAGCACCCAGTCTTTATTGGCACCCATTCCCAAAAGATCCACCTTTTCATCGAATTTCAGGCGGTAGGGCTTTTTATCAAAGTGCAACCAAGTGGAATTTCCTCTTCCGCGCACACGGGCGGAGGTGGCACCGAAATTATAGCCTTCCGCATTGCTCAGCTTCACCTCGGTACGGACATATTCCTCACGGGAGGTGATAGAAATGCCGTTTTGGGTATTGAGATAGAGCACCGGCATTCCCGCCAGCTCTTCAAACTCATTTTTCTCGTCGGGCTTTTCTTCAAGAGCGGGAATATCCACGATCGGTGTTTGCACCGGTTTATTCTCCGAAGGCTTTTGATTTCCGGAGGGCTTTTGAGTGGGCTTCTCCACCGGCTGAATGGGAGTATTATTCTCCGGCGGTTGCTCCGGTGTCTCGGTGGGATCCTCTTGGGGACGCTCATCGGTCTCGGGATCTTCATCGTCTGCATAGCCGCTGCGGCAAACAAAGAGGGTGCGGAGCTCCCCATCACGAAGGTAGGAAAGATCCATTTCATAATTGCTCAGCTTGGTATATTGGTAGGTATAACCCAACCCATCGTCGGTATAAAGGGTAAAGGAGTCCTTATCCGCTTTATAGGTGCCCACCACCAAAGAGTCTCCGTTGGAAAAAGCACAGGTACCGTCTTCGGTATTGAAGGTCAGGTAAAAATCGGTGCCGGTCCAGTTGCCGTTCATCCAATCATCATCGAACCGCAGGGTGAAAAACAGCACCGTTGCCAGCACGATGACCGCCAAGCTTCCAAAGCCGCTGATCAGCCCCACCGCCCACTTGGGAAGTGGTTTGCGCACAGTGACCCGCCCGAAGGTGCAACGGGGGCACTCGGTCAGATGATCGGGGTATTCGGTTCCGCAACGCTTACAAATCATAGAACTCTCCTAATTATTTCAGTAGGTTTCACACATTTATATCCGGCAGGGTGATAAGAACAAGACGAACCTTATTTCCGTCTCAACGCCAGGAGATTTCGAGGGATTTTTGTTCCATTTAGATGAAGTAAGGCTTTGTGCCTTACGAGAATAAATTGGGCAAAAAGCGCCGAAATGTGCCGCTTTAAGACAGGTTCGAATTGTTTTTATTCCCCCGAAAAAACAAGGCCGTTTCTTTGAAAAGAAACGGCTTTGTTTATTAATCACCTAAATTTGCAAAGAGATCCAAGAAATTCAGATCATCCTCTGCCTCTTCCTCTTTGGTTTCTTCACTGTTCAAAGAGGGGAAGCCGATCTTCGGCTCTTCGGCGATCACGCCGCTTGTTGCTTGTTTATTGCTGGGGAATCCGGTGGCGATCACGGTAACGATGATCTCATCCTGCAGGTCATTATTCAGCGCAACACCCCAGATGATATTGGCATCGGGATGAGCGGCCTGCTCCACCATACGGCTGGCTTCATCCACTTCATCCATTCCGATATCGGGGGATGCGGTGATATTGAAGATCACGCCGGTAGCACCGTCGATCGAAGTTTCCAGCAAGGGGCTGGAGATGGCCATCTTGGCGGCTTCCACAGCCTTATTTTCACCGGAGGCACGGCCAACACCCATATGAGCATTGCCTGCATCCTTCATGATCTTATGCACGTCGGCAAAGTCCACATTGACCAAGCCGGGGATCAAAATCAGATCGGAGATACTCTGCACACCCTGACGGAGCACATCATCGGCCACTTGGAAAGCATTCAAGAGGGTGATCCGCTCGGCGGAAACATCCTTCAGCTTCTCATTGGGGATGATGATCAGGCTATCCACGTGCTGACGCAGTTTTTCGATGCCCGCCTCGGCGGTGCGCATCTTCATCTTACCTTCAAAGCCGAAGGGCTTGGTGACGATAGCAACGGTCAGGATGCCCATTTCTTTGGCGATCTCTGCCACCACGGGAGCACTGCCGGTACCGGTACCGCCGCCCATACCTGCGGCAATAAAGACCATATCGGCGCCGCGCAAAACGGCTTCAATCTCTTCTCTGTTTTCCAGCGCACTGTTTTCCCCCACGATGGGATCGCTGCCTGCGCCCTTCCCCTTGGTCAGCTTTTCACCGATCTGCAGTTTGGTGCCTGCGGCGGATGCATCCAATACCGGCTTATCGGTATTGACCACCACAAATTCCACACCTTGCACACCGGAGCGGATCATACGGTTTACGGCATTGCAACCACCGCCGCCGCAGCCGATGACCTTTATATTTACAACATTATCAACACTTTCGGTATAAACAAAACTTGCCATTTGCTATGTACCTCCACAATCTTTTTCAATCCGATCTGATATCGTTCTTATAATTTACACTATATAGTATTATTTTAATATTATTTACTATTAATTGCAAGTGTTTTTCATAAAATTCACAAGAAATTATCGGAAAATTTTTTGCAACAAAAAAGGATTGCCGCGACGGGTTTTCCATCGCGGCAAAGAGCATCTTATTCTTTTTCCTCTTGAGGTGTTTCTTCGGGAGCAGGAAGTTCTTCCTGCTCCTTTTTGGGACGGTAATAGACACGCTCGGTATCGGAAACATCCACCACCGCAGGCTGGGCAGTGCCGTTTTCCTTCAGCAGGTATGCCGCCAATTGGATCTTGGTTTCAGCCTGATCCAAGGAACCGAAATCAATGGTCACATTTTTGCCGTAGATCACCTTAATATCATAGCGGGCAAAGAATTGCACCTCGGTGACCTGCGCCCAGCTTAAATCGGTCTGCCCGAGGAACCCGTCATACAACCGCTTTAAAAATCCCACATAATCGGTCTCCCCAAAGGTAACGGCTTCTCCCACCGTCACGGCATCGGGAGTCACCTGCGTCAGTTGAGGAACGGTCTCCAAAACCGAAGGCTCTGAAGGCTCTTCCGCAGGCACTTCGGCAGGGATGGGAACCAGCTCCAGCACCCGATACTCCTCATTCAGCAAGGCGGCTTCGGCGCCGCTTTGGATCCAGACCACCGGTTGATTTTCGGTGACGGACACGGTGAGGGTATTGGGTAATTTTCGCTTGATGGTGACCTCCTTCACATAAGGCAGGGTCTTCATTTGGTCGATGACCTCAAACTTATCCAACCGAAAGAGATTTTGCCCCACGGTCAGCCCGCCTTTTTCCAGCAGTTGCTCGGCGGTATAGCGGGTATTGCCCTCCACCAAAATGGTTTCTGCATTGAAAAACACCGTCATGGAAAGGATGGCAAGGGTGATGATCATCAAAACAAACAGCAAGCCGAAAAAGACCACTTTTGCTCTTTTTTTGCGTTTTTTCTTTTTCTGATAATACCGCTCCACGCTATTCAACGGTGTTTCACTTCCTTTCAATGGATCAGGTCAAAGATCTCCTGATAAATGGTCTCGGTCGCCTGCGGCAAAGCAAGAGCGCGGGCATTTTTGCCCAGCTGCTCCCGCAGAGCGGAGGACTCCTTCAGTTTCAGGATCTGCCGATAGAGTTTTTCGGCAGAAAGTTCCTTTTCTTCCAGCAGGATGGCACCGCCCCGATCGGAAAGGGAGCGGGCATTATAATACTGATGGTTATGGGTAACATTGGGAGAGGGGATCAGCACAGCAGGCTTCCCCATCGCGGTAAGTTCACCCAAGGTGATGGCGCCTGCGCGGCTGATGATGGCATCTGCCGCCGCCATATGCAGGTGCATATCATAGAGATAGGGCACCACCCGCACATTGGTTTTCGCTTCCACATCTACACCCTTTTCCGCCAAAGCATCGGGGATCCATTTCCAGCCCCGCTCGCCGGTGGCGTGGGTATGCACAAAATCCTTCTTTTCTGCATTACGGGCAATAAAGTCCACCATCGCCTGATTGATGGCCAAGGCGCCCAAGCTGCCTGCAAAAGAAAGCAGGTAAAAATCATCCTCTTTTAAGCCAAGCGCCGCCCTTGCTTCCTCTTTGGAGGTCTCCAAGATCTCGGTGCGCAAGGGGTTGCCGGAGAGCACCATTTTTTTGGTCTTGCCGAAATACTGCTCACTGCCCTCAAAGCTGACAAACACAATATCCGCCTTCTTTGCCAGCATCTTGCTGGTAATGCCCGGATAGGCGTTTTGCTCATGGATACAGGTGGGAACACCCAGCGCCTGCGCCGCCGCCACCACAGGACCCGACACATAGCCGCCGGTTCCGATCACCACATCGGGACGGAATTCGCGGATCAGCCGCTTACATTCTTTTTTCGCTTTTAAGTACAGCTCCACCGTCTTGAAGTTTTCCAAAGTGAGACGGCGGCGAAAGCCTTGGATCTCAATGGGATGGAAGGCAAAGCCCGCCTTCTCCACCAAGGTTTCTTCGATCTTGCCGCGGTTGCCCACAAACAAGATCTTGGCATTTTTATTTTTTGCTTTGATCACAGAAGCAATGGCGATGGCAGGGTTACAATGGCCTGCGGTACCGCCGCCTGCTAATAATACTCTCATTGCTGAACCTCCAATCTTGAATGACGGGAAACCGCCAACACAATGCCCATTTCCACCAGCAAAATGATCAGCGAGGTGCCGCCGTAGCTGAAGAAGGGCAGGCTGATGCCGGTGGGAGGCAGAGAGTTGGTGACCACCGCAATATTCAGGATGGTTTGAATGGCAAGGCGGGAGACAATGCCCACCACCAATAAAGAGCCGAATTTATCTTTGGCGTGGTAAGCGATGACAAAGCCCCGCCATACCAACAGAATAAACAGCACCATCACCATCGCCGCGCCCACAAAGCCAAGTTCTTCGCAAACAATGGCAAAAATATAGTCGTTTTGCGGCTCAGGGATATAAAGGTGCTTTTGAATGGACTCCCCAAGACCCAAGCCCAGCAGACCGCCGCTTCCGATGGCATAAAGGGATTGAAGGGTCTGGAAGCCGTCGCCGGTGGGATCCAATTCGGGATGGAGCCAGGTTTCAATGCGCCCCTTGGCATAGGGGGTAAGCCAAGCGAAGCCCGCCAAGAGTGCCACACCTGCACCGCCGAGACTAAAGAACCAAGGCAGGCTCACCCCGCCCACAAACATCATTACAACACCGATGCAGAAGATGAGAATTGCACCGGAAACGTGGGTCTCCACCGCCACCAGCAGGCAGACCAGTGCCAGCACGGCACCGGGCAGAAGGATGCCCACATTAAACTCCTTCATACGCTTATAGTTCGCCGCCATATAGGAGGAAAACACAATGATGATCGCCAATTTTGCCAGCTCACTGGGCTGAAACTCAATGCCGAAATTCAGCCAACGGCGGGCGCCGTTGTGCACCACGCCCACACCGGGGATCAGCACCAAAATCAACAGCACCACCGTGACCGCCAAGAAGATCAGCGAAAAGCGGCGCAGTACATGGTAATCAAAGCGAGGGATGATCAGCATCACCGCCACCCCCATCAGAGCAAAGATCAACTGCCGTTTGATATAGTGGTAGCTGTCGCCGTAGCGGTTGAGGGCACTCACATAGCTGGCGGAAGCCAGCATAATTAAACCGAAGGTCAGCAGGCAAAGCACCAAGATCAAAAAGACCAGATCGATCCCGCCGGCTTCGCCCTTTTTGACAAACCATTTGATTTTCTTTTTCGGATCTGCCAAAGAAACACCTCCTGTTCAAACTTGAGCATTAAACATTAAAATAACGGTAATAGAACATTCCCCAAAGAGCCAACAGGCACCCGACGGCGCTGATGGCGGTAAAGACGGACACGATCTTGACCTCCGACCAGCCGCACAGCTCGAAATGGTGGTGGATGGGGGTCATTTTGAAGATCCGCTTTCCGTGGGTCAGTTTATAGAATCCCACCTGCAGCACCACGGAGACCCCTTCCATCAGATAGACGATACCGCCGATCAGGATGAAATAGGGCATATCATACGCCATGGCAAGTGCCACCACAGCGGCACCCAAAAAGAGGGAGCCGGTATCGCCCATAAAGACCTTGGCGGGGTGGAAATTATAGATTAAAAAGGCCATCAAGCCACCGATCAGAGCGGCGGCGAAGGTGGTTACTCCCGTATTATTGTTCCCTTTGGAAAGGAAAAATCCCACCACAATAAAAGAAATTACATAAGGGAGAGAAACACCGGTGACCAAGCCATCCAGACCGTCGGTCAGATTGACGGAGTTCACAAAGAAAAACAACAGCGGGATCATCACCAAAAAGTAGAAATAATACAGGTGGATCCGAATGTTGAGATAAGGCACAAAGATGGTATCGGTAATGGTGCCGGTGGCATAAAGCCCACCCAAAAAGAGGGCGATCAACAGCATCAAGGGCAGGGTCTTCTGCATCACAGAAAGACCTTTATTGCGCTTTTTAACCACCTTGATGTAATCATCGGCAAAGCCTACCGCACCGCAGGCGGTCACAAAGAGCAGGCACATCATCAACCGAAAATCACCCTGCAGCATTTCCCCAAAACCCAAGATCAGGGTCACTGCCAAAGTGGGCAGGATAAACATCAATCCGCCCATGGTGGGGGTTCCCTGCTTGGTCTCCATGTGCCAAGAGGGACCGTCTTCCAGAATGCTCTGGGAGCATTTCAGTTTGCGCAGCCAAGGCAACAGCCAAGGCGCCATCAATAAGGACAATAAGAAGCCTGCCGCAAGGGCGAGCAAGATGACCCAGTAATTCATAATCCCTTTTTCATCCTTTCTTTCAACCAAAGAGCATAGGTGCGAAGACCCATGGAATTGGAGCCCTTAAACAGCACGGTATCCCCTGATCGGATCACCTTTTCCAGCAAAGCGGGCAATTCCTCCCCTTTGGCAAGGTGATATTTTTCCATCTCTTTCGGTAACACATCATAGAGGGTCTTGGCGGCGGTTCCCACCGCGATGACCGCATCCAAATTCAATTCCTTGCAGAGAAGCCCTACCTGACGGTGACCTTCCTCTTCAAAGGTGCCCAGCTCCAGCATATCCGCCAGAACCGCCACCTTTCTTCCCTCTTTCGCCGCCAGCACCTTGAGGGCGGCGCGCATGGAATCGGGGGAAGCGTTATAACTATCGTCGATCACGGTCACACCGCCGACGGTTTCGGTAAATTGACGGGTTCCGTCCCCTGCAAAGGACTCGATCCCCTCTTTCAATAAAGCGGGGTCGATCCCCAGCAAATGCCCCACGCCAAAGGCGGCAAGAGCATTCATCACCTGATGCTCTCCCTCTACCTGAAGGGCGATCTTAAGAGCGCCTTGGGGATAGCAAAGGGTAAAGCGGTTTCCTTCTATCTCCTCTGCCCGATAATCATTATGGGCAGAAAGACCGAAATAATAGCATTCTTTTTGCGGTCTTGCCCCATAGAGCAGGGGCTCATCCCCGTTCATCAAGGCGCGGCCTCCTGCAGGCAAAGCGTCTGCCAATTCCAACTTCGCCTTGGCAATGTTTTCGCGGGTGCCTAAAAGTTCCAGATGCGCCACACCGATGTTGGTGATCACCGCAAGATCAGGGGTGATAAATTGAGTCAGATATTGAATCTGCCCCAAACCGCGCATTCCCATTTCGATCACCGCCGCCTGATCCTGTTCTTCCACGGCAAGAGCGGTCAAGGGAACGCCAAGCTCATTATTTTGATTGCCTTTGGTGCCGGAGACCTGAATGGCAGGTTCCAGCGCCGATAGGATAAAATTCTTGGTGGTGGTCTTCCCCACACTGCCGGTTACCGCAATCTTGACCGCCTCCATAGAGGCAAGGTGCGCCTTCGCCAAAAGACCCAGCGCCACCTGAATATCCTCCACCTGAAAATAGGGATTTCTTAACCCCTCGGGGGCAGGTGCGGTGCCTAAAAAGACCATATGCTCCCATTTTTCGTCCAATTGAGGGATGAAGGTATGACCGTCCACCCGCTCCCCCACAATGGCGGCAAACAGGCAGTTTTCCTCTGCCTGACGGGAGTCGGTCACGGTTTTATGAACCGCGAAATCCTCTGCAGGAGCGGCTTTATTCAATGCTTTGGCGATGGTCTGAACAGTCAGCATTGCTCCAAGAATTCCTTTACAATTTCTTTTTCATCAAAATGTACCTTTTGGGTACCCAAGATCTGATAATCCTCATGACCTTTTCCTGCCAACAAAATCAGGTCATCGGGTTTGGCATTGCGGATGGCATAGCCGATGGCCTCTTTGCGGTTTTCGATCACCACATAGGGCATTTCGGTACCCTCAAGACCCACCAAAATATCACGGATAATGGCGGCAGGGTCTTCGGTACGGGGATTATCGGAGGTCACAATGGCAAAATCACTGTATTTTGCCACCACCTCTGCCATTAAGGGGCGCTTGGTTTTATCCCGATCGCCGCCGCAACCGAAGAGGGTCACGATCCGCCCTTTGGCATAGGTGCGCACGGTGGTCAAGATATTTTCCAAGGCATCGGGAGTATGAGCATAATCCAGCATCACCGCAAAGGGAAGCCCTTCGGTGATGACTTCGGCTCTGCCTGCCACCTTGGGAATGCGGTTTAAGCCTTCTGCCACCTGCTGGAAGGAATAGCCTGCGGTAAGCAGAACGCCTGCGGCACAAAGGGTATTATGTACGGTAAATAAGCCGGAGGTGGAAACGCGGATGGCTGCGGTCTTTTCCCCATAATGAAGTTGATAGGAAACGCCGCCCACATCCAAGGAAATGTCGGTAGCATAAAGATCCGCCTTTTCTTGCACGGAATAGGTCAACCCGCCATAAGCAGATGCCCATTCTTTGCCCACGGGATCATCGATGTTGAAGACTCCGCCCTTGGCGCGCTCATAAAGCCGTGCCTTGGCGGCTTTGTAGTTTTCCATAGTCTTATGGTAGTCCAGATGGTCTTGGGTCAGGTTGGTAAAGCCTGCGGCGGAAAAGGGCAGACTATCCACCCGCCGCTGATCCATGGCTTGGGAGGAGACCTCCATCACCACCGTTTTCACCCCTGCATCCGCCATTTTGCGGAGCAGTTCCATTAATTGATAGGGCTCGGGAGTGGTAAAGGCGGCAGGAAAGGTCTCTTGCCCGATCTGATTGCAAACGGTGCCGATCAGACCTGCCTTTACGCCGAGACCGTCTAAAATACTTTTCACAAATTGGGTGGTGGAGGTCTTGCCGTTGGTGCCGGTGACCCCTAAAAAGGTCAGTTCCTTTTCGGGATGCCCGAAAAAGTTGGCACAGATCTGCTGAAAGGCCATACGAGTGTCTTCCACCAACACTTCCTCGGCAGAATGGTCGGTATGATGCTCCGCCACAATGACGCAGGCGCCCTTTTCCGCCGCCGAGGCGGTATAACGGTGCCCGTCGGTCTGCTCGCCGCTGATGGCGCAAAACAGAAACCCTTCTTCCACCTTGCGGGAGTCAAAGGCAATGCCGCGGATCTCCCGCTCGGACCAAGAATTTTCGGTTTTAATGCCGTCTAATAATTGAGATAACAGCATTGCTTTTCCTCCTGTTTATAATGAAAAATCAAAAGAAAAATGAAACTTATTTTTTCGCACCCTCTGATAAATGCGAGGAGATTTTAGGTGATTTTTTCTTTTCTTCGACCGATGATGGGCTTTGTGCCCTTCGAGGGAGAAAAAAGGAAAAAAATCCGAAATTTGCCGTACCCACTTATAAATGCGAGGAAATTTTAGGTGATTTTTTCTTTTCTTCGCCTGCAGATGGGCTTTGTGCCCTTCAAAGGCGAAAAAAGGGGAAAGCGCCAAAATTTGCCGCACCCACTTATAAATGCGAGGAAATTTTAGGTGATTTTTTCTTTTCTTCGCCTGCAGATGGGCTTTGTGCCCTTCAAAGGCGAAAAAAGGGAAAAGCGCCAAAATTTCCCGCATTTATTACATACTGGAGACGCCGGAGGTGCTATTCGTTCTTATGGTGATGACGGTTCCCGCCTCGACCATGGTTCCTGCCTCGGGGGATTGAGAGATAACGAGGGCGGTGGATTCGGAGTTTCCGTTTCCGACCACGCGAACGTTGAGACCGTAGGAGAGGATGCGGGAGGTGGCACCGGCTACGGAATAATCCACAAGATTGGGCACGGTGACGGTTTTGGAGGGCTTTTCATCGCCGGTATAGAGGATCATGGTACCGCTATGGGGCATGGTGGTGCCTGCGGAGGGAACTTGGGCGGTTACGGTATCGCCGTTGCCCACGACCTTATACTTGATCTCTTTTTCGATCAGAGAGGCTTCTGCTTGCGCAAGAGGCTGATCTACATAGGAGGTGATGGCCACATCCAAGGTTTCCAGCTCTTCCTCGGTATATTGGGGTTGAACACCCAGATAGGGCAGAATATCGCTTAAGATGTCGCCTGCTACGGGAGCGGCGATGATACCGCCGTAGATCTCGCCGTTGCTGGGGGTATCCAGCAGAACCAAGATGGCATATTCGGGGTCGTCGGCAGGGGCGAAGCCGATGAAGGAGGAAATGTAGTTCTTTTCACCGGTGGCCACATAATCGTCGATCTTCTCGGAGGTACCGGTCTTCCCTGCTACCCGATAGCCTTTTACATAGGCATTTTTACCGGAGCCCACGCTGACCACTTCTTCCAGCAGGTTACAGACCAGATCACTGGTCTCTTCGGAGATGATCTGACGCTTTACTTTGGGTTCAAAGCTTTTGACCACCTTTTCGGTGCCGTCTTCTTGGGTTTCGGTAATTTCTTTCACCACATGGGGGGTGATCAGTTTTCCTCCGTTGCAGGACGCCGCCACTGCGGTGATCATCTGCAAGGGAGAGATCTTAAAGTTCTGACCGAAGGAAGCGGTTGCCAATTCCACCTCTTGGAAATTGGAGAACCAAATACCGCTGGCTTCGCCGTTAAGGTCCACACCTGTTTTTTCGGTGAGACCGAAGTTTTTGAAGTACTGATAGAAGGTTTCGGTACCCACCTGCGCACCGATGGTGATAAAGGCTGGGTTGCAAGAGTTCTGAATGGCTTGCGCCAAGGTCTGATGCCCGTGACCGCCGGATTTCCAGCAACGGATGGTACGGTCTGCCACACGGATATAACCGGGACAGCTATAGGTATTGGCGGTGGTGATCAGCCCTTCTTCCACCGCCATGGAGAGGGTCACGATCTTAAAGGTGGAGCCGGGCATATAGGTATCCACGGTACACTTATTCCGCCAGATCTTATTGCGATTGGTTTTGGTGGCGGTCTCTAATTCTTCGCCGGTAAGCCCTTCCATAGATGCCAACATCATACTGTCGGTAATGGTATAGTATTGGTTGGGGTCATAGTTGGGGAAGGATGCCATTCCCAAGATCTCGCCGGTCTTTACATTCATCACAATGCCTGCGGCGCCTTCCTTACACTGCTGCTCCATACGGGCTTCCTGCAGATGCTTTTCCAGATAATACTGCACCGTTTCATCAATGGTCAGCACCACATTTTTACCGTTATCCGCTTCCACATAGGTCTCATACTCATAGGGAAGCTCGGCGCCTACTGCGTCCTTGGCGGTGATCAGCTTACCGGTGGTGCCTTGCAGGTATTCGTTATAGATGGATTCGATGCCGTCCAGACCCACATTATCGGTGCCGGTGAAGCCCAAAATATGGCAGGCAAGGCTGTTATAGGGGTAATAACGCTTGGTGTCTTCCACCAAATGGATGCCCTTGAGGTCATTTTCATCCACAAAGGCGCGCACCTGATCCGCTACATCGGCTTCGATACGGCGCTTGACCAGTTCATAATAGTTTTCTTTTTGGGTCTTTTGATAGACGGTCTCTTCGTCTACACCCAAGATTTCAGACAATCCTTTTGCGATCAGGCGGCAGTTTGCCTCATCCTTATCCACGGAATTTGGGGCAATATACACCGTTTCCACCGGTGCGGAGATGGCAAGTGCCTGATAATTGCGGCTGAAAATGGTGCCGCGATTGGCGGATAAGGTGGTATCCATGGTCTGCTGACCGATGGCCTTTGCCTGATAATATGTATAATCCACGATCTGGTATTTCACCAACACACCTGCCAGCCAAAGCAACAGTGCAACAGCGAAAATTGCCAGCATCACGGTACTTCTGCGCACCATTGATCTGCTTGGTCCTTTGCCCATAAAGCCGCTCCTTTCAAGAAATTTATACCAATTTTGATTCCTATTAAAGTGCAAAATGAGAGTAAGAAAAAATTTCCCACTCTCTTTTTACATATCATTTTATTAGTTCAGATATTCCACAAGAATGTTAAACTCTTGCACAACGCCATCCCACCAGCTATCGTTTGCAGGCTGATCCTTAATGATCTCTACGGTATCATCGGTCAGCAGGTTGATGGTTTGGATCTGATAATTTTCGATCTTGATCATTCCCAATTCCTCAGTGGCGATCCGCTCGATCTCATCCATGGAGTTTTTACTGTCGATGGAGACCTGAAGGGCACCTGCCTGACCTTCCAGAGCGGTCAGCTCTTTCTTAGCCGCCAGAAGATCATTGGAAACCTCATTGAGAGCGATATGGCTGTATAAAAGGTATCCGCCCAGTGCTAAAAAGAGCGCGATACAGAGCAACGCCGGCCCGCCGACGCCGGAGATCTTTAATTTTTTCATCGGGGGTCTACCTCCTGTTTATTATCGTTTTTCGCAAACCCGCAGTTTAGCAGGCTTGGAGCGGTTATTGACCGCAAGTTCTTCCGCCGAAGCGGTGATGGGTTTATGGGTGATCTGCTTCACAACAGGCTTTCTGCCGCAAACGCAGATGGGTAAGTTTTTATCACAGACGCATCCGCAGGCAAGGTCTGCAAACACGGTCTTCACAATGCGATCCTCCAAGGAATGGAAGGTCATTACGGCAATTCTGCCGCCGGGCTTCAGCAAGGAAACCGCATCCCGCAAGGATTGCTCCAGGATCCGAAGTTCCCCATTGACCTCAATGCGGATGGCTTGAAAGGTCCGTTTGGCGGGGTGCTTATTGCCGTAGCGTTCCTTGGGAGGAAACACCTTTTCGATGATCGCGGTCAACTGACCGGTGGTTTCGATGGGAGCCTCTTCCCGCTTGCGGCAGATGGCTGAAGCGATGCGGGCGCTTTGGCGCTCTTCGCCGTAGCGATAAAAGATCTCGGTCAACTGCTCTTTGGAATAGGCATTGACCACCTGATAGGCATCCAAGGGATTTTCCCGATCCATCCGCATATCCAAAGGAGCATCGAACCGATAGGAAAAGCCGCGGCTTTCTTCATCCAGCTGGAAGCTGGAGACGCCCAAATCAAACAAAATACCGTCGATGGCGGGGATCTCAAGATCTTCCATTACCTTTTTCAGGTTGGAGAAATTGGATTTCACCGCCGTAAACCGCTCACCGAAGGGAGCAAGGCGGGCAGTTGCCGCCGCAAGAGCATCCCGATCCTGATCGATACCGATCAGCTTACCGGTGGTGAGCTTGGCGGCGATGAGGCTGCTATGACCGCCTCCGCCCAAAGTAGCGTCTACATAAATGCCCTTGGGGTTGATCTTCAGCCCTGCCAGACATTCCTCTGCCATTACGCTATAATGCTCAAATGCTTTCATCAGAATTCCAATTCATCCATGGTGGCCATAATGGATGCGGTATCCATCTTCTGCACCATATCATTAAACCGATCGGGATTCCAGATCTCAATGCGGTTTCCGTTACCGATCATCATCACATTGCCCTCAATGGCGGCAAGGCGGCGAAGGGGCAGGGGGATCTGCACTCTTCCCTGCTTATCGGCGGTAACATCGGTTTTATAGGTATTAAAGAAATGGCTGATGGCAAGACCTTTGGACATGGGGGTCTTGGAGATCTTATTTTGCAGGTTCAGCCATTCTTCGGGAGTCAGTATATACACGCATCCATCCAAGCCTTGGGTCAAGACCAGATCGCTTCCCGATTGCTCTTTTAACTTTTTGGGGAGAATGACTCTGCCCTTTTCATCCACGAATAATTCGAAATAACCGGTGAAGTATGCCATGTATACACCTCCTCTCAACGAAATTTTTCACCACTTCAATGCCAGTAGGCACCCACTTGGATGCCACTTCATTTAAATTATAGCAAAGATTTCAGAAAAATCAATAGTTTTTTGATGAAATTCATAAAAAAATACCGCCGACAAAAGTCGGCGGTATTTTTTCTTTTTCTACATTATAATATAACGAAAAAAAGCGAGAAAACAACAGAAAAAATTTCCGTTGTTTTCTCGCTTATTTCAGTTTTTACGGTCATACCAATGATCAATATACTCTTTCAACGCAACAGCAAGGTCTTTGATCTGCCAATCGGTGGAATTGACGATCAGGTCATAACCCTCTCGGGTGCCCCATTTACTGCCGGAAACCAGTTCCCGCGTTTGGGCGCGGTATTTATCGATCCGCTTGATATTGCGCTTCATTTCTTTTTCGGTAAATTCGGCCTCTTTGCCTTCCGCACGCTCCATACAGCGGCGCATACGGGCATCCAGCTCGGCGCAAACAAAGATGCGGAAGGGGGATTCCTTCTTTAAGATCACATCGGCATCTTGCCCGATAATGATGCAATCCTTGCCTTGAGCGGCGATCTCTTCCAGTACCTCTTTTTGGGCGATCAGTTCATTGGTATGGATCGCGTGTTCATTGGCAAAGGAATGATGGAACACCAAGGGAAAGGTGCGCCAAGCGTGGAAGGCTACCGCACTCTCCACATAGCCTGAGGTATGCTCTTTCTTCTCGGCAATGGCGTGCAGGATCTCCTGATCATAATAGTCAAAACCGGTGAGATCCGCAAGGCGCTTGCCCAGCTCTCTGCCGCCGCTTCCGAATTCGCGGCCGATGGTAATGATCTTCATAATTATTTATCCTCCAAGGAATCCAAATAGGCGATGGCGGCAAGTCCTGCCACAGCACCGTCGCCTGCGGCGGTGGCCAACTGGCGCACCTGCTTTTGGCGGCAGTCCCCTGCGGCAAAAACGCCTGCACAGGTGGTGAGGCAATCCTCTCCTGCCTGCACATAGCCCTGCTCATCCAAATCCACTAAGGCTCTGAACGGTTCATTATTGGATTGCTGACCCACAGCCACAAACAACCCGTCCATCTCCACCGTTTCAGTCTGTGTACCGAAGGTCAGTTCCAAGCCGGTGAGTTTTTCTTCCCCCAACAGTTTGGAGACCACACCGCCGGTGCGGATGGTCACATTGGGACACTTTTTCAGCCGTTCCAACAGAACGGGTTCGGCACGAAAACCGTCCCGACGGTGGATCAGGGTGACACTTGCACACAGATCCGCCAAAGAGAGCGCCGATTGCACGGCGGCGTTGCCGCCGCCCACAACCGCTACCTTTTTATTTTTATAGAAAGCACCGTCGCAAACCGCGCAATAAGACACACCTGCGATGGTCTCCTCCCGCGGGAGCCCCAGATGGCGATGGGTAGAACCGGTGGCGATCACGATGGTTTTGGCATCATAGACATCCCCATCGGTGGAGGTGACGGTGAACCCGTTTGCGGTCTTTTCCACCCCTTGCACCTCGACCGGTTCGATCATTCCCCCGAACTCATACACCTGCTCGGCCAGCCGATCCGCATATTCCACTCCGCTGATCCCCAGCAAGGCGGGAAAATTTTCAATGCGGGCGGATGCGGTGATCTGACCGCCCAAGGCGGTAGACTCCAGCAGCATTACTTTTTTGCCTGCGCGCAGAAGATAGATCGCGGCAGTCATTCCGGCGGTACCGCCGCCGATGATTACAGCATCATACATTGACATTTACCTTTTTGGTATAAGCACGGATCTCAGATGCATTGGTCATCTTCTCGATGCCTGCATCGGTCTCCACGATCAGGGTGGGAGCCTTGGTGATCTGATAACCGTCTACCAAAGCGCGGTTAGCGGGATCCTCGGCATCCAACTTCACATAAGCGATGCCTGCCTGATCCAGCATTGCGGCTGCCATCTTACAGTTGGGGCAGGTCTTGGTGGTGAACAGCAGCACACGGTTTCCGCCCACGACCTCGGGCTCTGCATCGCCGCAACCGCAGCCGCAAGCGGCATGGTTGGTGGGCGTTTTGATCTGAGCGATGGTCTGATCATAAAGTTTACGATCCTTGAACTCCTGCGCCTTACCGTCGTTCCAGTTCTGAACGGGGCGGTAGTAGCCGGTGATACGGCTGTATACCTCGGTATTCTCACCGCAATGGGGGCAGGAATACTGCTCGCCGGTGATATAACCGTGGTTCTTACAGACAGAATAGGTGGGAGACATGGAGTAATAAGGCAGACGGTAGTTATCTGCGATCTTCTTCACCAGGTTTGCAGCCGCCTTCCAATCGGGCAGTTTTTCACCCATATAAGCGTGGAACACAGTACCGGAGGTATAGAGGGTATGCAGTTCGTCCTGCAGATCCAAAGCGGTAAAGATATCCTCGGTATAGCCAACGGGCAGGTGAGAAGAGTTGGTGTAATAGGGAGTACCGTCCATATTGGCGGTGATGATGCCGGGGAAGCGGCTGACATCGTGCTTCGCCAAGCGGTAGGAGGTGGACTCGGCGGGAGTAGCCTCCAGATTGTACAGATCGCCGTATTCCTCCTGATAGTCGGACAGGCGCTCTCTCATATGGTTGAGCACGTCTTTGGCGAACTGCTGACCCTCTGCGGTGGTCAGGTTCTTCTTCAGCCAGCAAGCATTGAGGGCGGTCTCGTTCATACCCACAAGGCCGATGGTGGAGAAGTGGTTATCGAAGGAGCCCAGATATCTCTTGGTATAGGGATAGAGGCCTTCGTTCAAGAACTTGGTGATAACGGTTCTCTTGATCTTCAGAGAACGGGCGGAGATATCCAGCAGTTTATCCAAACGTGCATAGAATTCTTCCTCGGTAGCAGACTGATAAGCAATGCGGGGCAGGTTGATGGCCACAACGCCCACAGAGCCGGTGGACTCACCGGAGCCGAAGAAGCCGCCGGACTTTTTGCGCAGTTCACGGAGATCCAAACGCAGGCGGCAGCACATACTGCGCACATCGCTGGGCTCCATATCGCTGTTGACATAGTTGGAGAAATAGGGGGTACCGTATTTCGCTGTCATCTCAAACAGCAGCTTATTATTCTCGGTTTCGGACCAGTCAAAGTCACGGGTGATGGAATAGGGAGGAATGGGATACTGGAAGCCGCGGCCGTTGGCATCGCCTTCGATCATCGTCTCGATGAAGGCGCGGTTGATCATATCCATTTCCTTCTTACAATCCCCATAGGTGAAGTCCATTTCCTTACCGCCCACGATGGCAGGCAGATCCTTCAGGTCTGCAGGAACGGTCCAATCCAAGGTGATATTGGAGAAGGGAGCCTGAGTACCCCAACGGCTGGGGGTATTCACACCGTATACGAAGGACTGAATGCAGTTCTTCACTTCCCAATAGGTCAGGTTATCCACCCGCACAAAGGGGGCAAGATAGGTATCGAAGGAGGAGAAGGCTTGCGCGCCTGCCCACTCATTCTGCATAATACCCAAGAAGTTGACCATCTGATTGCAAAGAGAAACCAAATGCTTGGCGGGAGCGGAGGTGATCTTACCGGGAACACCGCCCAAGCCTTCCTTGATCAACTGCTTCAGGGACCAACCTGCGCAATAGCCGGTCAGCATGGAAAGATCGTGGATATGAATATCGGCGTTGCGGTGCGCATCGGCGATCTCATTATCATAGATCTCGCTGAGCCAATAATTTGCGGTGATGGCGCCGCTGTTGGACAGGATCAAGCCGCCTACCGAATAGGTCACGGTGGAGTTCTCCTTCACCCGCCAGTCGGTTACGTTTACATAGCTATCCACCAAGGACTTATAATCCAAGAAGGTGGATTTCAGGTTCCGAACCTTTTCTCTTTGCTTACGGTAAAGGATATATGCCTTGGCAACATCCGCATAACCGGATTCGCTGAGCACAGCCTCTACGCTATCCTGAATATCTTCCACGGCGATCTTACCGTTTTTGACCTTGGGCTCGAAATGAGCGGTTACCTTCAAAGCAAGCAGGTCAATAATGCTGGGGTGGGATTCTTTGTTCTGGGCGTCGAATGCCTTTTGGATGGCTACACTGATCTTGGAAATATTAAACTCAGCCTCAGAACCGTCTCTTTTTACTACACTGTACATACGTCCTAATCCTCTCTCATTTATCTATTTTTTATTCCACAAAATGTTTTTCGAAGCAGCGAAGCCATTCCCGCTTGATCAGTTCCTTGCCGGCGTTCTTTGCGTGAACACCGTCTGCCGACCAAGTTCCGTCGGGGTATTTGGCTGCCGCTTCATCGAAGGCGGTCATCAGATCCACAAAGGGCAGATCGTATTTTTCTGCGATCCGCTTGGCTGCCGCCGCTTTTTCTTCCACACCGGAACGGAATTCTTCCCAGTGCTCTTCACTGGAGGAGCCTTTGAGCAGGTAGGGACCGAGGATCATAATTTTGATCTCCGGCAATGCCTCTTTGATCTCCCCGATCATCCAATCATAGACCCGCTCATACTTTTCGGTGGAAACACCGTTTTGATGAAAGATCTCGTGCAACACATCGTTGACCCCGATCATAATGCTCATTACATCCGGTTGCAGGTTGATGATGTCCTTCTTGATGCGGGCATACACATCCACCACCCGATTGCCGCTGATGCCTTTATTAATGCATTCATAGGCGCCGGGGTATTCTGCCGCCAGATAGCAACCCACCAGATTGGGATAGCCGCCGCCTAAATTATAAAGACTGTCGCGGTTTCTGCCGCAATCGGTGATGGAGTCCCCTTGAAATAAGATCCGTTTCATCAATCTACCCCCCTCAGTTCTGCAATGGGCAAGATCTTGCGCACTGCCTCCAAGTATTCCTTCATCTCTTGATAAGAAGGTGCTTCCAACGCTTCATTGGGCACCTGCTCCGACGGGCGGAACTGCTGCAGATAATAGCGCTTTGCTCCTTGGAGCCATTGCGCCACCTCGGTCAGTTCTTCCTTCCCGTGCAAAGGATGCACCACGGTGGTGCGGAACTCATAGTCCACACGCCCTTCCTTTAAGAAGGCGATGCTCTCCTCGATCCGATGGGTCTCCAGCTTCAAAAAGCCTACCGTTTCTCCGTAGCGGCGG
The DNA here is from genome assembly GCA_045539135.1 of Eubacteriales bacterium. Lineage (GTDB taxonomy): Bacteria > Bacillota > Clostridia > Oscillospirales > QAKW01 > QAKW01. The sequence continues at coordinate 8,544 of JAZQET010000004.1, read as the reverse complement.
GGTGCATTTTTTACATCCATCGCCACATAGTCCAGCAAGCCTTCCTCCACCAGCGCCTTGAGGCGGTCGGGGAAGCAACCGTTGGTATCCAGCTTCACCGCATAGCCCATGGCTTTGATCTTACGGATCAGATCGGGCAGTTCCCTTTGCATCAGCGGTTCCCCGCCGGTAAAGGCCACCCCATCCAAAAGCCCTTTGCGGCTTTCCAAAAAAGCAAGAAGCTCTTCCGCCTCCATCAGAGGCTCGGCGATCCCCTTTGCCAACGCGAAATTATGGCAAAAGGGACAGCGGAAGTTGCATCCGTTCAAAAATACCGTGCAAGCGGTCTTGCCCGGAAAATCCAGCAAGGTGAGTTTTTGCAAGCCTGCTACGGTCATAAACGATGCTCCCTTCCCATATCTTGTGCCACTCATAGTGGTGCAGATACTATTCTATACAATATTTAGAGAAATGTCAAGACTAAAACACAATATATTTTGTTTTAATTTTTGGCAAAACACAAGATATTGTTATGTAAACCAAACGATAAAAAGACGGTTTTCTACCTTATTACTATAGATAAACACAGCAAAAAAGCCCTGTTGCGGCTTGCAACAGGGCTTTTATCGGTTCTTCTTATTCGGCTTCCTCTTCGGTGAAATCGGTTTCAAATGCCAGATTTGCAGGGGCGATCTCTGCCTTTTTCTTTTCCAGATGCTTCAGCACCAAAATGACCGCGGCCACCGCGGCGGCAACACCCACAATAACGGAAACCAACACAATGATCTGATTCTTTTTCACGGTTCTTCCCCTTTCATTTATTCCTTTTTATATTTTAACACGCCTTTTGACAAAAATCAATCTTCTTGCTTAAAAATTAACAATTGGAACAGGAAAAAGAGAACGATCTCATAAATGCCCTGCAACAGGTAGCTGATCCAAAGGCGGTTGCCCAAAAAGATGGTGAGATAATTGACTGCCACCGTCAGGACAGTCACCGCCATCACCGCGATCATCAACTGACGGGCGGTATAGAAGAAGCCACTGCCTTGCTCCCGATAGACCCAATATTTCGCTCCATAGAACAGCAGAAGAAAGCGCAGAAAAAAGCCGATCACCACGCCGCTCTCCAAAGGGATCATCCTACTGATAAGAAAATGCAAAAGGCCGCTTATCACCGCTACCGCCAAATAGCGCAAGACCGTACTGCGATGCTCCAGCAAATAATCATAAAAGCGGTCTGCCGCCTGATTGGGATTTCTTTTTCTCATTGGTCACACATCCTTCCTTTTCTATCATAGCACACCTTTTCAAAAAAGTAAAACCGAAAATGCAAGGATTGACATTTTTCCTTTTTGAGGGTATACTAATCCAAGAATATTAAAGTTAAGGAAGTGTTTTTCTTGGGTTGTACACACGATTGTAACACCTGCTCCTCCAATTGCTCCGGCAATTCCAAGGAGAAGGAAAGTCTTATTGAAAAGCCCCATGAGCTGACCAACGTGAAAAAGATCATCGGCGTGGTGAGCGGCAAGGGCGGTGTCGGTAAAAGCATGGTCACCTCTTTGATGGCGGTGGCAATGGCGCGGCGCGGATTTTCCACCGCTATTCTGGATGCCGATATCACCGGTCCCTCTATTCCCAAAGCCTTCGGTCTTTCCGGCAAGCGTGCCGAGAGCGACGGACAGGCGCTTTACCCTGTTTCCTCCAAGATGGGAACTCAAATTATGTCGGTCAATCTTCTTTTGGAGGATGAGGAATCCCCCGTTGTTTGGCGGGGACCTGTGATCGCAGGGGCAGTGAAGCAGTTCTGGACCGATGTGGTTTGGAATGATGTGGATTATATGTTTGTGGATATGCCTCCCGGCACCGGCGATGTGCCCTTGACGGTCTTCCAATCCCTGCCGGTAGATGGCATCATCATTGTGACCTCCCCGCAGGATCTGGTTTCCATGATCGTGGGCAAAGCGGTGGCAATGGCCAAGATGATGAACATCCCCATTTTGGGTATTGTGGAAAACTACAGCTACCTGCTCTGCCCCGACTGTGGCAAGAAGATCCATGTGTTCGGCGAAAGCAAGCTGGAAGAGGTTGCGGCCAAAAATGAGCTGACCATCCTCGCCCGCCTGCCCATCGACCCCGAGCTTGCCTCTCTTTGCGATAAGGGGATGATCGAGCTCCATGAATGCGATGCCTTGGAAGGCGCCGCCGATCTTTTGGAGAAATAATTCAAATAACCGCCTTCGGGCGGTTATTTTTTTTATTTGAGCAAACACTACTCCAAAGGAGTTGACGAAAAATGAACATTCCATCGGATCTGATGATCGAGCAACTGGAGATGGCAGAGGCCGCCACCCTGCCCAAAGGGATCTGCAGTGAGGTAACGGAGCTGAACTGGTGCACTCTAACAGAAGTGCGGGTGGAGGATCAGGAAGGCGCCGCCGCCATCGGGCGGGAGATCGGGCGGTACCTGACCTTGGAAACGGAAAAAACCTATGAGATCGGCGAGCCTGCCTTTGAGGAGATCGCCGACATTTTGGCAAAGCATCTGCGGCAGATGCTGGGCGAAAAAAAGCGCATTTTGGTGCTGGGCATCGGCAACCCCAACATCACCCCCGACAGTTTGGGGGATAAAGCGGTGCGGCGGCTGATGGTGACCCGTCCCCTCTCCCCTTTGCCTGCCGCCTTTTCTTCGGTCAGCGCCGCGTCGGCGCCTGTTTTCGGGATCAGCGGCATTGAAAGCGCCGAAATGGCGCAGGGGCTTGCCCGCGTATTGCAACCGGAGGCGGTCATTTTAATTGATGCCATGGCAACAGGAAGTCTTGACCGCCTTTGCAAGACCATTCAGCTTTCCGATTCGGGGCTGACCCCCGGCGGCGGAGTGGATAATTCCCGCAAGGAGATCAGCGCCTACACCTTGGGGGTGCCGGTGCTTTCCATCGGGATGCCCACGGTGGTGGATTGTCGCGCTTTATTGCGCCATGTGCTGGGAGAAGAATGGGAACATTACGGTGTAAAATTACACCCTTACGAAGAAAGTCTCATTGCCACCCCCCGTCAAATGGAGGCGGCAACGGATATGGGTGCCAAGATCATTGCCTTCGCCTTGAACAAAGCCTTTCACGGAGATCTCTCCACCGAAGAGATCTTAAAATATCTTTATTAAGTATAATCCGTTGCAAAGACTCATATGCTTTTTTATGAGCAATCCCCCTTGCTCGGAGAGGAAGTGAGAAGATGCGCAAATGGATCAGCATCGGACTGATCGCCGCCCTTTGCATCACAGGCGGTCTTTGCTGGCGGCGGTGGTTGCCCCATGCGGCGAACTTTGCCCTTCGGAATGCAAAGGGACAAACCTCGCGGCAGTTGACGGTGGCTCTTCTTCGGCACACCGATCCGGTGATGAACACCATCGGGCGGTATTTGGTGCCGGAATACACCGAGGTGCCGGAGGAATACTTTTTATACTTTGCCAAGGAAGAGCCCAAAGAAGAGCCCACCGACGATGCCATTCAAGCCACCAATCTTTCCGCCCTATCGGGCACCTACACCCAAGTGAACGGCACGGCGATTGCCAATGCCACCGACTTTGATGTGACTGACGATCTGAACCGCACCGTTGCCCAGCCTTCATTCACAGCGGGAAAGCCTGCGGTTTTGATCTATCACACCCACACCACCGAATGCTATCGCAACAGTGCAGGGATCACCAACACCCGCGACGAGACCAAAAATGTGGTGGCGGTGGGAGAAGCCATGGCGGAGGTCTTTCGCGGGGCAGGCTACGAAACCATCCACCTGACCGATATTTATAACGACGATTTCAGCAACGCCTATGCCACCTCCCGCAAGGCAGTGGAGCAGGTCTTGAAGGAGAACCCCACCATTCAGGTGGTTTTGGATGTCCATCGGGACTCCATCAGCAGCAACGGGGTGAACTACTATCCGGTGACCGAGGTCAACGGCAGGCAGGCGGCGCAAATTATGATCGTGTGCGGCACCGATTCCAAGGGTCTTTCCCATCCAAACTGGCGGGAGAATTTTACATATGCCCTTGCCCTGTCCCGACGGATGGGTACCCTTTACGGACAGCTTTCCCGCCCTGTGAATTTAAGAGAGGATCGGTTCAACACCCACTTTACCGACTATACCCTTCTTTTGGAGGTGGGAAGTTCCGCCAATACCTTGGAGCAGGCGCTCTACGGCGGAGAATTGACCGCCAAAGCCATGATCTCTCTATGGAATGGGTCTTGATAATGGAAAAATTTTGTACTATAATATAGTTATTATATATAGATACGAGGTATCCCCATGATCTATTTTGATAACAGCGCCACCACCTGCCCCTATGAGGCGGTGACCGCGCTGATGGCCCAAGAGGCGCAAGCGCATTTTGCCAACGCTTCCTCCCTTTACCGCCCCGCTTTATGGGCGGAAGAGGGGATCCGTGCCGCCAAAGCGGCAGTGGCAAAGTTACTGCATTGCGCCGCCGAAGAAGTTCTCATTACCTCCGGAGGCACCTATGCCAACAATTTAGCCGTGATCGGCGGCACCCTTGCCCGCAAGCGGATGGGCAATCGGGTGGTGCTGACCAAGGTGGAGCACCCCAGCGTTTATGCCTGCGGCGCTGTTCTGGAGGAGCAGGGCTTCGAGGTCATCTATGCAGACCCCACCTTCGAGAGCATCGCCGATGCCATCAACGAAAAAACGGTGATGGTGGCGGTGATGATGGTCAACAATGAATTAGGGCTTCGCTTGCCGGTGGAGCGGATCGCCGCAGTGATCCGCCGCAAAAAAGCACCCGCCCATTTTCATATCGACGGTGTACAGGCCTTTTGCAAGATCCCCACTTCGGTGGCGGCGTTGAAATGCGACAGTTTTTCCCTTTCCGCCCATAAGATCAAAGGTCCCAAGGGCATAGGTGCCCTTTACCTGAAAAAAGGAACCCGCGTCCGCAACATCACCGTTGGCGGAGAGCAGGAACGGGGAATCGTGCCGGGGACTTATAACAGCCCTGCCGCCGCAGGCTTTGCCAAGGCCATTGAACTTTACGAACAGGAAGACCTTACCCATTTTGAGCGGTTACGGGCGCATTTTCTTACCCGCGCCAAGGAACTGCCCTTTTTGCAGATCAACTCCCCCGAAGACGGTGTGCCTTACATTCAGAACGTCTCTGTTTTGGGCTATTTAGGGGAAAATGTACTTCACTTTTTGGAAGAACGGGAGATTTACGTTTCCCAAGGCTCCGCCTGCTCCTCCAAAAAATACCGCTCCCATTCGGTTTTGGGGCGGCTGGGCTATCACGAGCAGACGGTGATGGGCGCTTTGCGGATCAGCTTCGGGATCGAGAACACCACCGAGGAGATCGACGCCCTGATGGATGCGCTGGCAGAGGTGCCCGAAAAAATTCAAAAACTCTATAAGGATGTATAACGCAATATGGAACAAATGATTTTGGCAAAATGCGGAGAGATCGTGTTAAAGGGTCTCAACCGCAGTCACTTTGATCAAGTTTTATTAAAGAATATCAAAACCTCTTTGAAGGGGTTGGGTGCCTTTGACATTCGCCTTGCCCAATCCACCATCTACATTCAAACCTTGGAAAACGCCGATATGGATGAAGCCTATCAGCGGGTGAAGAGGGTCTTCGGCTTGGCGGCGGTCTGCAAGGCTTATATGTGCGAAAAGGATATGGCCTCCATTTCCGCCAAGGCAAAGGAATGTCTGGCAGAGGTTTTGGAGGAGGTCAACACCTTTAAGGTGGAGGCCAAACGCAGTGATAAGCGGTTCCCCTTGAAATCCCCCGAGATCTGCAACGAGATCGGCGGGGATCTTTTGGAGGCCTTTCCCCACCTGCAGGTGGATGTGCATAACCCCGAGCTGACCGTTACGGTAGAGGTGCGGGATTTCAGTGCTTACATCCACGCGGTACGGGAGCAGGGCGCGGGCGGTATGCCTTACGGCTCCAACGGCAGAGCGGCACTTCTGCTCTCCGGCGGCATCGACAGCCCTGTGGCAGGCTATATGATGGCCAAGCGGGGTGTGCGGTTGCTGGGCATCCACTTCTTCAGCCCGCCCTACACCGGCGAGCGCGCCAAGCAAAAAGTTTTGGAACTGGCGGATATTATGCGGGACTATTGCCCTGAAATGCGGGTGGCGGTGGTGCACTTCACCGAAGCGCAGGAAGCCATTCGGGACCATTGCAAGGAAGAATTTTTCACCGTCATTATGCGGCGGATGATGATGCGGGTGGCAAACGCCATTGCCAAAGACCGCCGTTGCGGCGCTCTCATCACAGGAGAAAGCTTGGGTCAGGTAGCCTCCCAAACGATGGATGCTCTGCACCTGACCGACAGTGTGACCGATGCCTTGGTATTGCGTCCCCTGATCGGGATGGACAAGGAGGAGATCGTGAAGATCTCCCGCAAGATCGGCACCTTTGAGACCTCCATTCAGCCTTATGAGGATTGTTGCACTGTCTTTACTCCCAAGCATCCCCGCACCAAGCCCACTTTATCGGATATTCTGCGGGAGGAGGCCAAGCTGGACATTGACGGTCTGGTGGAGCGGTGCCTTACCCGCATCGAAATGGTAGAAGGAGAATAAACAATGAAAAAAGGAACATTCAAAACACATCTGATTTGCCTTTTGGTCACTCTGCTGCTGGGCGCAGGCATCTTTTATGTGACCCTCCCCGCTCTGAACATTCATTCGGGCGGACTGCTTGCCTTTATCATCTCCCTTTGTGTTTGCTACGGCGCGGTCTTTTTGATCCAAGTGGCCAATATGAAGGTGATGGAAGTAAAGATGAAGGTGGGTCCCAAGGGCCACACCGTTCAGATCAACGGCATTCCCACCACCTTGAAGGTATTGGCGGGGATCATCGTCCTCTGCATTTTGGTGGGAGTCATCGGCTCCTTGGTGGGTGCCCAGATCTTCAATGCCAAGCGGTATCGGGATCTTTTAAAGGTGGAGGAAGGGGATTTTTCCACCGATGTTTCCGCCATCACCTATGATAACATTCCCCGCTTGGATTCCGGCTCCGCCATGCGCCTTGGAGATCGGAAGATGGGCGAGCTTTCGGATATGGTCAGCCAATTCGATGTGATGGACAATTACACCCAGATCAACTATAAAGGGCGCCCTGTGCGGGTCACTCCCCTTGCCTATGTGGATGTATTCAAATGGCTCTCCAACGTAAAAGACGGCGTGCCCGGTTACCTGATGATTGATATGGTGACCCAAGAAGTAGATCTGATTCGGTTGGAAGAGGGAATGAAGTATTCCACCGCCGAGCATTTCGGCAGAAATCTTGCCCGCCATCTGCGGTTCCAATTTCCCACCAAGATCTTCGCCGATCAAACCTTTGAGGTGGATGAAAACGGTACCCCCTTCTGGATCTGCCCCACCTATGAATATAAGATCGGACTCTACAGCGGAAAGGACATCGACGGCGCAGTGCTGGTCAACGCAGTGACCGGCGAGAGCACCTATTATGCGGTTTCCGAGATCCCCAGTTGGGTGGATCGGGTCTATAACGCCGCCTTGATCATTGAGCAGTATGATTATTACGGAACCCTGATCAACGGCTTCTGGAACTCGGTTTTTGCCCAAAAAGACTGCCGTGTGACCACCGACGGTTATAATTATATGGCGCAGGGCGATGATGTTTATATGTACACCGGCGTGACCAGTATGGCGGCGGATGAATCCAACATCGGCTTTATCCTCTGCAATCAACGCACCAAGGAAACCAAGTTTTACGCGGTTCCCGGTGCCGAGGAATACTCGGCCATGAACTCCGCCCAAGGTCAAGTGCAGGAGATGCGCTACACCGCCACCTTCCCCCTGCTGCTGAACATTGCAGAGGAGCCCACCTACTTTGTGGCACTGAAGGATGCGGCAGAGCTGGTTAAGATGTATGCCATGGTCAATGTACAGCAGTATCAGATCGTGGTTGCCGCTGATACGGTAGAGGAATGTGAGCGGTTGTATGTAGCCAAACTGGCAGAAAACGGCTTGCTGGAAGAGGTGCCCGAGGATCTTTCGGGACACACCACCGTGACCGGTGCCATCACCTCCATCCGCAGTGCGGTGGTAGGCGGAAACACCTGCTACTATTATCAGTTGGATAACGCGCCCGCAACCTATGCCTTGAGCGTTGCCACCGATGAACGTGCGGTGATCCTGAATATGGGCGATACGGTAACCTTCACCTATGATCAGAAAGAAACCGACGCAATTCTTACTGTTTTGAAATTGAACTAAAGTGCTTACCGCCCCGCAGTACAAAAGGACTGCGGGGCGGTAAAAAAATATTTATTTTTTTATAAAAAACTACTTGACTTTTATAAGAACTTACTGTATAATAACACTCGTCGCTTGAGAGAAGCGAAATGAAATGCGGGTGTAGCTCATCTGGTAGAGCGCAACCTTGCCAAGGTTGAGGTAGCGAGTTCGAGCCTCGTCACCCGCTCCAAACTCAAGAACAATGTTCTTGAGTTTTTATTTTATAAAAAAAGGAAGTCAGTTTTGCTGACTTCCTTTTACTTATTTTTTCGGCAA
>JAZQET010000003.1:0-25688 GCA_045539135.1 Eubacteriales bacterium | reverse complement strand
CGCCAAACTCATCCGAGGATCTTCTTCATCTTCCTCGGCTTTCGGCAAAAGCATCCGAGATTTGATCAGCATCAACTGCGCCGCCATCTCAATGAAAGCACTGGAAACCTCGAGATCCATCTTCTTAAGATCTTCGATGTATTCCATATACTGCTCCAAAATTAAGGAGATGGGGATATCATAAATTGAAACTTTGTTTTTGGAGATCAAATGAAGCAGCAACTCCAAAGGACCGTCAAAAACCTCTAATGAAAACTTAAGTTGTTCCATTGTTTCTCCTAAAAATAAAGAATTTTACACAAACCAAAAAAGCATCGACCATAGTTTCAACAAGCCACTTAATACGCCATATTGCACCGCACCGATTATGTTTCCGATAATATCAGGAAACGGCAAAAAACGCGGCAACAGCAACAAAGCAAGAAAAATCGCTTGCACGATCTGCGCCTTCGATGCAATAAACGAAGCATAACGAGGCGAAAAATAGCTTAAAACGCGGGAACCGTCAAAAGGATGGATGGGGATCAGATTGAAAATTGCCAAACCCACGTTCAACACGACCATATACAATAAAATCCGAAAGATCCAAAAGGGTGCGCCCAATACCGATGCCCAAAACAACAGCAGTGACGACAAAACACCCAAGACCACATTGGAAATCGGTCCTGCAATGGCGGTATAAAGCATTCCCTTACGAGGATTCTCAAAATAAATCGGATTCACTCGCACCGGCTTTGCCCAACCGAAATGCACAATAAGCATCGCCACAAAACCAAAAAGGTCAATATGCCGAAAAGGATTCAAAGAGAGTCTTCCGTCTTCCTTAGGTGTGGGATCCCCCAACTTAGTAGCCACAAAAGCGTGTGCACATTCGTGAAAGGAAAGGGAAATCAAAATCGCAGGAAGCAGATACAAGTATTCAATAAAATTAGTAAACAACTCAGTCATTTGCCTCTCCTTCGGCAATAAATGTCAATGCATTCAAAAGTTCTTCGCGTCCCTGCTTGGTTTTGGAAGAGAACGCTAAAATCTTTTCGGGGTGCAATTGTTCATAGTTTTTTTCCAAAGCAGCAACTTGCTCTGCGGCCGCCGTTTTAGAAAGCTTGTCCGCCTTGGTGGCAACGATCCAATACGGAATTCCCGCGCTCTCCAAATAAGTCGCCATATCCAAATCATCTGCAGTAGGAGGATGGCGCAGGTCTACCAAAGAAATCGCAAGTTTCTTATCACTTTCAAAGGAAAAATAAGCCTCTATAAAACGGCCCCACTTTTCCTTTTCCTTTTGGGAAACTCTTGCATACCCGTAACCCGGCAGATCCACCAAAAAGAGTTTACGGTCAATATCATAATAATTGATGGTGGCGGTTTTTCCCGGTTTTTCCGATGTGCGCGCAAGAGACTTTCTGCCCAAAAGGCAGTTGATCATAGAACTCTTGCCCACATTGGATCGGCCGCAAAACACCACTTCCGGCAGATCGGTCTGAAATTGCGAAGGACGCACTGCGGAAATCCGCAACTGCACCTTTTGAATATTTAGAGCCATACTTCCTTCCCCGTTTCTTTTTTATCCGCCTTTTGAGGAGGACAAATGAAGGTCTTCTTTCTTTTTTCGCTGATACCCAGCACCCCTTTGAGCACTTCGTCTGCGTGGGACACGGGCACAAATTTAATAGATTTCCGAACGGTGGGATCGATCTTTTCCAGATCGGGCACATTATCCTTCGGGATGTATACGGTTTTAATGCCGTGTTTATAGGCGGCCATGGTTTTTTCTCTTAACCCGCCAATGGGCAAAACACGTCCCGTCAGGGTGATCTCCCCTGTCATCGCCACTTTATTATCGGCAGGAATACCGGTCAATGCCGAACACACCGCGGTGGCAATGGTAATCCCTGCGCTGGGACCGTCTTTGGGAATGGCGCCCTCTGGAAAATGGATATGAAGGTCTTTGTTTTTATAAAAGTCATAGCTGACGTTCATTCGATCTGCCACACTGCGCAGATAAGAAACAGCCGTGCGACCGCTTTCCTTCATCACATCTCCGAGGCTTCCGGTCAGTTCCAGCTTTCCGCTTCCCTCCAACACCGAAACCTCTACCATCAGCATTTCACCGCCGACAGAAGTCCAGGCAAGTCCGTTCACAATACCGTAGCACGCGGGATCATACAACGGCTCATCTTTGTACTTTTTCGGGCCCAATAACTGCTCTAATTGCCCCGCGCCCACAGTTAGGCACTTCTTTCCGTCTTCCACAATCTGCAAGGCGGCTTTACGCATCATTTTACCGATGCAACGCTCCAGCTGACGAACACCCGATTCGCGGGTATAACCATCGATCACAGCCCGCAAAGCCGCATCGCTGATCCGAATTTGGTTTGATTTCAAGCCGTGCAATTTCCGTTGCTTCGGGATCAAATATTGCTTGGCAATATGATATTTTTCCTCATCCAAATAGGAGGAAAGTTCAATTACCTCCATACGATCCAGCAAAGGACGTGAAATGGTATCCAAAGAGTTTGCGGTCATAATAAAGAAGGCTTGGGATAGATCCATGGGCACTTCAATATAATGATCCACGTAATTGCAATTCTGCTCACTGTCCAATACTTCCAGCAAGGCTGAAGCGGGATCACCCCGCAGATCGGAGCACATCTTATCCACTTCATCCAACAGGATCAAGGGATTACTGCTCCCCGCTTTAATAACCGCATCGGCGATCCGACCGGGCATTGCGCCGATATAGGTTTTACGGTGACCGCGGATCTCCGCCTCATCATGCACACCGCCAAGGCTGACACGCGCCAATTTACGATTGGTTGCCTCCGCAATACTGCGGGCAATGGAAGTCTTACCGACACCCGGAGGACCTACCAAACAAAGAATTTGACCGCCCACCGCATTCAAAGAGCGAACCGCCAAAAACTCCAGCACCCGCGTTTTTACTTCATCCAAGCCGTAATGGTCTTTCTCCAAGATCTTACGTGCTGTTTTGATATCCAAATTCTCCTCGGTGTAAATACCAAAGGGCACTTCCAAAACCAAATCCAAGTAATTGCGGATCACCGCTCCCTCATGGGAGAGCGGGGGCATCTTTGCCATACGATCCACTTCTTTGGTCAATTTCTCTTTGATCTCATCGGTGGTTTTCAATGCGGCAACGCGCTCATAATAACCGTCGATATCATCGCCGTTATCATTCTCGCCCAATTCATCCTGAATCACTCGCATCTGCTCATGGAGATAATAATCCCGCTGATTGGCTTCAATGGATTCACGCACTCTTGCGTGGATCTCTTGCTCCATTTTAAGCACTTCGATCTCGCGAATTAAAATCTCCAAAAGGCTCTCGCAACGCTTCACAGGGTCCAATGTTTCCAAAAGCTCCTGCTTATATTCGGGATTCAAAAGGCTTTGTGCCGCAATCGCATCGGCACAGCGCCCCAAATCATTTTCGGTATGAATGTTGATTGCCTGTTCATCGGAAAACTTAGGCAACAAAGAACCATAGGTTGCGTAAGTCTCCTTCAAAGAACGGAGCAACGCTTCGCGATCGGTAGATTCTGCAAGCGCTTTGATCTCCTCAATGGGAAACACAATACCCACAAACATTTTATGTTTCTTTTCAGTCTTCAAAAGATCGCAACGGCAAATTCCCCGCACAGCAATGCGCACCATTCCATCGGGCAGTTTTACCACTTGCTTGATCTTTGCCAAGGTCGCCACATCGCAAAAGTCTTTGGTCTGCGGCTCTGCAACCGCAAAATCCTTTTGAGAGGCAACAATGACCAAGCCATCGTGCTTTGCCGCAGTCTCTACTGCATAAACCGAGAAATCCCGCACCACATCAAAGGTCAGATTGGTTCCCGGAAGCACCACTATTCCGCGGGAAGGAATCAGCGGATGCTGTTGTAATGTATGATTATTTTCAAGAATATTGATTTCTGCCATGGTAACTCCTGTAAAGATAAAACTAAAAATGGATATATTTAATTTATTATACTAAATAATCAATTAATAATCAAGAGTTTTTCGTGAACGAAATATGAATAAAGGCGGTCTTAAAAGACCGCCTTTTGGATCATAAATCGATCCTTAAAATGTCCGAGAAAGAACACTACCCGCAGTATACCGATTCCATAAAGCAAACCGAGAATGATCCCCTCTGTATGATGGAATGCCGAGACAGAAACACCGGACCAAACAGAAAGATACGGGAACTCCGCCATCGAAAATGCCCCCTTACCCAATGCAAGATATGACACAATGCCAAAGGGCACCAATAAAATCCCCAGCGCCAAAGGAGCCGCGCGGTAGCTTTTTCCCAAACTTAAAGGGTCGGCAAAAGCCAAAAGATAAAACACCAAAATATCTCTCCACTCACCAAGAGAGGGCAGTTCGCTCCGCACTCTCATTCCTGCCAATGCGCCAAGGAGCATTCCGATAAACACCAATAGAAAAAGCCACATCCACCAAGCGGAAATGCGCTCCACCTCATCGGCAGAAATATGAACACCTATTAATCCGATCCCGATCGCAAGGCACAAAAGCATCCATAAGCCCTTTCCGCCAAATAAGCCTTCTGCGGCAACCGTTGATGTGATCACCAAGGTAAACACAGCACAAATACCGTTTAACCAAAGAAGTTTTTTTGCCTCAAAGCAAACAAAGCGACAATATAAAAGCCCCAAAGGAATCAAAGGCAGAACTGCTAAAACCGACAGATCCCGCAGTATAAACCACCCAAATGCCGCCATTTCTCCCAGCATCAGTAAAGAACTACGAAATAATTTCATAACTCCCCTCCCCTCTTATCAACACGCGTTTTCCCACACCGTTCATCAAATTTTTCACTGTTTGGATCCGATTCAAATGTTTAGCACTTGCGGCAAGCTCGGTGGAGATCACCGCGCCCTCTCCTTCAAAAACAGCAGACGCTTTTTGCCCGAAAGCAAAAAATACAGGAAGATCCATATGATCATTTTTCAGCAGACTGAAATAAGAAAGAGCCTCTCGCAATAAATCCGTATGATGATTACTGCTGATAATCAAAGCCGAAGCGTCATTCACAAACAAAAACTCGCCGTGTGTTAAGCTGACATTTTCGATACACTCTTCCAGCGTATCTCCACTCCCCACCACCGTTTTTCGTTTGGAACCAAAGGGGGCGTCAGCAGAGGGTACATACAATTCAAAGGTGGTTTTGATCTGTTCGCCTTCCCAATCCATTGCCATTCCTGCCACTTGTGAAGTGGAGCGCAAATTGCGCCGCGGAATCTCAAAAGATCCGAGAATTGCTATGATAATAAAAACAACCGCAAGCACGCGATACCATCGAATAATCATCTTTGCCTCCTTTGGTTTTTTGAAAACCGCCATTGGCGATGAATCATTCTCCAATACGGCATACGCACAAGGGTATCCTGACTTCCGTTTTCTTTTCCGAGCGTGTAAAGATACGGTACGCCCATTGAATTGATTGATGCCAGATGCACCAATGTCAAAACCGCAACGGCGGCCACCCCTGTCAAGCCAAAAACAGCACCTGCCAAAATGGTCGCCAATCGCAAATAGAATACAGGACCTTTTAAATCTTTAACCATCAAACCCGTCACTCCTGAAAAGGCCACAATAATGACCATCGGGGTCGACACAATATTGCTGGATACCGCTGCATCACCCAGTATCACCGCACCCACCACGTTCAAAGCAAGACCCAGTCCTGCAGGCATTCGGGTACCGGTCTCCCGTAAAATCTCAAAGGCAAAGAACAGCAATAACATTTCCGTTACCGTTTGAATGGGAACGCCTTGTGAAGCAGATAGAACCGTATAAAACCAATGAGCAGGCAAGACCCCCGGATTGAAGTTTACCACTGCCAAATAGAATCCCGGAAAGAATACGGCGCTGATAAAACCAATAACGCGCAAAATGCGTCCGACATTTGCATAAAGATAGCTTTGATAATAATCATCCGGACTTTGAAACGCTTCCGCAAAGATATAGGGCAATGTGATCACCACAGGAGAACCGTCTAAGATGACTCCGATCCGTCCCTCCATCAGTTTGGATGCCAATACATCGGGGCGGGACGTTTTCCCGACCGTCTTGAACAGCGCGCTGGGGCAATCCCGCACCAATTCCGCCAAAATATTTCCGTCCGGCACAAAATCAATGCAGATCTTCTTTAACCGCTCTTTCAGTTCTTCCACCAATTCAGGGCGCACCACCCCCTCCAAATAGCAGACCGCTGCCTTATTACTGCATCGGGTACCCACAACCATAAATTCGCATTTCAACTGCGGAGTGGCAATCCGCTTCTTCAAAAGTCCCAAATTTGCCATAATGTTTTCAACAAATCCATCTTCGGGACCCAATAAGGAGATCTCCGTTTCCGGCACCTTGGTACCGCGGGTCAACATTCCCTTTGCATCAATAATGATGCACCGCGGTGCATCGCCGATCAAAACAACACAATCCCCCGCTCCGATTTGAACCATTGCCTTCATCGGATCTTCGGTGATCTCCACCGTATGATTAACAATTCCGCCCGCCAAAGCCCCTTCCGGTGTGGGTTCAAACTGTTGCGTTGCCAATGGGCGCAGGACATCCCGATCCACCACATCATTGCTAACCATAGCACCCGACAGCAATGCAACCATCGGTATTCCCTTCAAATGCGGATTGGCAATGGGTTTCACCTTAAAAGTTCCGTCTTTTTGAAATGCTTCTTGAAAAAGGTATAGGTTATGATCAAAATCTTCCTTAAATTCCATTTCTTCACCCCTTTCTTTTGATTATCTGCAAATTTTAAAAAAATATTATACTCTTGCAATCAAAGGGGATTTCGATTAAAATAAAAATCAAAGGAGAGTTACCATGAAATTCAAAAACATATTATTTGATTTAGACGGAACCTTGACCGATCCCGCTTTAGGGATCACCAATTCCATCTTATATGCGTTGGAGCAAACCAACCGCCCCCTTCCTCCCCGTGAAGAGTTATATTTCTTTATCGGCCCTCCCTTAGTAGATTCCTTTCGGGATTATTGCAAGATCTCTACCGAAGAAGCGCGCAAAATGGTCGATATCTATCGGGAATATTTTTCTGTCAAAGGACTTTTTGAAAACACGGTGTATGAAGGTATCCCCGAAACTTTAGCGGCACTGAAGGTAAGAGGCGCCCATCTTTTTCTTGCTACAAGCAAGCCCGAACATTTTGCCAAGCAGATATTAGATCATTTTGATCTTTCAAAATATTTCGATTTTGTGGGCGGAAGTACTATGGAAGAAACCCGCACAAAAAAAGAAGACGTGATCCAATATGTTTTAAACACAAATGAATTGGTCCCCACCGAAACGCTGATGGTGGGAGATCGGATCTACGACGTAGAAGGCGCCAAATATTGCAATCTTTCTTCCGCCGCCGTTCTTTACGGATACGGAAGCAAAGAGGAACTATCTCAAGCCGACTATATCCTTTCAACACCCGAAGAACTACTGAATATATAAAAAAATCTCCTGTGGAATTCCACAGGAGATTTTTGTTTGATTTTTTACTTATTGCGCTTTTTATCGTGCATCCGAGAGAAGATCTTGATAAATTCAACAATGGGAATGATGCAAACCGCCAGAGCCAAAGCAATGCCGTATTCCATCATATCCAAATGGGCCAGATTGAATGCATTTGCCAAGAAAGGTACTTCAATCACAACAGTAGTGAGCAGGAAGGACAAAATGCCTGCACCCCACAGCCACTTATTTTGATTCTTCATCGTGAAGATCGAACCGTGGAGAGAACGCATATTAAAGGAATGGAAGATCTCTGCCATGGAGAGGGTCAAGAAGGCCATACTGGTACCGAGATCTGCGGCATTATAAACACCTGCAGCAATCATATCAGCATGGTGTGCAGTAGCCAGCCAATAACGGCCGATCACATAGGATGCCAAGGTGATCAAGGTTACCAAAAAGCCTTGATAGCCTACTGCGAAGCCCAGACCGCCTGCAAATATTCCTTCTTTAGAATCACGGGGAGAGCGCTTCATCAGGTCTGCTTCAGGTTTTTCCATACCCAATGCGAGGGCGGGGAAACAGTCGGTGATCAGGTTGATCCACAAAAGGTGAACAGGCTGGAAGATGGTCCAACCGAACAGCGTAGCGAAAAAGATGGTCAGCACTTCAGAGAGGTTAGATGCCAAAAGGAACTGAATGGCTTTACGAATATTGTCGTAAATTCTTCTCCCTTCGCTTGCGGCAGAAACGATGGTAGCAAAGTTATCGTCTGCCAAAATCATATCGGCAACATTCTTGGTAACATCGGTACCGGTAATACCCATACCAACACCGATATCGGCATTCTTGATAGAGGGTGCGTCATTTACACCGTCACCGGTCATAGCGGTAACTTTACCCTTCTTCCGCCATGCATTTACAATACGGGTCTTATGCTCGGGCTGAACACGAGCATAAACGGAATACTGCTCAACCTTGGTCTCAAATTCTTCATCGGAGATCTCATCCAATTCAGCACCGGTAATGGCTTCGTCGGCAGACTTAATGATACCCAACTGCATTGCAATCGCAACAGCGGTATCCTTATGGTCACCGGTGATCATAACAGCGCGAATACCTGCGGTGCGGCATTCATCAATAGCGGGCTTCACTTCGGGACGAACCGGATCGATCATACCCACCAAGCCGATAAAGCACAGGTCGCACTCCACTGCATCGGATTCATAAACGGCAGGCTCTGCATCCAAAAGTTTTCTTGCGGCAGAAAGCACGCGCAATGCCTGATCTGCCATAGACTTATTGGCAGCAAGAATATCCTTACGAATATCCTCGGTCATCTCAACCTCAACGCCGTTTACCAACGCTTTGGTACATCTCTTCAAAACTTCATCGGGAGCGCCCTTGGTGAACTGAATCAAAGCACCGTTTTGATCTTTATGAACCGTGGACATCATTTTACGACCGGAGTCGAAGGGCACCTCGCCCACACGCACCAACTCATTTTTCTGGGTATTTTTATCCAAGCCCAGCTTATACGCATAATTAACAAGTGCACACTCGGTAGGCTCACCGATGGCTTCATTGGCTTCGGTATCCAACTCCGCATCGGAGCAAAGAGACATTGCGGTAGCAAGCAAGGTTTCATCCTCACCGTAATGTTCCACAACGGTCATTTTGTTTTGAGTCAAAGTACCGGTCTTATCGGAACAAATGATCTGGGTACAGCCCAAAGTCTCTACCGCAGTCAACTTACGGATAATGGCGCTTCTCTTGGACATATTGGTGACGCCGATGGAAAGCACAATGGTTACAACTGTTGCAAGACCTTCGGGAATTGCCGCAACAGCCAGAGAAATAGCAACCATAAAGGTATCCAAAACGATCTCTGCAGAAATGCCATCGCCCATCAAAGAGCGGAACAAGTTAATGGCAAAGATCACTACGCAGATACCGATAACCAAATACGTCAAAATCTTACTGAGGCCTGCCAATTTCTGCTGCAGGGGAGTTTTACCCTCTTCGGCATTGGCAAGTGCATCGGCGATCTTACCCATTTCGGTCTCCATAGCGGTGCCCACAACAACCGCCTTACCACGGCCGTAAACAACCGTACTGCCCATAAAGACCATATTCTTACGGTCGCCCAAAGCCACATCGCCATTGGCATTGGCAGTAAGAGCCTCAAATTCCTTTGTAACAGGAACAGATTCACCGGTAAGGGCCGCCTCTTCAATCTTCATACTGGCACACTCAATGATACGGGCATCAGCAGGGACAGCATCTCCTGCTTCCAGCACGATAATATCACCGACAACCAATTCCTCACTGCGAACGGTAATCTGATGACCGTCGCGAATAACCTTGGAGGTAGCGGCGGCAATTTCCTGCAGAGCTTCAATGGCTTTTTCAGCCTTGCTTTCCTGCACAACGCCCAAAATAGCGTTGATCAAAACCACAGCCATAATGATGATCACATCAGAGGGAAATTCTTTCTCCCAGATTGCCATCACAGCCGAAATCATTGCCGCAACGATCAAAATAATGGTCATAGGCTCTGCCAACTGCTTAATAAAGCGGTGGAACAAAGTTTCCTTTTCCCCTTCTTTTAATTTGTTGGGGCCGTTTTTCTCCAGCCGAGCCTTTGCTTCATCAGCAGAAAGACCTGTGACAGAAGAACCAACGGACTTGAGCACCTGCTCTGCATCGGTTAAATACGGTTTCATTTCTTCAACAAACTCCTTCGTTTATCTTTAGTTTTGAGAATAGTTTAACCAATCTGCGGTAAAAAAAGAGACTTACCTGCCAAAAGCAGATAAGTCTCGTCATTACGAATAAAGCCAGAAGACTTACGCCCTCAGGATGTTGGCTTCATCACGCACCAAATCAGCGCTGACTACTCCCTTAACTTAATAAAATAATATCATTCTTTCCATTAATTGTCAATAGGGTATTTTTTCTTTAACGGCAAATAAATAACACTCACCAAAACAGACACCGCAGTCAGGATCAACACAAGGTAAAAAATACTGTACCAACCGAACCCATCTGCCAAAGCACCAAGTGCATAGGTCGCAATGGTACTGCCCAAGTAGCAAAAAGCATTCACAAAACCGGCCGTTTTTGCACTATCAACACGATCCCGCATTTGCAAGGGAATCAGCGAAGTGATCACATTATTGAGTGCAGACATCGCCAGCACTGCAACCGCAAAGCAAATCAAGGTGATCCACCAAATATTCAGAGGCATACAAACCACCATAATTGCAGTAAAAATCAGCGAGAATGCAAAGAAAAATCCACATAAAGTGATATGGTCTTTATACTTACGGTTCATCTGCACGCACCAAATAGAACTGGGCAATGAAAGCAACGGCAAGCCCAAAGTCAACAAAATCGAATAAGATTCGGGCAATCCGTAAAGCTCATAGAAAATAGACGGTGTCCAAGTAACCAAACCGTCTTTGATCAAGTGGTGCAAAGCAGAAAACAGGAAGATCACGGCAAAAAAGAGGATCAAACCGGAAGAGGACGCCTTTTTCTGCTTCTCCTTCCCTTTAACCGCCACCGCAACGCGAGGTGCCACACCGCGGGTTACGCTTCCATAGCCAAAGAACCACAGAAGACCCGCAATCAATAAAATGAGAGAAGCAAAATAAAAGGAAAAACGCCAGTTTAAAAACTCAACAAACAATGCGCTGATGCCGTAAATAAGACAAGTTCCCGTTGCCACACAGGTCCCCATAACAATAACAGCCTTCTTCAACGCTTGGTCATCCAAATACATCGACAGAACACGGGTAAAGGTCGTCCAAAGCACCGATTGTGTCAATCCGTTGAACATCCATAAAACCATCATTACATTCAGGCTCACAAACGGCATCAGCATATTCCAAATTGCCGATAAAATCAAGCCGGCGGCAATGATCCAACGGGGCTTATAGTATTTATTGAGCATACCGTGAATAATTTGACCTGCTCCGTAGGAAAAGAAGAAAAAGGATGCTACCAAGCCGCCTTGAGCTTTTGTGATCCCAAGTTCTTCCACAATTTGCACCAAGTTCGCGCTGTAATTCAAGCGTCCAAGATAAGCGCAAGTATAAGAAAACCAGCAAAGAAACATCAAAAAGCCAACCTGCTTTTTCCCCATCTGCCTTGTTTCAGCAGCTGATTCAACCATTATACCCATCCTCCATTTAATGATATGTTATACATTCGGCGGCAAAGTAGAGCGAAGATCACTTAAGTGCTCATCATAACCGCGCTTCACAATGGTCCACTTTCCGTTATCATAACAAAACTCTGTAACCGATGCATTGGAAACCCAAGAAATATCTTTCAAATCTTTAATCGGTCGGTTTTGAGTCAAGCACTCCATCACTCGCACAGGAGTGGCGTGGGTCGCAATCGCAACAATTTTTCCATCATTTTCCAAGGCAATCTTTTCAAGCGCCTTCAAAATACGTGCACCCAATTCTGCAGTGGATTCCCCACCAACACAGCGGGAATTTCCAATATCATTTAACCAAATGCCGAATTCTTCGGGATACAGGATCGGAAGTTCTTCAAAAGTGAGCCCTTCCCACTTTCCTGCACTGATCTCTCTTAATGATTTATTCGGAATCACTTCCAAGTCAAACTGTTCGCCGATCGCCAAACCCGTTTTATATGCCCGCTTCAAATCACTGGCATAAATTTTATCCACTTGATAATTCTTATGAATATACTCTGCGGTCACTTTCGCCTGTTTCAAACCAAGCTCTGTCAGATCCGCATCAAAGTTTCCGGCAAAAATATTATGAATATTGGCTTCACTCTGACCATGTCGAACCATCAGCAATGTTGTCATCTTGAATTCGTCACCTTTCTTTCGGCAAAATTATAACAAAGAATTCTATTAAAAGCAATATATTATTTATTTTTTCAAAACTCTTGACAACCGAGGATAAAATGTGCTAATATATTTGAGCGTTCCATGCGGGTGTAGCACATCGGCTAGTGCATCGGCCTTCCAAGCCGAGGAGGTGGGTTCGATTCCCATCACCCGCTCCAAATGCGCTTGTAGCTCAGCTGGATAGAGCAACTGCCTTCTAAGCAGTAGGCCCGGGGTCCGAGTCCCTGCAAGCGCGCCAAATAAAACCAGCACCCGATCGGGTGCTGTTTTTATTTAGAAAAAGCCGTGCAGATTACATCTGCACGGCTTTTTTTATTCTACCGTAAATTCACATTCCAAAGAATCAATCATAACAGAGTATTCTCCGCTAAGTTTTACATTCTTAAGGTCCGAATCCACATAAGTGAAATCCTCATCGGTTAGCAGGAACTCTACCCGCTTCTCGGCGCCCTTGGGCAGATGTACCTTTTCAAAGTTTCTCAACTTTTTCACAAAAGGAACAATGGGCGCATAATGCGCGCGCACAAACAGCAGCACGCTTTCATCAATATCATAATCGCCCGCATTCCGCACGGTAACGCCCACCTTCACGGTACCGTCCTTCTGCACATCGGCCGTCAGATCGGAGTATTCCACCGTTGTGTACGACAAGCCGTAGCCAAAGGGATACCAAGGTGCGGGAGAAGACAACACATAGTCTCTTCCCGGCTGCTCGGGACTACCGGGCTGTTTATAGTTTCTGCCTCTGGCAGATGCTTTATGATTATAATAGCAAGGAATATGACCCACCGACTGCGGGAAGGAAATCGAAAGCTTTGCGGAGGGACTGCGATCGCCAAAGATCAGGTTTGCAAAAGCATTTCCGCTTTGCTCACCGCCGCCCCAGGAGAACATAAAGCCGTTTACCCGCTCTACTTCTTCTTTAATAGTATAGGGTCTTCCTGCATACACAATCAATACAGTAGGCTTCTTTAACGCGGCAATAGCATCAAAAAGTTTTTGAGGACCTTTATGGAATTTCAGATCATGAGCGTCATAACCTTCGCCGCAGGTGATCTGGCGATTAACAAACTTACCGCCGCCGACACCGCCGCCATCGTTACTGCGATCACCCATCACAAGAAAGACCACATCTGCCTTCTTCGCCTGTTCCACCGCTTCAGCGATCAGTTCATCATCACAGAAAATAGGCTCGCATCCTTGGGCAAACAACACGCGATCTTCACCCAAACGATTCACCATACCGTCATAAAAACTGACGCAGTGCTCCGTAGGACCAATGTAATTGCCCAAGTAGGTTTCCTTTGCGTTATTACCGATGACTGCCACCTTGCCCACCTTTTTCTCATCCAAAGGCAAAATGCCGTCGTTTTTCAGCAACAAAATGGCTTGCTCATCCATCTCACGGGAAAGTTCTACCGCGCGAGGGCTGTGCATTGCTTTGATCGCATCCGGCTTAATGTAGGGATCCTCAAAAAGACCCAAGCGGAGTTTCAGTTTCAGCACACGCAGTACCGCCTCATCCACCAGCTTTTCATCAATCTCACCCCTGGCAACAGCGGCCTTAAAATCGGACCCGTAACCATAATCGCGGGGCATCTCCATATCCACACCGGCTTCGATCGCCATTTTACCGGCGGTCAAGCCGTCTTTCGCCACACCATGGAAACGAGTGAGCATATCGGTGGCACCATAATCGGAAATGATCATACCGTCAAAGCCCAACTCCTCCCGCAGAAGACCGCGCAGAAGTTTCTTAGAGGCATGAACAGGTTCACCGTCGATTTCATTATAGGCAGGCATTACAGTCATAACCCCTGCATCAATCACCTTGCGGAACGGCTCCAAATATACCTCCCGCAATTCCCGCTCCCCGATATGGGCAGAAGAAAGGTTGATCCCGCTCTCGGGAACACCGTATCCGATAAAATGCTTTGCGGTAGCAGCAACACCGTGATCCTGAATACCCTTCACATAACGAACACCGTATTCTCCCACCAAATAGGGATCTTCACCATAGCACTCCTGCATTCTTCCCCAACGAGGATCCCGCGGAATATCCAGATCGGGAGCATATACATGGCGCACACCGATGGCCTCTGCCTCCTGACCGATCACATCAGCCATTTCGGCAATCAATTCACGGTTAAAAGTGCCGCCTAAACCCGCACTTTGAGGAAACACGGTCGCTCGGGGATCATACATTCCGTGCAAGCATTCATAGGCGATCAGCATCGGAATACCAAGGCGGGTCTCTTTCAAATAATGATCCTGCATCCGATCAATGGTATCATCCAAAGGAGGATGCTGAAACACGCAACTGCAAGCAGGATAATCAACGGTTTTTCCATAGTCCTTATACTTTGCGTAAAAACCGATCATCTGCTCGATCTTTTCGTCTAAGGTCATTTTAGAGAGCAAATCCTTTGCCCGTTCGTCATAAGAAAGGTTTTTATCCTTATACATTTTGATGTTCTCCCAACACGATATTTTAGCGTACAATCAGGTTGATCAATTTACCTTTCACATAAATCACTTTCACAATGGTCTTGCCATCGATTGCAGCGACTGCCTTTTCATCCTTTTGAACAATTGCTACTACTTCCTCTTCGCCGGCATCTGCTGGGATCACCACACGGCTTTTCAGCTTACCCAAAACCTGAACTGCGATCTCCACTTCGGAAGCAACGGTTTTGCTTTCGTCATAAACGGGCCATTGAGTATAAGTCAATTCCCCTTCGAATCCTGCGATCTCCCACATTTCTTCACCCAAATGAGGAGCAAAGGGATAAAGCATTTTAATATAAATCTCCAACTCCTTTTTGGTGATGGAGCCCTTATTGCCGATCTCGTTGATCAAGCTCATCAAGGTAGCCAATGCAGTATTCATCTTCAGGTGATCGATATCATCGCCCACCTTTTTGATGGCAAGATGGAAAGAACGCTCCAATTCTTTGGAGATCTCATCGCCTTCGGTCATAATATCCAGCAAGCCGAAGGATTTCTCCAAGAAACGCTTACAGCCCTTGATGCTGGAGGTGTTCCAAGGAGCACTCTTTTCAAAGTCACCAATGAACATCTCATAGGTTCTTAAGGTATCGGCACCATAGTCGCGTACGATATCATCGGGATTTACCACATTACCGCGGGATTTGGACATCTTTTCGCCGCCTTCACCCAAAATCATACCGTGAGAGGTACGCTTTGCATAAGGCTCTGCGGTTTTCACAACGCCAATGTCATACAGGAACTTATGCCAAAAACGGCTATACAGCAAATGGAGAGTGGTATGCTCCATACCGCCGTTATACCAATCCACAGGACCCCAATACTCCAAAGCCTCTTCGGATGCCAAGGCGTCCTCATTATGGGGATCCATATACCGCAGGAAATACCAAGAAGAACCTGCCCATTGAGGCATGGTATCGGTTTCTCTCTTTGCGGCGGCTCCGCAGCAGGGGCATGTGGTATTCACAAAACTATCCATCGCTGCCAAGGGGCTTTCACCGTTATCGGTAGGCTCATAGCTTTCCACATCGGGAAGCAACAAAGGAAGTTGCTCTTCGGGAACAGCCACAGGACCGCAAACAGGGCAATGAATAATGGGAATAGGCTCGCCCCAATAACGCTGACGAGAGAATACCCAGTCGCGCAATTTATAATTGGTTTTGGGAGCGCCTTTACCGGTTTCGGCCAAATATTCAATAATCTTTTTCTTGGCTTCTTCCACAGACAGATCATTGAGGAAACCGCTGTTGACCATGGTTCCGGTCTCCACATCGGTAAATGCCGCTTCGGAAATATCTCCGCCTGCCACTACCTGAATAATGGGCAGATCGAAAACTTTAGCAAACTCATAGTCTCTGGTATCGTGGGCAGGAACGGCCATAATGGCGCCGGTACCGTAGGACATCAATACATAATCCGACACAAAAATGGGGATTTCTTTATCATTCACAGGATTGATGCCGCGAATGCCCTCCAATTTCACGCCGGTCTTTTCCTTCACCAATTCGGTACGCTCAAAATCACTTTTAGCGGCGGCGGCTTCCCGATAAGCGATCACATCTGCATAATTGGTCAGTTGATCCTTATATTTTTCGATCATCGGGTGCTCGGGGGCAATGACCATATAAGTAGCACCAAACAAGGTATCGGGACGGGTGGTATAAACTTCCAACTCGCTTCCGACGGTAGTGCCGAAACGCACGGTGGCACCGGTGGATTTTCCGATCCAGTTCAACTGCTGAGTTTTTACACGGTCGATAAAGTCCACATCATCCAGACCTTCGATCAGTTTCTCCGCATATTCGGTGATCTTCAGCATCCATTGGCTCTTGACCTTATGAACAACAGGGCTTGCACAACGCTCACAAACGCCGCCCACCACTTCTTCATTGGCCAAAACGACCTTACAACCGGTACACCAGTTTACGTTCATTTCTTTCTTATAAGCAAGACCCTTTTTGAACAGTTGCAGGAAGATCCACTGGGTCCACTTATAATAAGAAGGATCGGTGGTGTTCACCTCGCGGGACCAATCAAAAGAAAGTCCCAAAGATTTTAACTGACTTTTAAACCGCGCAATATTATTTTCGGTTACAATAGCAGGATGAATCTTATTCTTAATAGCAAAGTTTTCGGTAGGCAGGCCGAAAGCATCCCAACCCATGGGATAAAGCACATTATAGCCTTCCATCCGCTTTTTACGGCTCACAATATCCAATGCGGTATAAGAACGGGGATGACCCACATGGAGACCCTGACCCGACGGATAAGGAAACTCCACCAAAGCATAAAACTTCGGTTTATTGCGGTCGATCTCCACCTTATAGGTTTCATTCTCATCCCAATACTTTTGCCATTTTTTCTCAATGGCAGAATAATCATACTTCATTGCTGATTTCCCCCTCTTCTTCAATCAAGGTAGCGGGATCAATATGATCCCCGTCTGCCCAAAGATGCTCTAATTTATAAAAATCTCTTGCTTCCCGATGGAAAACATGAACAATTAAAAAACCATAATCCAGTAAGATCCAACCGGAAGACTGATGCCCCTCCCGATGCAACGGAGACAGATCCATTTTTTCTTTCAGCATAAACTCCACTTCATCGCAAAGGGTACGCACCTGCGTACTGGAGGATGCCGAACAGATCACAAAGTAATCCGCCATCACGGTGATATCGCCCACGTGCAAAATCTCAATATCCATTGCTTTTCTGCTATTGAGGGCGTTTACTGCTATTTTTACAGCTTCATCCATTCTTTTCAAGCTCCTTTAATAAACTTTCTTTTGCTTCCGATGTTTTGGGATGCAAAGGTACTTTTCTCTCTTTTAACGATACGATCAATTCAGTCAGCAACATCAATGTGCCTTTTTTCAGGTCGTTCTCCCCTGCTTCACGCAATCGTTCCACACCGCTGTAGGTGCGTGTAGGTTCACAACTGTCTGCAAAAAGCAACAGCATTTCAAGAGGTAACATCTGAGGCTTTCCGGTGGTGTGGCATGCAATGGCCGTCAAAATCTCTTGATCCGAACAACCAAGCTCCTGTTCTGCAAAGACCGCACCGGTAATTTGGTGCAACACCTGCGGAGAAGCAAGATCATCCTCTGTTAAAAGGATTCCCTTCTCTTTGGCATATTGAAGATGCCAATCGGTGGAATAACATTTAGTGCAATCGTGCATCAAACCCGCAAGATAGGCTTTTTCAGGATCCACACCCACATTCGGTGCAAGCTTCTTTGCATAATCAGCCACCTGAAGCGTGTGCCGTGCCCGTTTCACATCTAATTCTATATTAATATGATTCAGTGCCCGCTCTGCAAGCCCTTTGCCCAGTGCACGCAATTCGGAAGAAGAGCAAACCACAGGCTTCATACTGCAAAGGACAATTCCTTTACAGCGATATTTCCCGTTTAGATAATCAGCAAATCCTTCAAGTTTTTCCCGATCTCCTTTTTCTCGAGAACCCACTATCAGCACCACGGATTTTAATAAATCCTCATAACGCCGCCAGGTCTCAAAAGAAAGAAACATATCGGTTCCGATCAAAAGATACAGCTCATCGTTCGGAAACTGCGCCTGAAGAGTCTCAACCGTATCGATCGTAAAACTCTTTCCGCCGCGTTCCTGTTCAATGGGGAGGATCTCCAGCCCCTCAATATCGGAAAAGAAATCCTTCAGAACTCCACACCGCATTTCAAAAGAAAGCGCGGGTGTATGATCTTTATGAGGCGGAATATAGGCAGGAATCAAAAGAACACGATCAAAATGTTCCTGCCGGAGGGCGGATTTCAGCAGATGCCGATGCCCTTTATGAGGCGGATCAAATGTTCCGCCGAAGATTAATACTTTTCCCATTTTATAATTGGATAATCGGCTCCTCGGCAGGGCGATACAACACGATTTTAGTACCAATCACCGTTACCACTTCGCTTCCGGTGGCTTCGGCGATCTCTGCAGCCGCCGCCTTACGGTCAACCATTGCGTTTTCCAGGACTCTGAATTTGATCAGTTCCCGTGCCGCCAAAGCAGTATCTACTGCTTTCAAAAAGTTTTCGGTAATTCCTTCTTTCCCCAACTGAAAGATCGTATCTTCCTTGGAAGCAAGGCCGCGCAGTTTTGCGCGTTGTTTACTTGTCAACATTATAATACTCCTTTAATTGTTCTGCAAACTTTCGCAGGGCATTTCCTCGATGGCTGATGGCATTTTTTGCCTCTCCCTCCATCTCTGCCGTGGTCACATCGTAACCGTCGGGCAAAAAGATGGGATCATATCCAAACCCGTGCTCCCCGCGCGGCTCTTCGGTCAACTGCCCAAAGATATAGCCTTCCGCTTCCAGCACCGTCTCATCGTCCATCACACAACAGATCGCAGAAGTAAAATGTGCTTTGCGGTTTTCTTCTTTCTCCATATTCTTCAAAAGAAGCCAAAGGCGACCTTCATCATCATATCCCTCACCACCGTAGCGTGCAGAATAGATACCGGGCTCTCCGCCCAAAGCATCCACACAAATGCCGCTGTCGTCTGCCACAGAGGGCAGCTTACAAATGTCATAAACTGCCTGTGCCTTAATTCTTGCATTTTCGGCAAAGGTGGTGCCGGTCTCTTCGGCATCACATTGAATGCCAAGCTCCTTAAGAGAAACGCATTCAATACCCAGAGGGGTAAGAATCTTCTTAAATTCCACAACCTTATGAGGGTTATTGGTTGCAATTACAAACTTTTTATTCATCCGTTCAGCACCTTACTTTGCGCTTTGAATATTTTTTTACAGCCGCCCTTTGCCAAAGAAAGCAAAGTGTCTAACTGTTTTTTATCAAATTCCTCTCCCTCGGCCGTTCCTTGAATTTCAATGAAACCGCCCAAAGAAGACATCACCACATTCATATCGGTATCTGCTTTGCAATCTTCCGTATAGCAAAGATCCACCACGGGAGTTCCCTCGGATACACCCACGGAAATGGCCGCCACTTGTTTTTTGATGGGGTTTTCAGTTAAAATACCCTCTTTCATCAAGCGGTCAATGGCAAGCGCCAATGCAACAAATCCGCCGCTGATAGAGGCACAGCGAGTCCCCCCATCTGCCTGCAAAACATCACAGTCGATCACAATGCTCCGCTCTCCCAAAAGAGAAAGATCCACCGCACCGCGCAAGGAGCGACCGATCAACCGTTGGATCTCGGTACTGCGGGGGGCTTGCTTCAATTTGCTGATATCCCGCTTATTACGGGTCGCAGTTGCACGGGGAAGCATGGAATACTCCGCCGTGACCCATCCTTTACCGGTCCCCGCCAAATACGGAGGAACGTTTTCCTCCACCGTGGCGGTGCACAATACCTTGGTGTTTCCTTGGCAATAAAGCACACTGCCTTCTGCGTGCATGGTAAAGTCTTTAATGATCTCAATTTTTCTGATTTGCTTTTCGTCTCTTCCGTCTGCTCTCATTTTTCATCCTCAAAACAATGCTTTTGCGTAATCGGTTCCGTTAAAGGGTTGCAGATCATCCATCTGCTCACCCACACCCACAAATCGAATGGGTAAACCCAATTCGGCTTTAAGGGGAATGGCCATTCCGCCTTTGGCGGTACCATCCAATTTGGTGAGCACCACACCCGTCAGCGGGGTTACTTTTTTGAATTCCACTGCCTGATTCATTGCATTTTGACCGGTGGTGGCATCCAATACCAATAAAGCTTCAAAATCCGCCTCGGGAAGCTGTGTTTCAATTACCTTACGGATCT
The DNA here is from genome assembly GCA_045539135.1 of Eubacteriales bacterium. Taxonomy (GTDB): domain Bacteria; phylum Bacillota; class Clostridia; order Oscillospirales; family QAKW01; genus QAKW01. Next base: position 5,038 of record JAZQET010000003.1, on the reverse strand, counting down.
TGGCAAGTTCATTCATCAGATTTGTTTTATTGTGCAATCTTCCTGCGGTATCACAAATAATCAAGTCGCAACCCCGCGCCTTGGCGGCACTGACCGTGTCAAACACTACCGCCGCAGGATCGGCGCCCTGCTGACTTTTAATGATATCCACGCCCACACGCTCTGCCCAAGTAGCAAGCTGCTCGGCGGCGGCGGCACGAAAAGTATCCGCCGCACCGAAGATCACTGTTTTCCCCTGATCCTTATAGATCTTTGCTAATTTTGCGGCAGTTGTGGTCTTACCCACGCCGTTCACTCCGATCAACAGAATGACCGAAGGAGTGGTTTCCAGTACCATAGGCGGAACATCTTCGCTCATAATGGAGCCAACGATCTCCACCAACTTTTCCCGAATATCCTCAGGTTTGGTGAGGCGCCCTTGACGAACATCTTTGCGCAAGCGCTCAATGATCTCCATGGTGGTATCCACACCGATATCTGCCATAATCAGCGTTTCTTCCAATTCCTCAAACAAATCTTCATCGATCTTACCGAAAGCGGCAAGCACCGAATCGATTTGAGAGGTCAAGGTTTTTGAAGTCTTGGCAAGACCTTTTTTTAATTTCTCAAAAAATCCCATTAATCTTTCCTTTAGATTTTTAATTGCTCTGCAATTTCATTCACATTGATGGTCAACAGTTTAGAAATACCCTGCTCCGGCATTGTTACACCGTAAAGCACGTCCGCCTCTTCCATGGTACCGCGACGGTGGGTAATACAAACAAATTGAGTCTTTGCGCAATAATGACGCAGATAGCTTGCAAAGCGGGTAACATTTACATCGTCCAATGCCGCTTCAATCTCGTCCACCACGCAGAACGGAGTGGGACGAACCTTCAAAATGGCAAAATATAGGCAAATAGCGGTAAATGCCCGCTCGCCGCCGGAGAGAGATACCAAGTTCTTAATGATTTTTCCGGGAGGTGCCGCCTTTACATCAATATCGCAGTTCAGCACATCTTCGGGATCGCTGAGCACCAGCTTTGCAGTACCGCCGCCAAACAGTTCGGTAAAGACTTGCTGGAACTCATGGTTCAACTGCGCAAACTTCTCACTGAAGATATCCTTCATTTGAGAAAGCAATTCGCGAATGATCTTTTCCAATTCCGCCTTGGATTGGATCAGATCCTGCACCTGACCGTTCATAAAGTCATACCGATCCTTCACGGCATTATATTCCTCGATCGCTTCCACATTGACGCTGCCCAAGGCTTTAATACTGCTCTTCAGGTTATGTACCTTCTTTTTGGCTTCTGCACGGTCTTCCAAAGGCTTGGCAACCGCTCTTGCATCGGTAACCGTCAATTCATACATATCCAAAAGCTGCGCGATCAAACGATCCGATTGGTCTGCCACACTTGCCAATTTATTATCCAAGCGAGAAACCTCTTCAATCAGTTTCTCCTTGGTGGCATTCTTATCCCGCGCTTCGGCACGGTATTGAGTCTGCAAGCGTTCCTGCTCTTGCCGCTGTTCGGTTAAACTCTTGGTACGCTCCTCGCCTTCTTGCTGGAGACGACGCAGTTCCTGCGCTTGCCCCTCCATTTCCTTTGCGGCGGCATTTGCCGACTCGATCCGCTCTTTGGAGGATGCAATCTGCAGTTGCTTTTCTTCTGCTTCCTGACCGATCAGGTTCAGTTGGTTTTCCAACTGCCCGATCAAGGTACGCACACCCTCAATTTCTTTAAAGAGGCTCACCTTATCCATTTCAAAAGCAGCGGAGTTTTGCTTCAAAACCTCCATCCGCTCCTGATCGCCGGAACTTAATCCCTGCAAGGAGGTCAGCTGATCCTGCAGAACAGCCGCTTTTTCTTCCAACGCACCGATTTGACTCTGCAAAGCATTGCATCGTTCTTCGGCGGTCTTGATGGACTCTTTTACAGTTTCGGTCTCCCGATCATAACCGTTCATCAGTTCTTGATAAGAACTCAATACCACTTCCTTGCTCTCGCAAAGACCTTCGATACGGGTCAATTCTTCTTCTAAACGATGAATGGTATCCTCCGAAGCAGTTAAGCGGGCATCCAGCGTATTCTTTTCTCTGCCTGCGCTTTCCAGTTTCGCCGCCAACGCTTCATATTCTTTGGTCTTCTCCGCCAAATCTTTTTCGATCCGCTCCAATTCCAAGCCGCGGGAAAGCAGACCGCCACTCTTGGCGGCGCTACCGCCGGTCATGGAACCACCTGCATTGATCACCTGACCATCCAAGGTCACGATCTTATAGCGGTTTTGAATGGACTTCGCCAATGCCATAGCATGGTCGATGGTTTCACAGACCAAGGTTCTGCCCAACAAAAACTCAATAGCTTTACGGTTAGAATCATCGGTCTCCACCAAGCGGTCGGCAATGCCGATAAAACCTGCATTGCGGGAATAGTCCTCATGAATACCCTTGGGAGTAAGGCTGTTCAAAGGCAGGAAGGTGGCGCGGCCGCCGCCCTGACGCTTCAGCCAAAGCATAGCGTTCTTAGCAGAAACGCTGTCTTTGGTCACAATATTTTGAATGGCAGCACCCAAAGCGGTCTCAATGGCAACCAAATACTGCTCGTCCACTTTGATCAGTTTGGAAACAGGACCTACGATCCCTTGCAAAATACCTCTGCGGCTTTGCTCCAAAACCGCCTTAACAGCACCGCCGAAGCCTTCCAGATGCTTTTCCATCTCGGTAAGGATCCTGCTTCTCTGCTCCAAGGCATTTTGCTCGGAGGCACATTTCTGCTCGGCTTCCAACGCAGTATTATAGGCACGCTCTTTGATCTCCTGCATTTTGCGAAGACCTGCCATTGCGTTTTGTTCGCTTTCTTTTTCTTCTTGCTTTTCGGTCTGCTGACGATGGAGTTCTTCCAGTTCTTCCCGAACCGCTGTCGTTTGCTCTGCTTGAGCCGCTTTGGCGGCGGCAAGGTCGGCGATACGGCTCTGATGGGATTCCACGGACGAACGCACCGAAATCAATTCCATTTGCAGGCGGTTGCGCTCCCCGCTGTTGGCAAAAAGCTCTTCCTGCAAAGCGCCGGTCTTGCGTTGCTGATCTTCGGTTTTAGCGGTAATTTCTTGAATCTCAAGAATAATACCGTTGATTTTTTCGTCGATAGCAGAGATCGCGGCGGTTTTTTCCTCGATCTCCTGATGGAGACCGCGGATCCGCTCTTCGGTTTCCTCCCGACGGGTATCTACCGAAGACAGTTCCTGCTCCAAGCGGGCAATCACACCCTGCTCGAATTCCGCTTGACTTTCCAGCACTGCCTTTTGAGAAGAGATCACACCCAGTTGCTCTTCCCAAGCAGTCTGCTGGCGACGGATGCCATCGATCTCGGTGATGATCTGACTGTTGGCATCGAACAGTTGATTGATCTCCTGCTCAATATTATCCACTTCAACCATCAAGTCGGACAATTGGCCCTTGGCGATCAAATGTTGCTCATCGATCTTACGGGCATTTTCTTTGATCTGATCCAGTTCTTCCAGCCAAAGAGAAATTTCAAGATCTTTTTTCTCTTCATACATTGCCAGATATTTGCGGGCTTTTTCTGCCTGACGCTCCAAGGCAGGCAGGCGCTCTTCCAGCTCACCCACAATATCGGTAAGACGCACCAAGTTTTCCTCGGTGGCAGAAAGCTTACGCTCGGCTTCATTTTTGCGATAGCGGAATTTCGAAATACCCGCCACCTCTTCCAACATGGAGCGACGCTCATCACTCTTACCCAAGAGGATCTGATCGATGGTACCCTGACCGATAATGGAATAACCGTCCCGACCGATACCGGTATCCATAAACAGTTCATGGATATCTCTCAAACGGGCGGGCGATTTATTGATAAAGTATTCACTCTCGCCGCTGCGATAGTAGCGGCGGGTGATCATTACCTCATTATAGTCCACATCCAAAGCGTGGTCGCTGTTATCAATCGTCAGGCTGACCTCGGCAAAGCCCTGAGGCTTCCGCTTGGCGGTACCCGAGAAGATCACATCTTCCATTTTGGTACTGCGCAGGCTTTTATTGGACTGCTCGCCCAATACCCAGCGGATCGCATCGGAAACATTACTCTTACCGGAGCCGTTGGGGCCTACGATAGCAGTAATACCATGATCAAAGCCGATGTTGATCTTATCGGGAAAGGATTTAAATCCCTGTATGTCTAAGCATTTTAAACGCAAAGTTTCACATCCTTACATAAGCAATAAATCTTATTATAGCAAATTAATATATAAAAAGCAAATTATTTTTCAAGATAGGCGGTAAGAAGGGCAACGGTTGCCTCTACGTCTCCGCGATCCGCCATCTCTACAGCAGAATGACAGTATCGAACGGGGATGCTGACACCGCCCACAAGCACGCCTTTCCCTAACAGCTGGACGCTGCCGATATCGGTGCCTCCCGCAGAGAGCACGTCCCGCTGGACGGGGATCCCCTTACGGGCGGCAAGGTTTTCCAGATCCTCTACGATCTCGCGGGAGCAGATGGCAGAGCGATCCCGCAATTTAATAGCGGCGCCCTTGCCCAAGACGGCGGTGGTCTCCTCTCCGTCGGGATAATCCCCGCTCAAGGTCACGTCTACGGCGATGCCCACGTCAGGCGAAATTTCAAAGCCCGAGACCTTGGCGCCGCGCAGTCCGACTTCCTCCTGCACGGTAAAGACGGCATACACCTCACAGGTGGGGTTCTTCAAGCGGCGCAGAGTCTCCATCAGGCAGTAACAGCCCACCCGATTATCCAGTGCGTTGGAAACGATCTTATTGCCGGTCTCAAAGGTCTCGCTCAGGAAGGAGGCGGTCATCCCCGGTTCCACACGGCGAAGGGCCTCGGCGCGATCTGCGGCACCGATATCCACAAAGCAATCCTTAAGGCTAAGCTTTTGCTTTTCTTCATCACCGCAGGTAAAGACGCCCATGACGCCGTTTTCAAACCGCACAGGGCGACCGATCACCATTTTGGCATCGATCCCTCCCACGGCAGAGACGCGGATAAAGCCTTTTTCATCGATAAAGCTTGCAACCAGAC
>JAZQET010000002.1:0-65151 GCA_045539135.1 Eubacteriales bacterium | reverse complement strand
ATATATGGAGTTTTGTTGACATATTGATGCTCATCAATATATGGAGCCTTCGTCGATATATTGATGCTCATCAATGTATGGAGCCTTCGCCGACACATTGATGCTCATCAATATATGGAGTTTTGTTGACATATTGATGCTCATCAATGTATGAGTTTTGTCGACATATTGATGCTCATCAATATATGGAGTTTTGTTGACATATTGATGCCCATCAATGTATGGAGCCTTCGCCGACATATTGATGCTCATCAATGTATAGAGTTTTCGTTGACATATTGATGCTCATCAATGTATGAGTTTTGTCGACATATTGATGTCCATCAATGTATAGAACTTCGTTGACATATTGATGCTCATCAATATATGGAGTTTTGTTGACATATTGATGCCCATCAATGTATGGAGCCTTCGTCGATATATTGATGCTTATCAATGTGTGGAGTTTTGTCGACATATTGATGTCCATCAATATGTGAATAAAGAAATGAATGCGTAACATCAAAAAGTTTTTGATGTTGGGTGTTTTTGCGGTTAGGGCAGGAAAAATCCTTTGAAATTGTATATTCTTCCTGAAAAGAACCCAAAATAGAAGCAAATGACAATTGGAGGAATCAATATGAAACGAATTGTATCTATTCTATGCCTGATTGCGTTGCTTTTGGGCTGCGGGACACTTTTGAGCGGCTGTAACCGTATGAAAGACGACGGGGTAGGCTCGGTTTATTTTTTGAATTTCAAGCCGGAGCAGGATGCCCAATGGAAGGTACTTGCCAAGGCTTATACCGAGGAGACGGGCGTGCCCGTCACGGTGGTGACCGCCGCATCGGGCAGTTATGAAGACACCTTGGCGGCAGAGATCGTGAAAAGCAACCCGCCCACCTTATTTCAGGTGAACGGACCTGTGGGTCTTGCAAGCTGGAAGGACTATTGCTATGATCTTTCCCAATCGGCGGTCTACAGCCAGTTGACCGATGAAGATTTTGCCCTGAAAAAAGACGATATGGTCTATGGCATCGCCTATGTATTGGAGACCTACGGAATCATTTACAACAAATCTATTTTGGATCGTTATTTTGCCTTGCCCGATGCCAAGATCACCTCTTTACAGCAGGTGAATAACTTTGATTCCTTTTCCACGCTGGTGACCGACATTCAAAGCAAGAAAGAGACGCTGGGCATTGCAGGCGCATTTACCTCTTCGGGAATGGACTCCTCTTCCGATTGGCGGTTTAAGACCCACCTTGCAAATCTTCCTATTTATTATGAATATATGGACAACGATGTGGACACTGCCTCCGAGATCAAAGGAACCTATCTGGATCAGTACCGCAAGGTCTGGGATCTCTATTTGAATAATGCCACCTGTGCCCCTGCCGAGATCGGCGCCAAAACGCAGGACGATGCCAAGAATGAGTTTGTGAACGGGCAGGCGGTCTTTTATCAAAACGGCACTTGGGCATGGGACGAGACTATGGAAGAGAAGATCGGCGCCGAGAATGTGGGAATGCTTCCTATTTATATCGGCGCAGAAGGGGAGGAGGATCAGGGTCTTTGCACCGGCAGTGAAAACTATTGGTGCGTGAATAAGCAGGCAAGCGAAGAGGATATTCAGGCTACCCTCGCCTTTTTGAATTGGATCGTGACCTCCGAGACCGGCACCAAAATGATGGCAGAGGATATGGGCTTTGTGATCCCCTTCGAGAAGGCACAAGATTCCACCAACCCCCTGATCAAGGAAGCAGAAAGCTATTTGGAGGCGGGAAAGGATCCTGTGGCTTGGAGCTTTTCCACCATCCCCGGCGATCAATGGAAGGATGGGGTCGGCTCGGTTCTGCTTGCTTATGCGCAGGGCGGAATGACCGATGAGCTTTGGGGAAAAATGAAAGAGGCGTTTGTGGACGGCTGGAAGTCGCTCTATAACACCGTGAACGGAAAATGAATAACACATTAAAAAGGTGGTTCCCCCTCTTTTTACTGCCCACCTTGGTCGCCTTTGTCATCGGGTTTGTGGTGCCCTTTTTGATGGGTCTGTATCTTTCCTTTTGCCGATACGGAACCATTGCCAATGCGGAATTTGTGGGTCTTGAAAATTACCTGCGGGTCTTTACCGCCGAGAGCAACTTTTGGTATTCCTTTGGCTTCACCGCGCTTTTTACCGTGGTTTCGGTGGTGCTCACCAATGTTATCGCCTTTGCGGTGGCGCTGGGACTGACCCGCGGGATCCGCGGCACCAATTTCTTTCGTACCGTCTTTTTTATGCCCAACCTGATCGGCGGGATCGTGCTGGGCTATATCTGGAAGATGATCTTAAACTATGGGGTGCTGATCCCCCTCTTCGGGAAGGACTTGAGCTATAGCACCCAATATGGCTTTTGGGGCTTGGTTTTGGTGGTGGCGTGGCAACAAATCGGGTATATGATGATCATTTATATTTCAGGCTTGCAGGCGGTGCCCGAGGAATTGGTGGAGGCCGCCAAAATGGACGGCGCAGGGCGGTGGCAGACCCTCAAGAATGTCACCCTGCCGATGGTGATGCCCGCCGTCACCATCTGTACGTTCCTGACCCTTACCAATTCCTTTAAACTTTTCGATCAGAATTTGGCACTCACCGACGGCAAGCCCTTCCGTATGACCGAAATGCTGGCGCTGACCATTCGAAACACCTACGGCACCTCGCCCGTGACCCACGGTACCGCCCAAGCCATGGCGGTGGTCTTCTTTGTTTTGGTGGCGGCCATTGCTCTGTTGCAGCTTTGGGCGACCCACCGAAAGGAGGTTCAGCATTGAGAAAGCAAAAAAATTATTGGCTGACCGCCCTCTTTGCGGTGGTTTCGGTGGCGTATCTTTTTCCCTTGGCGGTGTTGCTGATCAATTCCTTTAAGGAAAAGCAAGCCATCACCGCCCAAGTGTTCAGGCTCCCCACCAAGGAGACCTTTGCAGGCTTTGCCAATTATCTGCGGGGCATTACCTCCATCGACTTTTTTCGCAGTATCGGCTATAGCTTTGTGGTGACCGTCCTCTCGGTGCTGTTGATCCTTCTTTGCACCTCCATGTGCGCTTGGTTTCTTGCACGGGTAGGGGGCAGGCTCTGCCGCGGCATCTATTATCTCTTTGTCTTTTCTATGGTGGTGCCCTTTCAGATGGTGATGTTTACCCTGCCCTTTGTGGCGGATCGGCTGGGGCTCACCGCCCCTTGGTCCATCCCCTTGGTCTATCTGGGCTTCGGGGCGGGGCTTTCGGTCTTTATGTTCACAGGCTTTGTGAAATCCATCCCCATCTCGGTGGAAGAGGCGGCGATGATCGACGGCTGCAACCCCCTCTCCACCTTCTTTTGGGTGGTGCTCCCCATGATGAAGCCCACCTATATCTCGGTCGCCATCCTGCAAGCTATGTGGATCTGGAACGATTACCTGCTCCCCACCCTGGTGCTGGATAAGACCCAAGGCTATTATACCATCCCCATGGCCATCCAATCCGCCATGACCGATAGCTACGGCTCGGTGGACTACGGCGCCTTTATGGCACTCCTTGTCTTGGCGGTACTGCCGGTGATCATCTTTTATGTCATCGGTCAAAAGCATATTATAAAAGGTGTCATCTCCGGCGCCGTCAAAGGTTGAAGCGGATCTTTTTCCGCAATTTCTTTGCCTGTCGCCCTTGAAATATCGGTATATGTCTGCGTGCGACAGGCAAAGCCTTGCGAAAAAATCTCTCGCTTCAACAGAGCATTGCGGATCTTTTTTGCAAATTTCTTCACCCACCGCCCTTGAAATATCGGTATATGTCTGCGTGCGACAGACGAAGCCTTGCGAAAAAATCTCTCGCTTCAACAGAAACCGTGGATCTTTTTTGACAATTTCCTGCTTTTTTCTTCTATTTTATAATAATGTAAAAATATGCTTGACTTTTTCATTTTAGTGTGCTAAACTGATGTCTATTAAAACAGAATATCTATGTGAACCTTGCAGGAAGACTGCGAGGGGATAGAACTTTGGAGAATCCCATTTAATTGGGTGCCGAAGGGGCAAGCGCAAGGTGCGCGAAACTCTCAGGCAAAAGGACAAAGCATCAGTGGTATTAACAGACCGTGGTATTTGTCCGCGGTCTGTTTTTTGCATATTATTTTAGGAGGAATATAAATCGTGAATGCATTTTTGGAAAAAGTAACAGAGATCAACGGTGTGATCAACACTTGGGTCTGGACCGATTTCGGTCTGTACCTGCTGTTGGCGGCAGGTGTGGTGATGACCTTGGTGACCGGCGTGTTCCAGCTCACCCATTTGGGTCATTGGTGGAAGGCTACCATCGGCGGTATGTTCAAAAAGGGCAGTACTGCCAATAAAAAGACCGACAAGAAATCCATCTCCCAGTTTCAGGCTCTTTGCACTGCCTTGGCGGCAACGGTCGGTACCGGCAACATCGCCGGTGTGGCCGCTGCGATCTGTATCGGCGGCCCCGGCGCCGTGCTGTGGATGTGGATCGCCGCATTCTTGGGAATGATGACCAATTTCTCTGAAAATGTGTTGGGCATCTTCTTCCGCCGCAAGAATAAAGACGGAGAATGGTCCGGCGGTGCGATGTATTACTTAAAAGACGGTGTGGGCAAAATGAAGGGTATGAAATGGCCTGCCGCCGTTTTGGCTGTGCTCTTTGCCATCTTTGCCATTCTGGCCTCTTTCGGTATCGGAAATATGGGTCAGGTCAATAAGATCGTTTTGAATATGGAAAGCGCTTTCTTCTCCAATGTGGATTGGACGGTAGGCAGCGTGAATATGATCAACCTGATCATCGGCTTGGTGCTGTTGGTTTTGGGCGGTCTGATCATCATCGGCGGTCTGCAGAGAATTGCATCTGTTGCTGAGCGGATCGTTCCTTTTATGGCGGTGGCTTATATTATTTTGGGCTTGGTCGTTGTGGGCTTCCATTATGATATGATTCTTCCTGCTTTTGCTTCCATCTTTAAGCACGCTTTCGGTGTGAAAGCTCTGGCAGGCGGTGTGACCGGTGCGGCATTGAAGCTGGTGATCGTGCAGGGCTGTAAGCGTGGTGTTTTCTCCAACGAGGCAGGTCTTGGTTCTTCGGTGATGGTCCATTCTTCTTCCAATGTGAAGGAGCCTGTGAAGCAGGGTATGTGGGGCATCTTCGAGGTGTTCTTCGATACCATGGTAGTTTGTACCATGACCGCCTTGGTGGCTCTCACCTCCGGTGTGATCGATCTGGAAACGGGTGTAGTTGCCGCAGGTACCAATGATGCTACCCTTATCGGGAAAGCTTTCGGTCAGGTGTTCGGTCAGGCAGGCGAATGGTTTATCGCTGTTGCAATGTTGCTCTTCGCCTTCACCACCGTGCTGGGCTGGTCTCAATACGGTTCCAAGGCGGTGGAATATCTTTTCGGTGAAAAAGCAGTGAAGTTCTATAAGGTCTTCTTTGTTTGCCTTATCGTCAGCGGTGCGCTGATGACCTCTTCTCTGGCTTGGGATATCTCCGATACCTTCAACGGTCTGATGATGATCCCCAACCTGATCGCAGTGGTGCTCTTAAGTCCCTTGGTCTTTAAGATCACCCGCAATTATGTGGATCGCAAGCTGAAAAAGAAGGATGTAAAGCCGATGTATTCCTATTTTGAGGATATTCAGGCGCAGGCCGAGGCAAGTGCCGATGAGGACGTGATCCTTTAATATTCCTGCTTTCAGCAATATAACCAATTACCGAAAGGGTTTTCCCCCTTTCGGTAATTGCTTTTTGTTGAAAATTATCAAATGTTAGTGAACACTTACAAAATGTTTTGGAAAATATCACAAGTCCCCTTGCAAAAATAAAAACAATATGTTAACATTATTATGTATTAAAGTCTTTGCGCGAAAAAGGGTACCCTTTTTCATTCTCCTTAGTTTATAAGGAGAATGTTCCCTTTATCGGCAAAAAAGTTTTCGTAGGAGAGAAGAAGATGGATGTAAAACAAAAGAAAAAGACCTCTGCCATGCATAAGGTATGGACCGTTGTGGGCATCATCCTTTGTGTGATTTTGATCCCTATGCTGGCGATGAATGTAACTCTTATTGTGAAGAGCTATGTAAATCCCGACAGCGTTCCTTCCATTAACGGCTATGCGCCCATGATCGTGTTGACCGATTCTATGTATCCCCAGATCAAGAGCGGCGACCTGATCATCACCAAGAGCATAGATGCCGATGATGTGGCAGTTAAAGATGTGATCACCTTCTATGACCCCGCCAGTAAGACCGATGCGGTGGTTACCCATAGAGTGATGGAGATCACCGAGGTGGAGGGTGCGCTTGCATTCATCACTCAAGGTGATGCCAATAATGCTCCCGATGAAATGCCGGTTCCTGCCGAGAATTTGATCGGCGTTTATCAAATGCGGATCCCTGCAATGGGCAGCGTTGCCATGTTTATGCAAACCACCCACGGTTTGATCGTTTGCGTGGTGGTTCCCTTGTTGCTGTTGATTGGCTATGATATTCTCCGCCGTAAGGCTTTTGAAAAGGCAAGCAAGCAAGATACCGATGCTCTTCTGGCGGAGCTGGAAGCCCTGAAAGCCGCGCAGGCAGAAAAAGAAGCCGCCGCTGTGGGCGCAGAGTCCTCTAAAGAAGAGTGAACTCAATGATCGTAGAGCGAGCATAAATAATCACGCTCCGAGTAGAGCAAGAGCAATTTGTGCCTGTCTCTTGTAAGTGGATTTTGATCGAGCAGATTTTTGCTCGATCAAGGCATAAAGCGCAGTGAATACTTTGTGTATTCACAAGCATTTTAACGTAGAGCGAGCGGAAATGTGCCGATCAAAACAGGCTCAAATTGCTTTTGCTCTACTCAACAAATCAAGGTATTGATCCCACGGAGCCACGCCGGGGATGAATATAAACCGCGGTGTCTCCGCGGATGGGCGAGATGCCCGGTTTAGTTTTCCCCCGTGATGGGATCTTATCGGGCGCGATGATTTCGCGCAAAAAATTGCTCCCGCGTGCAGGGCAAAATGCACGCATAAAATGAAAGGAGTTTTTCACTATGAAGAAAAACGTAATTATGAGAGCCGCTTGTGTTGTTCTCGTTCTGACCCTTTTGTCCACCTGCATGATCAGCGGAACTTTCGCTAAGTATGTGACCAAAGGCCCTGCTGCTACCGACAGCGCTCGCGTTGCTGAATGGGGTGTTACCATCGAAGCTACCGGCGTTATGTTTGGTGATTCTTATCAAGATAAGGTATCCGGCAACGCTGCTACTGCTTATGTTGTTGATGAAGATGTAGATACTATTACTGTTCAGGCTAAAGCTGATAATACCAACATCGTTGCTCCCGGCACCAAGGGTTCTTTGGCCGCTTTGAATGTTACTGGTACTCCTGAAGTAGATACTCAGGTTACCTATGTTGCTGATCTGGATCTGCAAAAATGGACTGTTGAGGGTGCATACTATTGCCCCTTGGTAATCACTATTGATGATGGTGAGGGTGCAACTCCTGCTGAAGTTTTCGACGGTGCGACTTATGCTTCTGCAACTGAGTTTGAAGAGGCTGTTGAGGCTGCTATCGTTGCAAAGGCTGCTCGTTATCACACCAATCAGGACCTGTCTGCTGTAAACAATGACGTTCAGGTTTCTTGGGAATGGCCCTTTGAAGTTGGTGCAAATGCAGACGAAATCGCTGCTAACGACGCAAAGGATACCGCTTTGGGTAATGCTGCTGCTAATCCCGATGACAATAGTGGCGCTGCAACCGTTGCTCTGACCATCACCGCTACCATCACTCAGATCGACTAATTTTTACTTACCCATCTAATAAGTAAAAGTCAAAGTATAACGAACAAGCAGTCGGCCGAACGTGGCCGGCCGACTGCTATACTTTTTTCAGCAAAGCGCGTGAGTTCCTTGGAATTGGTGCGTTTTTCTGAAAAAAGTTTTTTGTGTTTATAAAAGAAAGATAAAATTCAAGAAAAATGCGTTTTTTTATTTGTTCCAAGCAGGAAGGAGATGATATAAAGTGAAAAAAGCCTCTTTGAAGAAGATCCATTCGATGTTAAAGGGCCTTTGCTTTGTATTGTCTCTTTGTTTTATTGTGACTTCTGCCATTCTCTTTTACCGCCTCACACGGTCGGTACAGCCGGATCTTCCCGCCATTGTGCTCACCTTTGAGGAAACGGGAGAGGAGAATCCAAGCAATGGGGGAGAGAGCACCGCAGGTGCCCCCACCGGCAATGAGTCCTTTTACCGCAAGACCTTTAACCCCGGTTTTGAGGTGGTAGACGATAAAGGCATTTGGGTGGCAGAGACCCCTGTGGAGATCTTCAAGATTTCTTATGAAAACGGGGAACAGCAGGTAACGGTGGACGGTGGCGACGATAAGGTGATCGCCCCCGGTACCGCCAACACCTATTCCTTTACCTTGAAAAACACGGGAAATGTCCCCTTGGACTATACCATGAGCACCGAGGTGGTCTTTTCCGATCCCGATCTGCGCTTGCCGGTCAATGTACGGATGAAGGATTATAACGGCGGCTATCTTTGCGGCGATGCCGAGAAGATGGAGCACGCTTCTGTTTTGAATTCGGTTTCCGATTCCGCCACCTTGGCGGCCTATACCAATGCCATCTACTCCTTGGAATGGGAATGGCCCTTTGAAAGCGGCGGTGCCGAAGCCGATGTCTATGATACGATGCTGGGCGATCTTGCGGTGGAGCGGGATATCACCATGACGGTGATCATCCGTACCCGCGCAGAAGCCGATATTCCCGCAGAGGGTCCCGATACCGGCGACGATACCAACCTGACCATGATGATCGCAGTTGCCGCCATTGCTTTGGCATTGCTGGTGGTTCTGCTGATCTTACCCCGCATCAAGAAGAAGGGAGAAGAGCCGGATGGCGAAGAGTCCGAAGAAAGCAAAGAAGAATAAGATCGGACGGGCGATTTTCCGCATCCTCCTTTTAGCGGTGGCGGCAGTCATTGCAGGTGTTGGTCTCTTTTCTTGGAACGCCGCCCGCGTGGCGGGCAATGCCCTGCCTATGCCCTTCGGCTATGGCGTGGCGGTGGTGCTCTCCGGCAGTATGGAACCGGAGCTTTCGGTGGATGATCTGGTGATCATTCGGGAAGCGGAAGAATTTCAAGAGGGAGATGTGGTGGTTTACCAAAGCGGCAGCAGCTTGGTGATCCATCGAATCATTCAATTGGAGGGGGAAACCGCCATTACTCAAGGGGATGCCAATAATGCTCCCGATGATCCGGTACCCCTCACCGCCATTAAAGGCAAGCTGCTGGTTGCCATCCCCTTTGTGGGCGCGGTGACCCGTGTGGTGCAAAATCCCATCGGCGTCATCTGCATTTTGGGGCTTGCCCTGCTGTTTTTGGAATTCTCTTATCAGAAAGAGAAAAAGAGCGACGATACCGATCTGGAAAAGATCAAAGAAGAGATCCGCGTCTTGCGTGCGGAGACCCGGCTTCACACCGATTTAGATGTCACTATGGAAGATCTGGAGCGGATGGAGCAGGAATATAAAAACGAGATGAAAGAGTAGAAAGGGGGCACAGCCGATGAAAACCAAAAGAAGAGCAGATCCATTGTATATTACATTGGTTGTGCTGATCTTTTTGATCTTAGTAAGCGGCACCCTGATGGGCGGTCTTTATGCCCGCTATGTGACCCACGGAGGCGCAGGAGACTCTGCGCGGGTGGCAAAATTCGACATCACCGAATCGGGGCAGGACTTTCAGCATGCCTTTGCCATCGGGTTGGATCCTCAGGTAGATAATGAGAATGCCGCCGTTACCGTAGCGGAAAGAGAAGGCGCGGTGGTGCTGACCAACCAAAGCGAGGTGGCAGTAAGGTGCACCTTCAGCACCGAATCCACCGAGAATTTGCCTTTGCTTTATTCTTGGGCTTGCGATGGGCTGGATGCTCAGGTGGACAATGTCAATAAAACCGTTTCCTTTGCCCTTCCGCCCAATGATACCGCAAAGACCTTTGATCTCACTGTGAAGTGGGATGTTTCCCAAGAGGAAAACCGTGCATTTACTTATAACCGTCAGGTAGACGGCATTATTTTGAAGATTCGTTGCGAGCAGATTGATTGATATGAAAGAAATTGTGATGCCAAAATTGAATAGGCGCAAGGTGATCCTTTTGGTCGCCATCTGCCTTGCGGTGGTGTTGCTTGGCACCATCATCGGGGTGGGGGCAAAGTACATCAGAGATTTTGCTTCTGTGCAGAGTCAGGTACTTGCCGATGATTTTTACTTCACCGTGGATCTTTTGGGCGATACCCAAGAGAAGAAAGATCTTTCCAAAGAGATCCATCTCTATGGCGGGGAGGCAAAATCCCTCTCTTTTCAGGTGCAGAATTACTTCGATGACCTGCGGATCAATGAAAAGGATGTGAGCTATACCGTTTCCCTTTCCTGCGATCGGAATGATTACAGCGGCTATAGCTTTTCTGCAGGCTCCGCCGGTTCTTATACCCTTTCCAAAGGTGCGAAAGCCATCAATGGCTATACCGTTAATCTGCCGGTGGGCTATGCCGCCTTAAGAGGCAATACCACCGTGACCGCCACCGTGAAGTCCACCAACCCCTATGTAAAGGAAATGAAGCTTCACTTTGTGCTCCACGGTCAGCCTGAGCCTGTGGTCTATCGGGTGGAAGATCAGGTGGGCGGTACCTATGCCACCCTCATCGTGATGGCATCGGAAACCATCAATGCGGGAAATCTGAAACTGGATTGGTCTGCAGTCAACAGCGGAAGCAATCTGCTGCAGGTGGATACCAACAGTAAGCATATTTTAGACGGTTCCTTGGTGCTCACCACCAATGATCCCAACAGCGGCTTTTTGAACCAAGCCACCACCACCCAGCCTATGGAAGAAAATGAAAGTATTTTGATCTATTTCTTCAAAGCCGATCCCACCAAGGATTATTCCACCGTGGGCGAATTGGTGGCAGAGGAGAGCGGCGGCGTTTATACCGTTGCGATCAAGGAACACGCAAATTATTAAAGGAATTACCCCAAACGGAGGAGCTCCATGAGCAAATATACGGCTAAAAAACGAATATGGACCGGCATCGGCGCCTTGGCGGCACTGGTGTTGCTTGTTTGCGCCCTGATGATGATCGGCGGTGTCAGCGCCGCGCTTGATATCAAAGAGGGGGATACCGTTCAGATCACCTATTCAGTGGGCACTCTGCCTGCGGGAACTGCCGGTGTCAGCGTCACCTCCGATGCCCAATCGGTAACAGTAAACTCTTCCGAATGTATTGTGTTGCCCGATCTGCGTCCTACCGTTAGTGGCGGGCTCGATGCCGAGACCTTCACGGTAGATGGAAAGTCCTATTCCTTTACCGGCTGGCAGATCGTTCATAATGATGTTACCGAAAAAATCCCCGGCGAGACCGTTTTCCAGCCGGGCGACGCCATCACCTTCGATGTATTGGAAGCATTCCTCGGCGGAAGCGATGGAAACTATACTCTGACCCTAAAGGCTCTTTGGGGTCAATGTTACTTTATTCGCAATCCTTACACCACCATGGTGTATAATTACACCAATAACAGCGGGTTCCCCGTGGATACCGCCAACAGCACCGGTGAAACCGGCGCATCCGATTCCTATACCGGTCTGATCGCGGCAGAGCCTTTGGCTTCTGTGGATGCCGTTTTTGAAAAGATTCGTGCTGCCAATAATAATCAGGATCATTCCGATGCGTATGCCTATGTTGTGATGCTCACCGGCGACCTTGACTATGTGAAAGAAACCAACGTTTCTTCCAAGTATTTCGGCTATAGCGGTGGCACAACGGATCCGGCTTCTCCTGTGTTTACCTCTGCCACCTTCAAGAGCTTGGGGAATACTGCATTTAATTTCAACTTCAAGCCGAACAATACCGGAGCTACGGGTACCTCCGTTATTTTCGGTAACATCCGCTATGATAATGTAAATTTCCTGCACTTTGAAAATACCCATCCCAATTGGCAATATAAGGTGAACGAGAGTAATTATGACACAACCGCTGAAACTCAATTCGGCGAAGTCATCGGTTATGCATATTCCTTGGATGCGGTAACCGAGAACCCCTATTATTGCGATTTTACCGCACGGATGAACCAAAGTGTGCCCAAGTATCGCACCCATGCGATCCGCACCCTGCGGTTGGTCACCACCGATCATGCGGTGGTCAACGGCGGTCTTTATACCGAAATTTCCGCCCGCCACTCCGATAATGAGGCGGAAGAGCATAATCAGGTTTGGCGCTTTGGCCGAAACATCTATGTAAACGGAATCGTCTATGGCGGAAGCGTGAACTCCGTGTCCCGCATCGGAACCTTTGACATCTATGTCACCGGCGGAACCATCATCAATTTGTATTCCGGCGGTTACGGCGGCACGGTGACCGGAAGCAGAAATGTTTACATTTTGGGGCAAAAAGATGTTACAACCTCTTTTGAGACTCCCAATTCTTATGTTTTGACCTCCGGAGCGTTGGTAGAGGATGTCTTTACCGACACCGAAACCACCTATGGTTATGACCCCGCGGTTCCGTATTTTGAGGACGTTTACGGCGGTCCTTCCGGAAAGACGACCTTTACCGGTGATATCAACATAGTGATGCGCAATGCCATCTATGCAAGACAGTTTTACGGCGCAGGCGACGGAAACGGAACGGTAAACGGTGATGTTTCCATTGAGTTCTATAACACAAGATACAGATACCCCACCATCGACAACAAT
Source organism: Eubacteriales bacterium (assembly GCA_045539135.1). Lineage (GTDB taxonomy): Bacteria > Bacillota > Clostridia > Oscillospirales > QAKW01 > QAKW01. Next base: position 52,421 of record JAZQET010000002.1, on the reverse strand, counting down.
AATAACGTTTGGGGTGCGGGCAATAACACCGTTCAAAAGAATGTAACAATGACCATTGACGGTCCGCGAACCAACCTGCGTGATGTATATGTCGGTGCTCGTAGTTATGGCGGGGTTGACGGGAATGTGACCGTCACCATTAATGGCGGAACTCTTCGTCAATATTACGGCGGAAATATGACCGCCGGCCGCGTTATCGGCGGAAACAGCACCACCACAATGAACGGCGGCAAAGTGACCGGCGTCTTTTTTGGCGGTGGATCAAGCGGAACAACGTCCGGCGCAATTTTGGTAACCATCAACGGCGGAACCCTTGACGACACTCTTTATGCAGCTCTTCGCTATTCTGCGTATGCAGGAACACCGAAATTGGTGTTGAACGGCGGCACCTTGAAAAATGTATACGGCGGCGGTACCTATAACGGTCAGTATCAGGACGGTGATAAAGCGAATAAAAAGATCGTTACATATTCCGCTTCGGTTCAGGGTACCGATATTACCGTGAACGGCGCAACCATCACAGGCACCCTTTACGGCGGCGGTTATGATGCGCCCGTATCGGGGAATACAAGTATTAAAGTGCTGAGCGGCTCCGTTGCCAATCTTTGCGGCGGCGGTCAGCGAAAAACCACCGCAACCCTTGCTTCCCAAACAGGGGATGTTGTTGCCACATATGATGCAACCGTAAATGCTACTTCTGTGACCGTTTCCGGCGGCACGGTCGGAGCCCTTTACGGCGGCGGAAGAAATGCCTCTGTAACCAATGATACACTGATCACCGTCAGCGGCGGCAAGGTTACCGGTAGTACTTACGGCGGCGGATATGGCGGCACGGTCGGCGGAAATACCTCTGTGACCATCGACGGCGCAACGGTAAACCGTGTATACGGCGGTGGATGCGGCTTGATCGATAAAACCAATTATGACGCAACCGTTGGGGGCTCTGCTACTGTTACGGTTACAAACGGCAGTACCGCTGAGCGTATATACGGCGGCGGTAACTACGCTTCCGTAACCGGCAGTGCGCAGGTGACCATCAATGGCGGATCCAAAACAAGTAATGTGTACGGCGGATGCCATCAGTCGGGTTATACGGTCGGCACAGCCATTACCGTGGATATTTCGGAGAACTCCACCGTCGGTAATGTTTACGGCGGCGGTGATTCCGGTAGCTTTAACGGCATTCCCGATCTGAATATCTCCAACAGTACGGTGGGAGTAGTTTACGGCGGATGCTATGCAGGAACCGTCAACGGTACCGATGTTTCCGTTGAAAACTCTACTGTAAACGGAGTTTACGGCGGCGGAAGTACTGCTTCGGCTACGGTAAACGGAAATACCAATGTTTCGATCCTGAATACCAATGTGCTCCTTTCCAGCAGCAATAACGGCGCTGTCTTCGGCGGCGGTCACGACGGTTCGGTGACCGGTTCGGTGAACTTGACACTGAATAATACCACAGGTGAAACCGTTAAAATTGACGAAGAGCTTCGGGGCGGCTGTTATTCCGGCTCGGTAGGCGGCGACATCACATTAAATGTAACAAACTATACTATTGATGTCCGATTGTTTGGCGGTTGTTTTTCAGGCAATGTGGGCGGCGATATTTTGGTGAATGTCAACGGTGGCTCTGTGGGGACCGATATTTGCGGCGGTAATCATACCGGCGGTTCCATTACGGGAAATGTGACCCTTAATCTGAACGGGGTTCAGAGTGCAGCCGTTTACGGGGGTTCCCATTCAGGCGGTACTATTGGGGGAAAAATTACCGTAAACGGATACGACGGTACTTCTGTGACAAGTCAACTTTTCGGCGGATCCCGTGCTGTGGATTATGCAGGCATCCCCGATGTGAATATCTACGGCGGTTCTTATAATGCTGTTTACGGTGGCGGTTATTCCGGCTCTGTTGCGGCAACCGATGTTCAGATCTACGGCGGCTTCGTGGGTACCCTCTATGCCGGCGGTGGTCCCGGCGGCGGAGCAGTTACAGGAGATACCAATCTTAAAATGGATGCTCTTGATCCGCAAGCTACCGATATGAGTGTATTGAACATTCGAGGTGGCGGAAGCGGTCAAGGTGCCGATGTCGGCGGAAATACGAATATTTTCATCCGCGATGTATCAAACGGGGACAAGAAGATTTCTATCGGTCATTATACCGGAGAAAGCACCGTGCAAGAGGGTAGCCGCAATGTTTTGTTTGGCGGCGGTCGTTACGGCGCGGTGGCAGGAACTGCAAACATCACCTTGCTCGACTGCGTGATCGGTGACGGAAGTAAGCCTGTTTCGGTGTACGGCGGCGGATTTTATCCTTCTGCTACTGTTGGCAATGTGATTTGGTCCTTGACCAATGTTACCATTAAAGATACCGATGTGGCAGATGATCTGGCATCCCGTTTCTATGGCGGCGGTTATTTTGCCGATGTAACGGAAAATGTTACCACAACGGTGGCGGGTCAATGCGATTTTGATGCTCATTATTATGGCGGCGGCTTTTACGGAAAAGTCGGCGATACCGTTACCAATACTATCGGCGGCAGCAGTATTTTCCATCGTGATCTTTACGGCGGCGGCCGCATTAAAGGCTCTCACACCCATAGTGATGATGTTTATAAGAATCAGACCTTTGAATACGACGCAAAGGTTCCTTTGGCAACGACCGTGATCGACGGGGCCGATATTAAGGTCTACGGCGAGGTCTACGGCGCAGGTATGCAATCTACCACCGAGGAAGCGGTTTTGAATATTCGCAGCGGTCGGTACGGTGATTTTTCCGCCAATGATACCAATGACGGCAATATCTACGGCGGTGCCTACAGCGGCGCTACCGGAAGCTCCACCGTTTTGATCGACGGCAGTGCGGCGGTAGAGACCGAGCGTTCCGTTTACGGCGGCGGCCGTATGGAAGGCGCAACCAATGTCAGCACCGTTGTGACCCTTAATAACCCCAATGCCATCATCAACCATTATCTGTTTGGTGGCGGTATTGAGGGTGATGTTACCCAAACCACTGAAGTGAATATTCACGCAGGAAAAGTTGACGCCAGTGTCTACGGCGGCTGTTCTACCGCTATGGTCGGTACGGAGAATAACGCCAACACCGCAGTGACCGTTAATATCACCGGCGGCGATCTGAAATCCGTTTTCGGCGGCGGTAAAGGCCATGCCGATGATGAAAATGATTCTCCTGTTGATGCGATCGTTCACGGCAATATCGTGCTGAATATTTTGGAAGGCACCGATGCCTATGCTTTGGATGCTTTCGAAAACATCTATGGCGGCGGCCATTCTGCCAAAGCAACGGTCAACGGCAATATAACCAGTACCTTAGACGGAATTACATTTAAATACTTCTACGGCGGCGGATCCAACGGTATTGTGAACGGAAATATCACCAATAACGCAACGAACTTTAATCTTCGGGATGTTTACAATGCAGAAGGAAAGATCACCATCGGCGGAGATATCACTTTTTACGGCGGCGGCTACCGTGGCGCTGTGAACGGAAACATTGTGAACAATCTGACCGGAACCATCCAAGGAACGAAGGTTTCTTATTTGAAGAACTTCCACGGCGGCGGCAGTGAAAGCACCGCGGTCGTTACCGGTACCGGCGAGGATGCCATTACCAACAACCTGACCGGTCAGATGGGTTATGTTACGGTGGCGGAGCAAGAACTAGATGTCTCCGGTCTTACCATCGGTATAAACCTTTTCGGAGGCGGTGCTTCTGCCCCTGTGAACGGAAATATTAAGACGGTCTTGACCGATCTGGATATGAGAAAGACCTATAGCGGCGGTTCAATTGCCGGCACCTATGTTTACGGCGGATGCAACGATGCAGTGATCCGCGGAGATGTTTACCTCACCTTGCAGGGCACAGATTCCGATAATCTTTGTAAATTCCGTACCGTATACGGCGGTAATGCTTCTAATCGTATTTACGGAACTACTTATGTAGAGGTTTTGGACAATGTGACCACCGGAAGAGACTTTTTGGTGGCAGGCGGTCGTTTCAAAGGTCCACCGATTGCAACGGTGGATGCAACCTATTTGAAGATCGACGGTGTCCATTCCGTTATTGGTGATACCTTCGGCGGCGGCCACCAAGGAAATGTCCTTGGGGATACCCATGTGGAGATCCTGAACGGGACCGTTGAGGTGGTTTACGGCGGCGGTTCCGATGATACTGCCACGGTAGGTGGCAATGCCTATATCACCATCGGCAGTGCCGAAACTGCACCGATCATCGAAAACCAAGTATACGGCTCCGGAAATGAAGGCGGCGTTGTTGGAAACACCTATGTGGATCTGTACAACGGTACGTTTCAAAAGGATATCTACGGTGGCGGAAGATACGGCACCGTAGGCGGAGATACCAATGTGGTTCTTCATAACGGAACCCTTAAGGAAAATGCATTTGGCGGAGGTTACTATGCTGCAGCCGTTGCAAACAGAACCTTTATCACCGTGGAGCAGGCAACCGTTGCTAAGTCGGTCTACGGCGGCGGCAATGAAGCTCCTGTTCAAACCACTGCAACGGTAACGATCAACGGCGGTCAGGTGAACAACCGTGTATTTGGCGGCGGTTACGCAAAAACAGCTGCCGTGTCGGATACCAAGGTGTATTTGTTCGGCGGCAAGATCCTGTTAGATGCTTTTGGCGGCGGAAATCTGGCACCCACAGGAACCACCGAGGTTTATGAGATCGGCACCGCTCTTACCGAGAGTATTTACGGCGGCGGATTTCAAAAGGGTTCAGACGTCTATTCGCCCAACGTGACCGTTATCGGCGGAACGATGTCCTCCGTCTACGGCGGCGGTTACGACGGTGCGATCATCGATAATCCTCAAACCAAGGCAATGGAAGGAAATACCAATGTTCGCATTGAAGGCGATCCCGAGGAAGTTTTGACCATCGGGGAAACGGACTATATTCCTTCCGATGTCCTCTTGAAGTATCTTTTCGGCGGCGGCTATCGCGGTACGGTGGAAGGGAATACCAATGTGGTGGTCCACGATGCCTCCGGCAGAACATATGATTGGGAAAACCGCAATGTTGTTGTTGGCGTTTCGAGCGGAGTCTCTCGTGCCATCTATGGCGGCAGTAACCTCGGTAAAGTAAACGGCACCGCAAACCTTCTTTTTGAAGATTGGTGCTTCGGTGTTTCTTCTGCCGGCGGTTCAGTTTATATGTTCGGCGGCGGAAGCGCTGCCGGTGCAACGGTCGGTGCAACCAACTTTGTGATTCGAAACTGTTATTACCGTCCAAACGGCGGCCGTGGATTCGGCGGCGGCTATAAGGCGGAGGTCTTGGGTGATAGTTCCTTTGTTTTGGAGGGGATCACCAATTATAACGGTACCTTCTTCGGCGGCGGTGAAAATGCGGCTGTTCACGGCACTGCAACCTCAAAGGTTTTGGATAACTCTCATATTGAAGAGTGTCTCTATGCAGGCGGCCGTTATGCTTCCGCACCCGTGGGAAACACCCATGTTGTGATCGATACACAAGATCAATACCTTGCTGAGTTTGGCAACAAGAAATTCACCTTGGAGCATACCCTCTACGGAGGCGGTATTCTTGGCGATGTAAAGGGCAACACCTTGATCGAGTTTAAAAACGGCTCCTTGAATAAATCTGCGTACGCAGGCGGTGATATTGCCAACGTCGGCGGTACCTCCACCATTAAGGTCAGCGGAAACTCCAAACTCAATACCAACGTTTACGGCGGCGGCCGCGGGGATACCCGTGTTGCAGAGGTCGGAAACACGGTAGTGTTGATCACTGAAAATGCGCAGATCAAAGGCGGTGTCTACGGCGGCGGTGAAGGTGTTCGATCTTTGGTGCACGGTACTACCGATGTAACCATCGATCAGCCTCGTTCCTTCAGCGTTGCTGAAAACGAAAATGATCCTGTAGATCCCACCTCCGGTAAGACCGATGTGGTGATCACCCTCAATGGTGAGGGCGGCTCTGTGGGCGGAAGTGTCTACGGCGGCGGCAACCGCGGTTCGGTTGGTGCCGGTACGGTGATCGTTGGTACCAATAATGCCAAGCTCACCGAAGTGGGCAAGACCAAGGTGACCGTGAAAAACGGTTACATCGCAGGCTCCGTCTTCGGCGGCGGCCGCGGTGAACCCACACAGGCGGAGCCTTATCAAACCTCAATGGGCGCGGTGTTCGGCTCCACCGAAACCAATATTTACGGCGGTTATATCGCAGGTAAAAACGGCGTCGGCGGTGTGTACGGCGGCGGCGAAAAGAGCCGTGTGTATGCAGAAGTCGGTCAAAAGGCCGTTACTGTAAATGTGGATGCTACCGTAGCCGATACCGATATTGCCATTTATGGCTCGGTCTTTGGCGGCGGCGACCGCGGTGAGGGCGACACCATGAATACCTCCATTCCCACCACGGTGGGCGATGTAGAGGTCAACATCATCGGTGAGACCACGGCGGAAAATCGCACCACTCCCACGCAGATCTACATTAAGCAAGGCGGCGTCTTTGGCGACGGCAACCTTTGCAATACCGAAGGAAACCGTGTGGTTAATATCCAAAACTTTGGTACCGGCGAAGAACCCCGTGCAGACGGCAGTACCTTGAAAACACTCCATTCCATTCAGCGTGCCGATACGGTCAACCTCATCAATTCCGATGTGGTGCTGATCGGTTTGGAAGACGCGCTGGACAGCAGCGATTATGAAAAATATTCCATCAGCCGCGTGGGCGCTCTCTATATGAAAGAGGGCAGCACCGTGAAGCTGGATTCCCTTGTGAAGTTCTTGGGCGCATTGCATAGCGATTATCAGCCGGAACGCACCTTTATTGATAAAGGCTATAACGATGTGAATAACAACTACACCGGTCACGGAGGGCAGTTGGAAAATGTGGAGAAGCTGTCTAATGCGGAAATCGCAGAGTATATCAATAATGACGTAACACTTAAAAATAACCATACTGCTTATAATACCGTTTGTATCGCCAACGGCAGATATCTGACCGTTGCCGATGAGAACGGCGTATACGGTCCTGTAACAGGTCTTTATACCTTGGAACTGCTTAACGCAGTGCCCGGTGAAGGCGGCGGCTTTGTATACGGTGATATTACAGGCAGTACCGGTGACTTCATCTGTACCACTCCCTATTCCGCAATGGCCCGCAGTGCCGATGGCTATATGGATGTCATCGATAATGTGGGTAAATTGGTAGGGGAGCCGGATTATTCCTATTATTACTGGTATATCAGCGGTAATGAGGTGCAGTATGACCTGAATATCGACGGTTACATCGGCATCAATAAGCAGGATTATTCCGACCGCGTGGCTTTTGCTTATCCCACTTCGGATCAAACGCTGCATTATGTGCTGGAGTCGGTGGCGGTCAATGATACTTTGGCGGCCCTGTTGACCGGTGCAAATGCTTATGATCTGCTGACCTCTGCCGATGCAGTGGCCAATACGGCCAACAAAGCCATCGCTGTGGAGTTCAAACTGTCGGGCGAGAGTATCGGTTTCCTTACCAAGTCCGGTGAAAAGTGGGCGCTGTTGGACGGCACCGTGAAAACCGGTCTGGAAGGTGTGCAGGTAGAGGATGCCGGCGCCGCAAGCCAGATCAGTACCAATACGCTTCTGACCAAGAAGATCGACGGCACCAATAATGTTTTGGAAGTGATTCTTTACCGTTCCGATGCGGTGACCGAGTGGACCGAAGGAATGGAAGTGAATCTCACTCTGAAGGCCTTCCAGACAACCAACGGAGAGGTTTATCAACCGATTGAAAACGGGGCGCATACCCACGTGATCAACGCCACAATGGCTCTTCGTCGGATGGTACCCAAGCAGGCAATCTTTGCAGAAAACCGTCGGAATTATGTGGGTGTTGCAGGTCTGACCGCGCTGCATATTAATGAGCACTCCTCCTTCTCTGTGGAGGTGCAGACCAACTACATCCCCAGTGCATTCCCCAAGATAAATGACTCTACCTTTGTAACTTCGTTGAATATTTCTTCCTTGCCCATCGGCACTAAGATCACCATGGCAGATCTGACCGGCACCGTTCCCACCTTCTATTATTACATTAAGAAGGGGAACGAGGCGACCGTTGATCTTATGAACTTTATGCAGATGGGTACCGAGAAACCTATTTCCCAGTTGGCTGAAAAGCCCGCCTTTGTGCAGGCTTATGAGGCGCAGGAATCCGAGGTAGTCAATGAACGTTTGCTCTTTGTTTGTGACTTTGAGCAGGTGGCAGAATCTGTTTGGAGCGGTTATAATGCAGAAACACCTTATAACGGAACCCTGCAGGTGAATCATCTTTACAACAGTAAAGAAATCATGGAGTATACCGATGAGAATGACATTGCGTCTACCGCAAAAGAACTGACCTTTGCCATCCATCCCACGGTGGAAGGCTTGGATGCATTCTCTATGACCTTTGATACCCAGTCTGCAGACGGTGAAGATGATGCAGAAAGTGAGTCCGGTGTGTTCCCCGCAAAGGGTACTTCTCAATTTGATGTGGTGCTTACCGAGAGCATTGTGGCAATCGACACCCGCTATTATGAAGGTAAGTTTGCTTTGAAACTGCAGATGTATCTGGATGATAGCGCAACACCTGTGGATTTGCCCGACGGTATCACCTTCGAGTGCGACGGTGTGACCTACTATCCCGATGGCAGCAATGAATTTGCTGTGGTGGGTGTGGACGGTTTCGGTACTCATACCGTAAACATGAACACCGATCTCTTCGGAATCACGGGAGTAACCGGAAAGGTGACCCTGAAGGCGACCGTCTATTCGGCACCTGAACCGGTATACTTTAACAGTATTCTCACGCCGAGGGTTGGAGAAGCCTCCTTCACCTTGGGTGTGGCAGAGGAACATCATTTGCTGGTTCACTGCGAAAACAGTCCCACCAACCTGCTGTTGGATAAGAGCGAAGCCTTGCAGTTTACGCTCACTACCAAGCAGACAGGCGATGATGAAGCCGTTGTTTCTGTGGATGCCTACCGTAAGGTAGACGGCGCATACACAGAATCGGTGGATCTGGGCGCGCTCTTTACCGAAGAGCATCAGGCATTGGCACAGACCGACGGGGCCGCTGTTCCTTACAGTTGGATCCTGAGTGATACTGCCCCCGAGGGCACCTATCGCTTGGTCTATACCTTTGCGGATCGGGTAGAGTATCTCTACTTTATCGTAAACTAAAAAATGCCGTAACGCATTTGGGGTGATGTCCGTTAGGACATCACCCCAACGAAATAAATCCCTCAGGGGATTTGTGAAATATCCTACGGATGTGAAATATTGCTTCGCAATGTGAAATACGCTGCGGCGTATCGGGATTTATTTCATTTCACATTCGGGCGCAGTCCCAAATATTTCACAATTCTTGAAGAGAATTATTTCACATTTTGCGTCAGCAAAATATTTCACTAAAAAGAAAGAGAAGGAACAACAGATCGGTTGTTCCTTCTCTTATTTATGTTGCAAGTGGGGTCAGACTGCTTAACTGCATTTGTGCACACAAAAGCGATGCCGGTTCCTTTCAGCAGAAAAAAGAAAGTGGTGCTTTCTAAAATTCTCCATAAAGAACACAACCCATTACGCGTTACGGCATTTTTCTTTTATTATAATATTCGCAGTTTACCTTTAGCTGTGTAAACATATACTGTATCGTTGGTCTGCCCAACGGCAACCGAGGACACATTCTTGATCATCGCCGCCTCTTCGGTGGCAGGATCAAAGCGGTAAGGATATCCTTCTTCATTTAAGAAATAAAGGAACCCGTCTTCCCCCGATGTGAGGGTGGTGATGACTTTGGAAAGAAGCAGGGAGGAGGTGCCGTCCTGCTCCACTCGATAGAGCCCGTCCGTTCCCTTGGCGTATAAGGTGGTTCCCACTGCGGCGATCTCCCGAAAACGCGGAGTTTCCAACGGTGTTCCGTCGCGGTAAAGAGTTCCGTCCGTCCCCAAGACCCAAAGAATTCCTTGAATATAGGTGAAATCGGAGGTTTTGACCGTGGAAAGGGTGGCGGTAAAGCTGCCGTCTCCGGCAAGGTATTGTACTTTACGCTGGGTGAGGTTTAGAAAATAGAGTCCTTCCTCTGCCGCGATCATCCCTTGGGCGATTGCAGGGGAGATTTTGCGGGTCAGCCCTTGATAAGAGGCGAAAATACCTTCCTCGGTGCAAAAATACACCGTGTTTTTTGAAACGCAGATGCCGCTTGCATCCTTGAATTCCGTCATGGTGTATCCTTTTTGAGCAAGGGTACTGCCCTCCGCTAAAGGAGCGGTGATTTGAGGAGCGGAAGTTCCTTCCGTGAAAACGGGACGCGCTCCTAAATCGCTTTTCGCCTTTTGGCAGGCGGTGCGGTAGGTGATGGGATCTGCGTGCACACTGTAGTCCGCCAAAAGGTCTGCCCACACGGCTTCATTGGCAGGCTCTTCTTCCAAGAGTGCCAAGCGGCAGAGGTTTTTCTCGGTGCGGGTGGCGGCAGTCTCCAAAAGGGCGGCGGGGGAGATGGAGTCTTTCTCGGAGCCTTGCCAAAAAAGGGCGATCCCCGCAGCAAGAAGAAGGAGTACAGCGGTGGATATGATGCCGATCACAATCGACTTTTTTTGTGCTTTCGTTTTCATAGGTTGATTTTAACATAAAATCGAGGAAAATTAAAGAGAAAATCGGCGAATTTTTTATTGACGGGGAAAAAATGCAGTGATATAATTTTTTTATTCTATTATAGGAGTTGATACATATGGCAATCAAAAATGCCTATCTGAACGATCTTTATGCACGCGTTGAGCAGCGGAACCCCGGCGAAAAGGAATTTTTGCAGGCGGTTTTCGAAGTGCTTGAATCTTTGGAGCCTGTCGCCGAGCAGCGTCCTGACCTCATTGAGGCGGGTGTGTTCGAGCGGATGGTGGAGCCGGAGCGTCAGATCGGGTTCCGTGTACCTTGGGTGGATGATAACGGCAAGGTGCAGGTCAACCGCGGTTACCGCATCCAGTTTAATTCCGCCATCGGTCCTTATAAGGGCGGTATCCGTTTCCATCCCACTGTAAACTGGTCTATTATGAAATTCCTCGGCTTTGAGCAGACCTTTAAAAACAGCCTTACCAGCCTGCCCATGGGCGGCGGCAAGGGCGGCGCCGATTTCGATCCGACGGGCAAGAGCGACGGGGAAATTAAGCGCTTCTGCCAGAGTTTTATGACCGACCTTGAGCGCCATATCGGCGCCGATACCGACGTTCCCGCCGGTGATATCGGCGTAGGTGCCCGTGAGGTTGGTTATATGTTCGGTCAGTATAAGAGACTGCGCAATGAGTTTACCGGCGTTCTCACCGGTAAGGGCATCCCCTTCGGCGGCTCCCTGATCCGTCCCGAAGCAACCGGCTTCGGTGCTGTTTATTATGTGGTTGAACTGCTCAAGTCTTTGGGCGAAGAAGTGAAGGGCAAGACCTTTGCCGTTTCCGGCTTCGGTAATGTGGCTTGGGGTACCGTAAAGAAAGTCAACGAGTTGGGCGGTAAGGTGGTTACCATCTCCGGACCCGATGGCTATGTCTACGATGCCGACGGTGTTTCCACCGAAGAAAAGGTCAATTATCTTCTGGAAATGCGCGCTTCCGGCAGAAATAAGGTGCAGGATTATGCCGATAAATTCGGGGTGCCCTTCTATGCAGGCAAGCGTCCTTGGGAGCAAAAGGTGGATATCGTGATGCCTTGCGCCACCCAGAATGAAGTGGATGTCGCCGATGCTAAAAACATCGTTGCAAACGGTGTGAAGTATTACATCGAAGTATCCAATATGCCCACCACCGCAGAAGCGGTTTCCTATCTGAAAGAGAACGGTGTCATCATCGCTCCCTCCAAGGCAGTAAACGCAGGCGGCGTTGCTGTTTCCGGTCTGGAAATGAGCCAAAACTCCATGCGTTACAGCTGGACCGCCGAAGAAGTGGATGCCAAGCTCTATCAGATCATGGCAAACATCTTTAAAGCCTCTTCCGAGGCTGCCGAGAAATACGGTATGAAAGGCGATCTGATCGCCGGTGCAAACATTGCAGGCTTCCTGAAGGTAGCCGAGGCAATGAAAGCCCAGGGCGTAGTGTGACGACCGCTGAAATCGGCGCAGACCGACAAGCAGAAGGAAAGCCTCCCCTAAAAAAGGGGAGGCTTTTTTATGTCTTCGCCGTTTTTCAGCCTCGATGTATCGACATACATCTTCGCCTGAAGAAACGGCGATCTGCATCCGATTTGAGCGGTCTTGTAAAAAACAAACGAAAAGGTCTGTGTCTCGGACACAGACCTTTTTACGGTTTACTGATTCAAGAATTCTTCCAAGGCTTTTTTGGAGCGAGCGCCCACCGCTTTTTCCACGGGGGTTCCGTTTTTCATCAAAATCAGGGTGGGGATGCTCATCACACCGAAGCGCTCTGCCAAAGCGGGATTTTTATCCACATCGATCTTACAGATCTTTTTATCGGGATTTTCCTCTGCCAGTTGGTCGATCAGGGGCGCAAGCATTTTGCAAGGGCCGCACCAAGTGGCAAAAAAATCAATGAGGACGATCCCTTCGCGGGTTACCTCTTCAAAGTTTTCTTGGTTCAAATGGATCACTGCCATAGAGTTCAACCTCCTTCTTAAGGTGACAAGAATAATCCGCCTTTTCAAAACAGGTTCGAATTATTCTTGTTATCTTAACCTTATCATACCATAAATTTCAAGAAATATAAAGATATTTTTGGGGAATTTGTTTTTGCAAAGAAGCAAGAAGCTCTTGGGAGCATTCGGGGTACTGTTCTGCGGGAAAGGGCAGATTCAACTGCCGATATTTCTGCAAGCAGATCTTACGGAAGGGGAGCAGCTCCAGCCGCTGAATATTGGAAAAAGGTTCCAGAAGTTCCAGCAGTTGGGGAAGATCTTTATCGGTGAGGTTGGGAACCACCACATGGCGGATCCAAAGGGGCACGCCTGCGTTTTCTGCCGCCTTCATAAAGGAGAGCACCTTTTGAAGAGAGCCGCCCGTATGGGCGCGATAAAGCTCCTCTGTGGTAAACTTCACATCCACCAAGGCAAGGTCGGTATAAGCAAGCACCTTTGCCCAATGGGCTTCTCCTGCCGAAGCGGAGGTGTCCAAAACCGTATGCAGATCGGCCTCTTTTGCCTGTTTCATAAGTTCTGCAAGGAATTCTCCTTGGAGCAGGGGCTCGCCTCCGCTTACGGTAATACCGCCCTTTTTACCGAAATAAGGGCGATAAGGCAAGGCTTTTTGCAGAATCTCTTCGACGGTGTAGTCGCTGCCGCCTGCGCCCTCCCATGTATCGGGGTTATGGCAATAGGCGCACCGCAGAGGGCATCCCTGAAAGAACACCGCGAAGCGAACGCCCGGACCGTCGGCACAGGCCATGGATTCAAAGGAATGGATGCGCCCGCGCATCACAGCGCCTCGTGGAAGGTGCGGGCGATCACCTCGTCCTGCTGGGCAGGGGAGAGCTTATGGAAATTCACCGCATAGCCGCTGACCCGAATGGTCAGGTTGGGATACTTTTCGGGGTGGGCTTTGGCATCCAAAAGGGTCTCCCGCTTCAGCACATTCACATTGATATGCTGCGCCTTTTGAGCAAAATAACCATCCAAAATGGCGGAAAGGTTTTCCTGCCGTTCGGGGAGGGTGTTTCCCAATGCCGAGGGGATCACCGAGAAGGTGTTGGAAATTCCGTCTTTGCAATAATTATAAGAAATTTTCGCTACCGAGTTTAAGGAGGCAAGGGCACCGTTTTTCTCTCTGCCGTGCATGGGGTTGGCACCGGGGGCAAAGGGCTCGCCTGCCTTTCTGCCGTCGGGGGTGGCGCCGGTCTTTTTACCGTATACCACATTGGAAGTGATGGTCAAAATGGAAAGAGTATGCTCCGCATTCCGATAGGTGGGGTTCTTTTTCAGTTCCTCATAGAAGGCCTGCACCTGTTGGGTGGCGATGGCATCCACCCGATCGTCATTGTTGCCGTAGGTGGGGAAGGTGCCCTCGATCTCAAAATCGGTGATCAGACCCCGCTCATCCCGAATGGGGCGCACCTTGGCATATTTGATGGCGGAAAGGGAGTCGGCAACCACCGAAAGCCCTGCCGCACCGAAGGCCATATACCGATGAACCTCGGTATCGTGGAGTGCCATCTGAGTCTTTTCATAGGCATATTTATCGTGCATATAATGGATCATATTCATGGCGCTCACATAGGTCTTGGCAAGCCAAGGACGGTACTGATCCAATAAAGCCGTTACCTTATCATACTCCAAATACTCTCCCTCATAGGCGGGGTAGGCGGGCGCCACTTGGTCGCCGGTCTTTTCATCTCTGCCGCCGTTGAGGCTGTACAGAAGCAGTTTTGCCAGATTGGCGCGTGCACCGAAGAATTGCATATCTTTGCCCACCCGCATGGCGGAAACACAGCAGGCGATGGCATAATCATCCCCGTATACGGGACGCATCAGATCGTCGTTTTCATATTGAATGGAGCAGGTCTCCTCCGAAACCTTGGCGCAATAGCGCTTAAAGGCGGCGGGCAGGTCGCGGGACCAAAGCACGGTCAGGTTGGGCTCGGCAGAGGGCTTTAGGTTATAAAGGGTATGCAGGAACCGATAGGTATTTTTGGTCACCAAGGTTCTGCCGTCTTCCCCCATACCGCCCAAAGCTTCGGTGATCCACATGGGATCCCCTGCAAACAGCTCGTTATATTCCGGTGTTCTCAAATGGCGGGCGCACCGCAGTTTGATCACAAAATCGTCCATCAGCTCCTGCGCCTGCTCTTCGGTAAGAACTCCCGCTTCAAGATCGCGGGTGAAATAGATATCCAAGAAGGTAGCGGTTCTGCCCAAACTCATGGCGGCGCCGTTTTGCTCCTTATTGGCGGCAAGATAGCCGAAATAGAGCCATTGCACCGCCTCTTTGGCATTTGCCGCAGGGCGGGAGATATCATAACCGTAAAGGGCTGCCATTTCCTTCAGCTTGCCCAAAAAGGCGATCTGCTGATAAAGCTCCTCCAAGCGGCGAATGGTCTCCGCATCAAAGGCGAAGTGGGAGAGTGCCTCTTTATCCGCTTCCTTGGCGGCGATCAGGCGGTCGATGCCGTAAAGCGCCACCCGACGGTAATCGCCGATGATGCGCCCTCTGCCGTAGGCATCGGGCAGACCGGTGATGATGCCGTTGTGCCGTGCGGCGCGGATCTCTTTATTGTAAACACGGAAAACACCGTCGTTATGGGTGGTGCGATATTGGAATTCTTCCTCCACCTTGGGGGATAAGGTATAGCCGTATGCCTTGCAGGCCTTGCGGGTCATATTGATGCCGCCGAAGGGGTTGACTCCCCGCTTCAAGGGCGCATCGGTCTGAAGACCCACGATCAGCTCTAACTCTTTCTCAATATATCCTGCCGGATAGCTGGTTAAGGAACTGACGGTCTCGGTATCAATATCCAGCACACCGCCTCGCTTTTGCTCCTCGGCAAAAAGGGCTTCTACCTTGGCGAGCAGTTGCTCGGTGCGCGGGGTGGGGGCGGCAAGAAAATCTTCATCTCCCTCATAGGGAGTATAGTTGCTTTGGATGAAATCCCGCACATTGATCTCGTCCTGCCATTTTCCCTGTTTAAATCCGTTCCATTCCGTAAACATTTGGATACCTCCTGAAAAATAAAAAAGGACAGCATACACTCGAAGAAGCGTATCCTGCCCAGACGGTCGGCGTTATAACCCTTGAACTCACAGTGTGGACTCACTTTATGCCGTCAGAGCGTCAAAGGCTTCTTGTTGTTACCCTAATAGTAACAAATTTTTTGCAGAAAGTCAAGAAAGGAATTGAACAAATCTTTTTGATGTGTTATACTGTATTTAGTGGATATCACGAAAAATAAATACAAAATGTGGAGGATCAGGCAATGAAGCGAAAATATGTTGTGGCATTGGATCAAGGAACCACCAGCTCCCGGTGTATCATCTTCGATAAAGAGCTCAATATTATGGCAGTTGCCCAAAAAGAATTTCAGATCTTTTATCCTCAACCCGGCTGGGTGGAGCAGCGCCCCTTGGATATTTGGGTCTCTCAATACGGGGTGTTGACCGAGGCGGTCCTTTCGGCAGGGATCTCTCCCGAAGAGATCGCGGGGATCGGCATCACCAACCAGCGTGAAACCACCATTGTTTGGGATAAAGCCACCGGCGAGCCCATCTGCAATGCCATTGTGTGGCAGTGCCGCCGCACCGCAGAGTTTTGCAAGGAATTGGAAGAAAAAGAAGGGGACTATATCCGTGCCCACACCGGCTTGGTGGTGGATCCCTATTTTTCAGCCACGAAACTCCATTGGATCTTGGAGCATATAGAAGGTGCCCGCGCCCGCGCCGAAGCAGGAGAACTGCTCTTCGGTACGGTGGATACTTATTTAATTTGGAAGCTCACCGGCGGAAAGGTGCACGCCACCGATTATACCAACGCTTCCCGCACCATGCTTTATGATATTTATAACCGTTGCTGGGATGCCCACCTTTTGGAGGTGCTGAACATCCCCGCTTGTATGCTGCCTGAAGTGCGCCCCTCCTCCGGCGATTTCGGTGTTGCCGAGGTGCTGGGTGCAGAGGTGCCCATCACCGGTGTGGCGGGGGATCAGCAGGCCGCCCTTTACGGTCATTGCGGCTTTGCCGAGGGGGATCTGAAATCCACTTACGGCACCGGTTGCTTTGCGCTGATGAATATGGGCTTTAATCCGCCCGATGTGAAAGAGAGCGGTCTTTTGGTCACCTTGGGTGCCACCGCAAGCGGCGAGCCTTGCTATTGCCTGGAGGGCAGCGTCTTTATCGGCGGAGCGGTGGTCCAATGGCTGCGGGATGAGCTGAAGCTGATCAATGAATCGGCAGACAGTGCTTATTTCGCCGCCAAAGTGCCCGATAGCGGCGGGGTGATCGTGGTGCCCGCCTTCACCGGCTTGGGCGCACCCTATTGGGATAGCGAAGCCCGCGGTGCGGTCTTCGGAATGACCCGCGGCACCAACCGTAACCACCTGATCCGCGCTTGCTTGGAGGCGATTGCCTATCAAACTGCCGATGTGCTGAAAGCCATGGAAGAGTCCTTGGGCAGACCCATTAAGATCTTGCAGGTAGACGGCGGAGCCACCGCCAATCCCATTTTAATGCAATTTCAGGCAGACCTGCTCCAAGCGGAATTGCGCCGCCCCATGATCAGCGAATCCACCGCCTTGGGTGCCGCCTTTTTGGCAGGTCTTGCCACCGGCTTCTGGCGGGAAGAGGCAGACCTGAAAACCAAGAATATTATCAGTAACCGTTGGGGACCCATCCTCTCCAAAGAAAAAGCAGAGGAACTGATGGCACGGTGGAAGACCGCCGTTGCCGCCACGCGTATGTTTAAGTGAAGTGCAGAGGGTACATAAAATGAAGAAGCATTTCTTTTTCTATGGGGCAAGCCTTTTGCTGACCCTTGGATTTATCATCAAAGTCCTGATCGATTACGGGGTCTATAACTCCACCCTGAACTCTGCGCCCTTTTACCTGTGGATCCTTGTGGACAGTATCTACTTTTTACTGCCCGCTTTGATCTCTTTGCTGATCGGATGGATCCTCCATCGAAAAGCCAAGAACCGCACCAAATAATAAAACGCCGTAAAGTCTTTGGACTTTACGGCGTTTCTTTTATGCGTTTATTCAGATAATTCAACACTTTTTTCTTATCTCCGCTCCAAAGAGGGGCTAAAAGCAGGGCTTTGGGACCGTCGCCGGTGAAGCGATGGATCACCGTGCCTTCCTTTAAGGCTTTCAGCGCCGCCAGCAGCAGGTCGGCATATTCCTCCAGGGAGAGCGGCTTGATCGTTCCTGCCCGATAGAGGTCGGCATAGGGGGTTCCTTCCAAAATATGCAATAAGTGTAGTTTTACACCGTGAATTCCCGCCTCATTGACGGTGCGCACCGTCTCCAAAAGGTCTTCCTTGGTCTCGTTGGGCAGACCGATCATCAGGTGGGCAACAATATGAATGTTGGGGTATTGCTTCAGCACTTTGACCGCTTCCGTAAAGCGGGAGGTGGGGTAGCTCCGTCCGAATTGCTCCGCGGTGCTGTCCTTTGCCGTTTGCAGACCCAATTCGATATAGAGGGGTTTGATTTGGGAAAGCTCGCCTAAAAAAGCAACCGTTTCTTCGGGCAGGCAATCGGGGCGGGTGCCGATGGAAAGGGCGGCAATATCCTCCCGCAGGGCAATGGGAGTGAAAAGTGCGCGCAACTGCTCGGTAGGCGCATAGGTGTTGGTGTAGCTTTGGAAGTAGGCAATGTACCGCCCGCCCTTGAATTTATCTTTTACCTGCTCCTTAGCGGCTTCGATCTGCTGCTCCAAGGTGCCCGTGGGATTAAAAAATCCGCTTCCTCCCGCGCAGAAGGCACACCCGCCCTCTTGGCGGCTTAAGCGGTTGGGGCAGGAGAAGCCTGCGTCCAATGAGAGTTTATAAAGCTTTTCCCCGTAGGTGTCCAAGCAATGTTCGTTGAATGTATAGATCTTCATACCCTCATTATAAAGATTTAATGGGAAAACTTCAAGTTTTAAGTTCCATTTTTTATAATTCTATGGTAGAATATCCATTGAGGTGTTTATATGACGGAAATTCAATGTTGCGTTCCTTGCTTGTTTGGCTTGGAATCCTTTGTGGCCAATGAGCTGAAAAATATCGGTGCGCAGGAAGTGCAGGCAGAAAACGGCAGAGTTTTCTTCAGCGGCACCGCCGAAACGGTGGTGGATGCCAACCTGTGGCTGCGCACGGGGCAACGGGTAGAGATCGTGCTGGGGCGGTTCCCCGCCCGCAGTTTTGAAGAACTGTTTGAGGGGGTGCGTAAGCTTCCTTGGGAGCGGTGGATCCCCGTGGACGGGCGGTTCCCCGTGAAGGGGCACGCGTTGAACTCCAAGCTCCACAGTGTTCCCGATTGCCAATCCATTATTAAAAAAGCCATTGTGCGGCGGTTAGAGGGAGTCTATCATCGGTCAGTCTTTTCCGAAAAGGGCGCTCTTTACAGTGTGCGTTTTTCCATCTTCAAGGATCAGGCGGTCTTGATGCTGGATACCTCCGGCAACGCCCTTCATAAGCGGGGCTATCGCCCTGCCGCGCAGCCCGCTCCCTTGCGGGAGACCTTGGCGGCGGCAATGGTTTCCCTTGCCCGCCCCTATCCCGATACGGTGCTTTACGATCCCTTCTGCGGAAGCGGCACCCTTTTGATCGAGGGTGCGATGTATGCCCGCAATATGGCGGTAGGCTTAGGTCGAGGCTTTGCAGCGGAAAACTGGGAAGCCTTCCCCCAAGAGCTTTGGAGAGAGCGGCGGAAGGCCGCCCGCGCCAAGGCAACCCCTGAGATCCCGTTCCGCGGAGTGGGAACCGATCTGGATCCCAAAATGGCGGCGATGGCACTGGATAATGCCAAGCGGGCAGGGGTGGCGGATTGCCTTCACTTTTCTGCGGCGGATGTGGCAGACTTTGCTCCCGATACCCCGCGGGGAATGGTAGTGACCAACCCGCCCTATGGAGAGCGTCTTTTGGATCTGGATCAGGCGCATAAGCTTTATAAAGTGATGGGAAAGGTCTTCCCCAAAAAGCAAGGGTGGCGGTACTTTGTGATCTCCCCCGATAAGGAGTTTGAAAAACTATTCGGCAGACCTGCCGATAAGCGGCGCAAGCTGTATAACGGCACCTTGGAATGTCAGGTATTTCAATATTTCAAAGCATAAAGGAGTAGGAATTTATGGAATTCAGTTTGAACAGTCCGATTTTGTTTATCATTGTCGGCGCCATTTTGTTGCTGATCACTGCCCAGTCGGTGTTCTTTCTGATCCGCGCTTGGAAAGCGGGCGTGGAGATGGGGATCGCCAAAACCAAACTGCGGAAGACCGTGATCTCTTCGGCAATCTTTACCATCGCCCCTGCGGTATCCATCCTGATGGGGGTGATCGTGCTGTCCAAGAAATTGGGCTTGGCACTTCCTTGGCTGCGCCTTTCGGTGATCGGCGCGCTTACATATGAGTTGACTGCCGCCGAGCAGGCTTGCCAAGCGGCGGGCACTTCTTTGGAGGAATCCACCACCGTGATCGACGGCGGGCAGTTCCTCAATATCTCCATTGTGATGACCATCGGTATCATTGTGGGCTTGGTGCTGGTGCCCATCCTTTGCAAAAAGATTCAGGGCGGAATGGATAATATGAAGAAAAAAGACACCAAATGGGGCGAGATCGTGACCAATGCCCTCTTTATGGGGATGATCAGTGCCTTTTTGGGACTGATCTTCTGCGATATCAGCACCGGTCTTTCCGGCTGGATCAAGGTGTTTGTGATGCTCGTCTCCGCCGTATGTATGGCGTTGATGGGTCTTTTGATGAAGGTGACCAAATGGCAATGGCTCAATGATTATGCCCTGCCCATTTGTATGCTGGTGGGTATGGTAGCAACCATTCCCATTACCAATTGGATCGGAGGTTGAGTAAGATGAAAAAGAGACCTTATGAAGAGCAAATTCATATCGACGGCCGTGTATGGGGCGCCATTGCGGGGGTTGCCATTGTGCTGTTTCCCGTGTTGGTTGCCATCCTCTATCAGTTGAAGCCCGATTGGGGCGTTGTGCTGAAAGGCTTGATCGGTGTGGCACCCATTTTCTGGACCGTTGGCTTGATCGAAGTCTTTACCTATATTCCCATGCTGGGTGCGGGGAGCTCCTACCTTGCCTTTGTAACGGGAAATATCACGAACTTAAAGGCGCCTTGCGCCATGAATGCCATGGAAAATGCCGAGGTGAAGCCCGGCTCGAAGGAAGGGGAGATCATCTCCACCATCGCGGTGGCAACCTCCTCCATTGTGACCATTTTGATCATCGCCTTGGGCGTGCTGATGATCGTGCCTCTGACTCCCGTGCTGGAGGATCCTGCCCTGACTCCCGCCTTTGATAATATCCTGCCTGCGCTCTTCGGTGCTTTGGGTGTGGTGTATATCTCCCGCAACTGGAAGCTGGCAATCGCCCCCGTTTCGGTGATGCTTGCCATCTACATCATTCTGCCTATGCTGGGTGTGCAGGGCTTGGACGGTTTGGTGGGCATCTTTGTCCCCGTCGGTGCCCTCATCGCCATTGCAGTGGCAAGAGTGCTTTATAAGAAAGGAAAATTGGAATGATGATTTTATGGATCCTGCTCGGTCTTTTGGGGCTGTTTTTGGCGGTGGTGCTGATCCGCACCGCACTGTTTCGCCCCTTGCCCGAGCCGAAAGTTGATACCGCTCCCATGGAGTTTGATCGGGAAAAGGCGGTGCGTGATCTGCAGGCAATGATCCGTTGCCGCACCGTTTCCGATAAAAACCCCGTCAATGAGGATGAAAAAGAATTTGAGAAGCTGATGGGTCTTTTGCCTCAAATGTTCCCTCATATTTATGAGACCTGTACCCTTCATCGTCCCGACCCCCGTGCCTTGCTCTTCCATTGGAAAGGGCAGGAAGAGGGGGCGCCCACCGTGCTGATGGCCCATTATGATGTGGTTTCGGTGGAAGAGGATAAATGGCAAAAGCCTGCCTTTGAGGGCATTATCGAAGACGGTGTGCTCTGGGGCCGCGGCACCTTGGATACCAAGGGCACCTTCAACGGTGTTTTGCAGGCGGCGGAGACCCTGATCGCCAAAGGCTTTGTGCCCAAAAAGGATATCTACCTCGCCTTTGGCGGGGATGAGGAGATCAACGGCAACGGCGCTCCCGCCATCGTCCGTTGGTTTGAAGAGCAAGGTATCCGCCCCGAAATGGTGGTGGATGAAGGCGGCGCGGTGGTGGAAAATGTGTTCCCCGGTGTGAAGCGCGCCTGCGCGGTGGTAGGTACCGCGGAAAAGGGCTTGATGAATGTGGCCTTTGAATTCGACGGCAACGGCGGTCACGCATCTTCTCCGCCCCGCCATACCGCGGTTGGGCACCTTTCCGCCGCCTGTGTAAAATTGGAAAATAATCCCGCGCCCCGCCGCTTTACCAAGCCGGTGGGTGCGATGTTCAATGTGCTGGGCAGGCATTCCACCTTCCTCTATCGGATGATCTTTGCCAACCTTTGGTGCTTTATGCCTTTGTTGGATATGATCTGTAAAAAGAGCGGCGGTGAGCTGAATGCCTTGATGCGCACCACCTGCGCCTTTACCACCATGCAGGGCAGTAAGGGGCTGAATGTAATGCCCCCCTATGCCAAGATGACCGCCAATATGCGGATCATCAGCGGCGAAACGGTGGAGAGCACCTTGGAGTATGTGCGCAAAACCGTCAATGATCCGCAGGTGAAGGTCTCTTGCATGGAAGGGTGCGATCCTTCCGCCATCTCCGAGACCGATTGCGAGCAATGGACCCACCTGCAGGAAGCCATTGCCGCCACTTGGGAAAATACCTTGGTTTCTCCTTACCTGATGTTGGCGTGCAGTGACTCCCGCCACTATGGTCGGATCAGCGATCATGTTTACCGCTTTTCTGCGATGGCTCTCTCCAAAGAGGAGCGGGGCACCATCCACGGCAACGATGAGCGGATCCCGCTGCCCACCATTCATAAAACGGTGGAATTCTATCTGCGCCTCATTCAAAAACGGTGATCCATCAAAAAAAGAACCCCCGCTGTTTCAAACAGCGGGGGTTTTGCGTACCCTTTTTAATGCTCCAAATAGAACTTCACCAATTCGCCCAATAATTCATCGCGGTCGATCTTGCGGATCAGCACGCGGGCGTTATTGTGGTTGGTGATGTAGGTGGGATCTTCGCTCAAGATGTATCCCACGATCTGATTCAGGGGGTTATAGCCTTTTTCCTTTAAGGCATCATAAACGGTGGCGAGAACGGCTTTCATTTCCAATTTCTCGTCGTTTTTGATTTTAAAAGGTTGAGTATGTTCCATCATTTTAAAGAACCTCCTGTATCAAGTTACTATTAGTATACAATAATTTCAAAAAGAACACAAGTATTATTTTTATTAGGAACGCAAAGAGGCGCCCAAGGCGGTGATGCCGGTGATCATCTTTTTGATCTTGCGGTCGATCTCTTCATCGCTCAAGGTGCGGTCTGCGGCGCGGAAGGTCAGGTTAAAGGCAACGCTCTTCATTCCTTCGGCGATCTGCTTTCCTTCATAAATATCGAAGAGGGCAACGCTCTCCAAGATATTGCCGCCCATCTCACGCATCACCTTTTCCATAGAGCCAACGGTCAGGCTCTTTTCACACACAAAGGCAAGGTCGCGGGTGGTGGCGGGGAATTTGGGCATAGGATGATATTCCTTGGCAGGCTTTTCAACCGCAAGAATATCCTCAAAATAGAGGTTGGCGACCCAAACCTGCTCCGGCAGACCGAATTGAGCGGGCAGCAGGGGATGCACTTCACCCATAAAGCCCAAAATATGATCGTTATAGAGGATGGTGGCACTCTTTCCGGGATGGAGAGAGGGACAATCCTTTTTGGGCACAAATTCCACCTCGGTCATGGGAATGCCTGCGGCGGTCAGCAGTTGCTGAACCGCGCCCTTCAGGGTGTAGAAACTTTCGTCCTTGCCGTAGCAACCCAGCACATATTCCACCTGCTCATGGGGGAGGGTATCGGGACCGGTGTAGGTATAGGTGGTGGCAGGCTCAAAGAGGCGGGCGGTCAGGTTGCGGTTGTTATAGTTGGTGGCAAGAGTGGCAAGCATACTGCCCAGAGCGGTGGTACGCATCACGCTGGTATCTTCACCCAAGGGGTTGGAGATGGTCACCGACTGACGGAATCCGCTGTCTGCAGGGAGCAGCAGTTTATCATAGATCTTGGGGCTGATAAAGCTATAGGTGCAGATCTCATAATAACCTGCGGCAAGCAGGGCATCATTGAGGGTCTTTTGCATACTTTGAGCGGGGGTCAGCATTCCTTGGGTGGTTGCCATATGCACCAAGGTGGTGGGGATATTATCGTATCCGTAAAGACGAACCACTTCTTCAGCCAGATCTGCCTCGCCCTCCACATCATCGCGGAAGGTGGGAACGGTTACTGCCCAAGGCTCCTTACTGTCGTCCACCAAGAACTCCAGCATCTCCAAAGATTCCTTCATAAAGGATGCTTCGATCTCGGTGCCCAAGAAGGCATTGACCCGATCGGGGCGGAAGGGAAGCACACGGGTGGCGCGGGTATCGTTGTTTACATCCAAAACCCCTGCAACCACGGTGCCGCCTGCCAGCTGCTCTGCCAATTCGCAGGCGCGGTTCAGAGCGCCCTCCACCAAAGCGGGATCCAAGCCCTTTTCATAGCGGGAGGAAGCGTCGGTACGAAGACCCAAGGCACGGGATGCCTTGCGGATGGTCACACCGTCGAAGTTCGCCGATTCAAAGACGATGGTGGCGGTATCGTTTTCGATCTCACTGTTGAGACCACCCATCACACCTGCCACTGCGATGGTGCCTTCCTTATCGGCAATGGTCAGCATCGAAGAGGAAAGGGTGCGCTCCTGATTATCAAGGGTCACAAACGTTTCACCCTCGCCCGCCATCTTCACATGGATCTCTTTCCCGCGGATCTGGCGGTAATCAAAGGCGTGCATGGGCTGACCGTATTCCAGCATCACATAGTTGGTGATGTCCACCACATTATTAATGGGGCGAACACCCACTGCATACAAGCGGTTCCGCAACCACAAGGGGGAGGGACCGATCTTGATGTTTTTCACCACTCTTGCGCTGTAACGGGGGCAGGCAACAGGCTCTTCCACCGTCACGGACAGGTAGTTTTCAATTTTATCGGAAGTGTCTTCGGTAAAGACGGGGGTATGCTTATTAAAGGGACGGCGATAGGTGGCGGCCGCCTCTCTTGCCAAGCCGATTACCGAAAGGCAATCGGGGCGGTTGGGGGTGATCTCAAACTCGATCATGGGATCGTTGAGCCCCAGCGCTTCCGCAATGGGGGTGCCGGGGGTCTGCTCGCCGGAGAGGATCATAATACCGTCTTCAATGCATTCGGGGAAATTACCCACCGTCAGGTTCAGCTCACCCAAGGAGCAGAGCATACCGTTGGAGGGAAGACCCCGCAGTTTGCCTTTTTTGATCTTCATTCCGTTGGGCAGAAGGCTATTGTCCAGCGCGGCGGGTACATAATCGCCCACCTTGATGTTTTGGGCACCGGTGATGATCTGGATGGGTTCCCCTTCGCCCACATCCACTTGGCAGACCTTCAAATGGTCAGAGTCGGGATGGTCGGTCACTTCCAGAAGATGGCCTACCACCACCCGCTCAATGTTATCGCTCCAGCAGCTGAAGGTTTCCACCTTGGAGCCGCTCATCGTCATATCTTTTGCAATCTCTGCCGCCGATTCCTTCAGGTCGGTGAAATCGGCAAGCCAGCCTTTGGTTACATTCATTTGATTTTACCTCCCTTAAAATTGCTGCAGGAACCGCAGGTCATTTTCGAAGAACAACCGCAGATCGTCGATATTATAACGGCGCATCACAATACGCTCAAGACCCAAGCCGAAAGCAAAGCCGCTATAGACCTCGGGGTCAATGCCGCAGCCTTCCAAAACCTTGGGGTGCACCATACCGGCGCCCAAGATCTCGATCCAGCCTTCGCCCTTGCACAGGCGGCAGCCCTTCCCGCCGCAAGAGAAGCAGCGGATATCCATCTCTGCGGAAGGCTCGGTAAAGGAGAAGTGATGGGGACGGAAGCGAACCACGGCCTCTTCGCCGTAAAGACGCTTGGCAAAAAGTTCCAAGGTGCCTTTCAAGTCGCTCATCCGAATACCCTTATCCACCACCAGACCTTCCACCTGATGGAACAGGGGGGAGTGGGTGGCATCCACCTCATCGGAGCGATATACCCGACCGGGGGCGATCACCTTGATGGGGGGCTTCTGCTTTTCCATTACCCGCACCTGCATGGGAGAGGTTTGAGTACGCAGAAGAATGTTTTCGGTGATGTAGAAGGTATCCTGCGTATCTCTGGCAGGATGGTTTTTGGGCATATTCAATGCCTCAAAGTTATAGTGATCCAATTCTACCTCGGGACCGGTGGCAATTTGGAAACCCATTCCCAAGAAGATGTCTTTGATCTCATCCAATACTTGGGTTAGGGGATGCTTTTTGCCGTAAGGTGCGGTGATGCCGCCAACGGTTACATCCAACTGCTCCTCCTGCAGGCGCTTTTCCAGCTCTGCCTGCTCCAGCGCGTTGAGCTTTTCTTCCATAGCCGCTTCCAGCTCGCTCCGCACCTCATTGACCAGCGCGCCCATTTTGGGGCGGTCTTCCGGTGCCAAAGCACCCATGCCCCGCAAAAGTGCGGTCAGCTCGCCTTTTTTACCCAAAAAGCGAACCCGCAACGCCTCTAAATCGGCTTTGGCGGAGCAATCCGCCAAGGCCTCCCGCGCCGCGGCGCGGATGGCTTCTAATTGATCTTTCATAGCCAAAAACCTCCAAAAAAATAAAAATTCCCGCCCCGAAAAGGGACGAGAATGAAAAATAAACCCGAGTTACCACCCAAATTCCGTGCGGATTGCACGGCACTCTGTGCCCTGATAACGGAAAAGGCCTCCGTTGCTTTTTTTACAAGCACCGCTCCCGAGTTGAAGATGGATGATGCACCGCTGCCTCAAAATGCTTTCAGCCTATGGCATTTTCTCTCTGTCTGCCGGTTTACATAATCTTTATACGCTCGTTCATCGCGTTTCTCTCATTCTACCATAGTAAAAATAAAAAAGCAATAACTTTTTTTATTGAATTTATCAATATAATATGTTAAAATACTATATTAAGAAAGGTGGTATCCTTATGGAAAACTTTATTGAGTATTGCTTGCCCTACCGTCTGACCGGTGCGGATCAGGTGAAACGGGCGTTATGTACCCTTCTGCCCTTTGCATTGGGGATCTTTTTGATTATGTTTTTGGGACCCATCGGGATCTTGCTTTGCGCAGGGTGCTGCTATGTGTCCTATCGGGTGCTGGCATCCTATAATTATGAATTGGAATATACCTTTATTGAGGATGAGATCACCTTTACCAAGATCATTAATAAAGAGCGCCGTCGGGAACTGATGAAAGCGGACCTCACCAAAACCGAGTGCTACGGTCCTATCGAGCATCTTCCCGCAGGCACCCAAAATATTCGTTCCTTTTTGAGCCATCAGGGAGAAGAGCCGGAGTATTTCTGGATCACCCGAAAGAAAAACGGGGAGAAGGTCTGCATCCTCTTCCAACCCAATGAGCGGTTGCGGGAGGCTTTTGCCGTGCGCGCCCGCGGGAAGGAAAGATGAAGATCGTGACCCCCGCAGAGATGCGGGCAATGGATCTGCAAACGGTGGAGGAGGGCTATTGCACCTCTCTGCAGTTGATGCAACGGGCGGCGGAAGCCCTCTATGAAGAGATCACCCGTTGGTTGGAAGAAAAAGGGGAGGAGCGGGTCCTGCTCTTGGCAGGCGCAGGTAATAACGGCGGCGATGCCTATGCCCTTGCCTGCCTTTTGTATCCCCGCTATCAGCCTGCCCTTATGGCGGTGGGCGGCGAAGAGCGCTCCCCCGACTGTACTTATTATTATGAAAAATGCAAGGCGTTGGGCATTCCCTTTGTGACCGAGCCTGCGGGCTATCCGCTGGTGGTGGAAGGGGTGTTCGGCACCGGCTTTCGGGGAACGCTTCCCCAAGAGGTGCAGGCGGTCTTTGAGAAGATCACCGTACCTGTTGCCGCCATCGACCTGCCCGCAGGAATGAACGGCGAAAGCGGTGTTTGCTCCCAAGGAACCTTGAAGCCGGAATTAACGGTTACCTTTGCCTACCCCAAGCCCTGCCACTTTCTTGCCGATTGCGGCAAGGTGGTGGTGAAGGAGATCGGCATCCCCAAAAAGTATGCCCAAGGGATCAGGCGGGAGAGCCTTGTTCCGCACCTGCCCCCTCGCAGTGAATGGGGGCATAAAAACCGCTACGGAACGGTGGGTCTTTTGGTGGGCTCCTCGGTTTATAGCGGAGCGGCGGCACTTGCCCTTTGCGGTGCACTGAAAAGCGGCGCAGGGCTGGTCTTTGGCTATCTGCCCCAAGGGGCGCGAAAAGCCGCTGCGGCGAAGTTTTACGGTCCTGTTTTGCGCTCCCCCCGCGCTCTCTTTCCCCTGAAGTGGGATGTCTATTTGGGCGGAAGCGGTCTTGGCAGAGGAAGAAGCGCCGCAAGAAGAATGAAAAAGCTTTGGCTGTCCCACCGCCCCTTGGTGGTGGATGGAGACGGTCTTTGGCATCTGCAAGCCTTTCTCGCTCCCCGCGAGGGTGTTACGGTACTTACTCCCCATATGGGTGAGTTTGCCCGCCTTTTAGGAGTGCGCCCCGAGGAACTGCGGGAAAACCGCTTGCAACTTGCGGAAGAGTTTGCCCGCCGCTACCAATGCGTTTTGGTGCTGAAGGATGCGGCAACGGTGATCACCGACGGTGCATGTACCGTCTTTTTGTCCGCCCCCTGTTCGGGGTTGGCAAAGGGCGGAAGCGGCGACCTTTTGGCAGGGTTGATCGCAGGGCTTCTTGCCGGCGGTACCGATGCCTTTGAAAGCGCAAAATTGGGCGTTTATCTGCATAATCGGGCGGCGCATCTTGCGGCGGAAGAGCAAAGTGTTTTTACCCTGCAGCCGGAAGAGGTTGCCGCAAAAATCAGTACTGCTTGGATGGAGTTGAACCATGGAGCATTTTAGAAGAAGCTGGGCGGAGATCGACCTTTCCGCCATCAAAGAAAATTTCCATACCGTGCGTAACCAAGTGGCACCCCATGTGCGGGTGATGGCGGTGGTGAAGGCCAATGCCTATGGGCACGGCGTGGAACGGGTTGCGGCTCTTTTAGAGAGGGAAGGCGCCGATTATTTCGGTGTTTCCTGCCTGCAAGAGGCAGAGGAACTGCGGGCGCTGGGGATCCAAAAGCCCATCCTGATTTTGGGTTATACCGCTCCCGAATTTTATGAGCGTGTTTGTGCGTTGAAGATCACCCAAACCGTCTTTGATCTTTCCACCGCAAAGGGGCTGAATGCCGCGGCGGAAAAGCGGGGCGAGCGGGTGAAGATCCATATCGCGTTGGATACAGGGATGGGGCGCATCGGCTTGGATGCCTTTGACCCCCAAAAGGCGGCAGAGACCATCAAAACCGTTGCCGCATTGCCTTATCTGGAGGTGGAGGGCTTGTTCTCGCACTTCTCGGTGGCGGATACCGATGGGGAAGAAGCCTATACCCAAGAGCAGTTTGCCCGCTTTGAAGCGGTGCGCGCTTTGCTGAAGGAAGAAGGGATCTGCCCCCTTTGCCATATTGCCAACAGTGCAGGTGCCTTTTCCGACCCCCGCTATCAGTTGGATATGGTGCGGGCAGGGATCGTGCTTTACGGCCATGAGCCGGGCGGCAGGGAAAACCCCTTCCAAACGGCAATGACCTTCAAAACGGTGATCTCCCATATCAAGGATCTGCCTGCAGGCAGAGATATCAGCTACGGGCGGCGGT
This sequence comes from Eubacteriales bacterium, assembly GCA_045539135.1. GTDB lineage: Bacteria > Bacillota > Clostridia > Oscillospirales > QAKW01 > QAKW01. The sequence continues at coordinate 22,938 of JAZQET010000002.1, read as the reverse complement.
ATACCACCCAAAAGCCCTGCCGCGTGGCCACCTTAAGCGTGGGCTATGCCGACGGCTATCCCCGTTGCCTGTCCAATCGGGGAACGGTTTGGATCGGCGGTCGCTTGGCACCGGTGCTGGGCAGCGTTTGTATGGATCAGATGATGGTGGATGTAACCGATGTCCCCTGTAAGGTGGGAGATGAGGCGGTGCTGATGGGCGGTGCGGTAGACTTCAATGAAGTGGCAAAAACTGCCGGCACTATTCATTATGAATTGATCTGCAGAATCAGTAAACGGGTTCCGCGGGTGTATAAGGGAAAAATCTATGAACATAGTGCAACAGAAACGGTAACGACGGCTTCGACAGAGGAGATCTCGGTTGGGAAATGGCTCTTGTATTGGTTGATTCCATTAATTCCCGTGGTTGGTATCCCTGCTTACATTGCGATGTTATTAATATGGTCCTTTGGAAAGGAGCGAAATAAAACTTTCCGAAATTGGGCGCGATCTTCGTTGCTTATTGGTGGCATTTTTGTGGCACTGTATCTTGTTATAACTGTAGTTTTAATTGTTTTTTTAGGTGATAAGTTTTTATATGCAACATAGGAGGGATTTAAGATGAAGTATTGTCAGAATTGCGGCGCAGAAAATTTGGATGACAGCCGCGTTTGCGCCAAATGCGGGGTGTTGCTTTATGAAGCAAGGCCCAAGGAAGAGACCGAGCAGCCTGCGGCAACTCCTGCCGCACCCAAGGTGCCTGTCTATCAGGCTCCTCCCATCTATCAAAAGGTGGAGAACGGGGATGAAGAACCCATCTCTATGGGAAAGTGGTTTTTATATCACCTGATCCCCATGATCCCCGGCGTGGGCTATTTGGTATACGTTGTGATGATGTGTATTTGGGCCTTCGGCGGCACCGAGCGCAATACCACCTTCCGTAACTGGGCAAGAGTTCAACTGATCTTTTTAGGGATCGGGCTTGTGCTTGCCATTGTGATGGTCGTTCTGCTGGTGGCATTGATTTCGGCAGGACTTGCAAACGGAGAGTTTACCTCCGGTGCCGATTTCGGAGATTATAGCGGCTATTGATCTATGAATATTGTTCACTTAAAATATGCGGTCGAGATCGCAAACACAAAATCCATCAGTAAAGCGGCGGAAAACTTCTATATGGGCCAGCCAAATTTGAGCCGTGCCATTCGCGAGTTGGAAGAATCCTTGGGGATCGTTATTTTCAACCGTACCCCCAAGGGCATCTCCATCACTCCCGAGGGGGAGGAATTTCTTCATAATGCCCGCCGCATCATCAAGCAGGTGGATAAGATGGAGGAGTTTTACCATACCAATCGCAACAGTCAGCGTTTTTCGGTATCGGTGCCCCGCGCCACCTATATTTCCGAGGCGTTTGCGGCATTTTCTGCCCATCTGAGCACAGAGGCCCCCGCCGATATTTATTATAAGGAAACCAACTCCATGCGCACCCTCAATAATGTGGTGAAAGAGGAGTTTAATCTGGGGATCGTGCGGTATCAGGAAAGCTTCGAGCAGTATTATAAGATCCAGTTTGAAGAGAAAAAACTGGTGAGTGAGACCATCGCGGAATTCTCCTATTGCCTGCTGATGAATGAAAACCATCCCTTGGCGGCAAAAGAGGTGATTGCTCCCGAGGAGTTGGCACCTTACTTTGAGATCTGCCACGCAGACCCCTATGTGCCCAATCTTCCCCAACTGGATGTGAAGAAGGCGGAGCTTTCGGAGTATGTGGATAAGCGAATCAACATCTATGAGCGGGCAAGCCAATTCAGCCTGCTGGAAAAGATGCCCGAGGCTTTTATGTGGGTCTCGCCTCTGTCGGAGGATCTTTTGCAAAAGTATCATCTGGTGCAGCGCCCCGCCAAATCCAACAGTCGGGTTTATAAGGATGTGCTGATCTATCGCCACGATTATACTCTTACCCCCTTGGACCGCGCTTTTATAGAAGCGGTCAAAAAGCAAGCACAATAAATAAAGTTCGCATCGAAAGATGCGAACTTTTTTATATGCCGATGATGCTGTTTTGCTTGCGGTATTCGGTGGGGGTGAGCCCTACCTTTTCTTTGAAGATGCGGCAGAAATGGTAAACTCCCGAAAAGCCGCATTCCTCCGCAACTGCGGTTACCGATGCGCGGCTGTTGGTCAAAAGGCGCTTGGCATTGGTCAGCCGCCGCTCCAGAATAAACTGCTTGGGGGAAAGACCGTGCTGCTGTAAAAAGAGCTTGCGGAGATATACCTCGCTGATCCCTGCGGCACAAGCCAAGCGGGTGTTATTGAGGTCCGGCTCCTGCAGATGGGCTTCCAAATAAAGATGCGCCGCATTCAGCCGACGGTTTCCCACAGAGTGATGGGCGGTCAAATTGCTTAATAGTTCATAAAAAAGCGCCATCATCTTCAACCGCTGTTCGGGGTGAAAGGAAAGGACCTTGATCTGTTCAAATTCTTGGAGTACCGCCTCGCGGTTGGGCAAGGGAAAGACCAAAAAGGTGTCGCAATCAAAATCGGTGCATTGAAAATCGATCACAGGGAAAGATCCCGCCTTATCTCCGTAGAGGGTGTAGCTTTGCCCTTTGGGCAAAAGCACTGCGTGATCGGGATCGGAAAGATAGGTCTTGCCTTTATGGCTGTAGGTGATCTGCCCGTCTATGCAAAGGGAAAGCCCATAGCAGGGGCGCTCGATCATTTCAAAAAGCCGCCCCTTGGGGGAGAGCACGGTATAAACTTCTTCGATTTTCGTCACAGTAATGTCTTTCATACCTTCATAATACTAAAATTGTTAAAAAAATTCAAGTTTATTTTGAAAATAGTATCGAAAAAGATAAAAATAATCGTTTTCACTATTGCCAATCCCATTCCCTTTCATTAAAATGAAGAAAAGGGGTTGATTTTATGCGATTTCAAAATAGAACTGCCATCATTACAGGCGCCGCTTCCGGAATGGGTCTCCATTTCAGTAAATGCTGGGTAGCCGAGGGCGGCAATGTGGTGATGAGTGATATTTCCGCGGCATCGCTGGATCAGGCGGCGGAAGAATTGAATCTTATGCGTGCAGGGTGCGCCATTGGGGTGGTTTGCGATGTGCGCGATTATGAGCAGGTTTGCGCCGTGCGGGATCGGGCGGTGGAAACCTATGGTTCCATTGACCTTTTGGTGAATTTTGCAGGCGGTGCCGAGACCCGTATGCTGGGTGTCACCGGAATGGAATTCCCCGATGTGCCCATCGAGGTGTATGATTGGGGCATCGATGTGAACTTGAAGGGTCAGCTTTATTTTGCCCACGCGGTGCTGAAGCAGATGCGGGAGCAAAAGAGCGGTGTGATCATTAATATCGGCTCTATTACAGGCGTTGAAGGCTGTAAGCATAATGTTTCTTATGCCGCCTCCAAAAGCGCGGCAATGAACGGTCTGACCAAATCCATCGCCGCCTACGGCGCCAAATATAATATCCGTTGCAACTGTGTTTCTCCCGGTCCCGTGTTGACCCGTGAAGCGATGGGGAAAATGCGCACCGCCTTGGGGCGCGCTGCCGAATTGAAAGAGATCAATTCGGCTGTGCTGTATCTGGCATCCGATGATGCCTCCTTTATCACAGGTGTGGATCTTTTGATCGATGGCGGGCGGAATACCCTTCAAAGAGGATTTGATCAATGAAAAAAACATTTTTAACGTATGATAAGCCGTTGCTTACGGTGATGATCCAAACTCCCGCAGAGGAGTATGCCAAAACCGTTGCAAAAAAGGCATTGGAAGCAGGGGCGGAAGCCTTTGGCTTGCAGACCTGCCGCTTGGAGGATCAAAGCCCCGAAAGCTATGAGCGGATCTTTGCCGCCATGGGGGAGAAGCCTTGCTATGTGACCCACTACCGCTCGGGCTTTAACAAAGAGAAGTCCGATGAAGAACTGGCGGAGGGTCTTTTGACCCTTGCCAAAAGCGGTGCCACCCTTTGCGATGTGATGGGCGATCTTTTTGACCGTCAGCCCGATGAGCTTGCCATAGACCCTGACGCGGTGGAAAAGCAACGGGCACTGATCGATGCCCTCCATCAGGCGGGGGCAGAGGTGCTGATGTCCTCTCATATTTATCATTTCACGCCTGCGGAGCGGGTGCTGGAGATGGCATTGGAGCATCAGCGGCGCGGTGCAGATATTGCCAAGATCGTGACCGGTGCCGAAACCATGGAGGAGCAGATCGAAAACCTGCGGATCATTGATCTTTTGAAGCGGGAACTGAAGATCCCCTTCCTCTTTCTGGCGGGTGGCGAGTGCAGGTTGTTGCGCCGTGTGGCGCCTGTGATCGGCGATTGTATGTACCTTTGTGTTTATGAGCATAATGAACTGTCAACCAAAGCACAGCCTCTTTTGGAGGATGTGAAGACCATACGGGGGTTATTGCTGTGAAAAGTAACAATATTGTATTTGTTGAAGCAAATAAAGCGGAACTTTTAGAAGATGAAGTCCGCCTGCCCAAAGCGGGAGAGGTGTTGGTGCGGCTGTCGGTTTCCACGATCAGCAGCGGCACTGAGCGTGCAAACTTGGTGGGTGATCTGCGGGTCAGTGTCGCCGAAGATCAAAAAGTTGCAAAATTCCCTCGCTACGGCGGCTATAGTTCTGCCGGCACTGTTGTGCAGGTAGGGGAAGGGGTAACCGATTTCAAGGCAGGGGATCGGGTGGCGCTCTCTTGGAGTAAGCACCGCCAATATGTGACCATATCTGCCGAAAACGTTTGCCCCATTGATGAAATTGATTTTGCCGATGCGGCATTGTTTCATATCGGGATCTTCCCCTTGGCGGCTATTCGGAAATGCCGCTTGGAGTTGGGGGAGAGTGCCATTGTGATGGGCTTGGGTGTTTTGGGACTGTTTGGAGTGCAGCTGTTGCGTGCGGCAGGTGCAACACCCATTATTGCGGTGGATCCTATGCCTGAAAAGCGTGAAAAAGCCTTGCAATGCGGAGCCGATTATGCCTTGGATCCCTATGATCCCACCTTTGCCCAACAGGTGAAAACCTTGACCGACGGCGGTGCCAAGGTGGGCATCGAAGTGACCGGCATCGGCAAGGGGTTGGACGGTATTTTGGATTGTATGGCACCCTTTGGTCGGGTAGCTCTATTGGGCTGTACCCGCAGCAGCGATTTTTCCATTGATTATTATCGTAAGGTGCACGGTCCGGGGATCACGCTGATCGGTGCCCATACCCGCGCCCGTCCCAACGAAGAATCCTCCGCAGGCTGGTGGACGCAAAAGGACGATATGGCGGCATTAAAGCGGCTGACCGAAAGCGGGCGCATCCGTCCCTCCGCATTGGTGGATGAGGTACACACTCCCAAAGAGGCTTCAAGTGTTTACGATCGCTTGGCAAAAGAGCCTGCATTCCCCATTGTGCAGTTCGATTGGGAGGGCTTGAAATGAAAAGAATTCGGATTGCGCAGATCGGCACCAGTAAAAACAGTCACGGGCGGATGATCTTTCACTCCTTGGCAAAGCAGACCGATCTTTTTGAGATCGCAGGCTATGCGTTGCCGGAAGGAGAGCGGAAAAAATTCCCCAAGGCGATGGCCGCCTTTGAGGGCTATCAAGAACTTACGGTGGAAGAGATCTTATCCGATCCCACCGTTGACGCAGTGACCGTTGAAACCGAAGAAAAATACCTGACCAAATATGCTCTCTTGGCGGCGAAGGCAGGAAAGCATATTCATATGGAAAAGCCGGGCGGCACCGATCTTGCCGCCTTTGAGGAACTGATCGGGGAAATGAAAAAAAGCGGAAAGGTCTTCCATGTGGGCTATATGTACCGCTATAATCCCGCCATCCGTCAGTTGCTGAAAGAGGTCAAGGAGGGCGCTTTTGGGGAGATCCTTTCGGTGGAGGCGCAGATGAACTGTATCCACACCCAAGAGGTGCGAGAATGGCTGAAGGGCTACTCCGGCGGAATGATGTTCTTTTTGGGGTGCCACCTGATCGATCTGATTTTGCAGATTCAAGGCGTACCGCAAAAAATCATCCCGATGAATAAGGGCGCTGATTTCGGCTTTGCGCTGTTGGAGTATTCAAAGGGTGTTTCCTTTGCCAAAACCACCGCCCATGAGATCGGGGGCTATGCCCGCCGTCAACTGGTGGTTGTGGGCACCGAAAAAACGGTGGAGCTGAAGCCCTTGGAGATCGGATTTGAGGGCGATACCGTGGCAACGGCAAAAACCGAGTATACGGAGCGGGCTTGGCGGGATCGGGGAATTTCCTCGGAGACAGCCCCCTTTGACCGCTATGAAGAAATGATGGCGACCTTTGCCAAAATGGCGGCAGGGGAGCTGAAAAACCCCAATTCCTATGACGATGAGTTGAATCTCTATAAAACGATATTAAAATGTTGCGAGGAGAGTAAAGAATGAAAGCGATTTTGGTAAATGACGATAAAAGCTTGCGCTGGGCGGATGTGCCCGACCCCATTGTGGGCGCAGAGGACTGCTTGGTGAAGATCGAAGCCGCCGCATTGAACCGTGCCGATCTGATGCAGCGGGAAGGGGATTATCCCCCGCCTCCCGGTTGCCCTGAATGGATGGGTCTTGAAATTGCAGGCACCATTGTGGAGATGGGTGCGGAAGCCGCTGAAAAATCCCGTTGGAAGGTGGGCGATAAAGTTTGCGCCCTGCTGGGGGGCGGCGGCTATGCCCAATATGCCAATGTGAAGTATGATATGCTGATGCCGGTGCCCGAAAACTGCACCATGGTGGAAGCGGCGGCAATGCCCGAAGCCTTTGCCACCGCCTACCTGAATCTGTTTATGGAGGGCAATATTCAGGAGGGGGATACCCTGCTGATGCACGCAGGCGCATCGGGTCTTGCCAGCGTGATCATTCCTATGGCAAAGGCCTTTGGGGTGCGGGTGATCACCACTGTGCTCTCCGATGAGATCGCAGAGTCCATCCGTCACCTGAATGCGGATGTGGTGGTCAATACTTCGAAAGAAGATATTGCAGAGGTGCTGAAGAAGCAGTTAGAGGAGGGGCATCCTGTGGATGTGGCCATCGACTGCTTGGGCGGGGAAATGATGGGCAGATCCATCCATTACCTGAAGCACGGCGCTCGCTGGATCATGATCGCTGCTTTGGCAGGCACCAAGACCGAGATCGACCTGAAGAATATCTATGTGCGGAATGTGCGGATCATCGGCAGTACCCTGCGCTCCCGCACCCCCGCCGTGAAGGCGCAGATCTTGGCAGAGCTGGTGGAGAAGGTCTGGCCCAAGGTGGAAGCAGGCGCAGTGAAGCCCACCATCTATAAAGTGTTGCCCATCACCCGGGCGGAAGCCGCGCAGGACATCCTGTATCGTGGTGAAAATGTAGGTAAGGTCGTTTTGACCGTGGAATAAACATAAGTCCCGCTTTAAGCGGGACTTATGTTTTTATTGACATAGCCCTATGCAAAAACAGCATTTCACAAAATTCTCGCCTTTTGCTATACTATTTTTCGGAGATTAAGAGATCGAGATAGATGATTTTGGAAAAGGAGAAGAAAAAATGAACAAGTACACGCGTGAGATCGTAGATAGCGTGGAGCAACTGGAAAAAGAACTTGCCAATGTGCGGGCGGCGCAAGCGAAATTCGCCACCTACACCCAAGAGCAGGTAGATGCCATCTTTAAGGCGGCGGCAGTTGCCGCCAATCAGATGCGGATCCCCCTTGCCAAAGAGGCTGTGGCGGAGACCGGTATGGGCGTGGTGGAAGATAAGGTGATCAAAAACCACTATGCCGCAGAATACATTTATAATGCTTATAAGGATACCAAGACCTGCGGTGTGATCGAAGAGGATAAGGCATTCGGCACCATGAAGATCGCCGAGCCTATCGGCGTGATCGCGGCGGTGATCCCCACCACCAACCCCACCTCTACCGCCATCTTTAAGTGCCTTTTGGCATTAAAGACCCGCAACGGTATCATCATCAGCCCCCATCCCCGTGCCAAGGGCTGTACCATCCATGCCGCCAAGATCGTGCTGGATGCGGCAGTAAAGGCAGGCGCGCCCGAGGGCATCATCAGCTGGATCGATGTTCCTTCCTTGGAGATGACCAACACGGTGATGAAGGAATCCGATATCATCCTTGCCACCGGCGGTCCCGGAATGGTGAAGGCGGCTTACTCCAGCGGTACCCCCGCATTGGGTGTGGGCGCGGGTAATACCCCTGCCATTATTGATTCTTCTGCCGATGTGAAGTTGGCAGTCAGCTCCATCATCCATTCCAAGACCTTTGATAACGGTATGATCTGCGCCTCCGAGCAGTCGGTGATCATCCTTAAGGATCTCTATGACGAAGTGAAGGCAGAGTTTGCCGCCAGAGGTTGCTACTTCCTTAATGAAGAAGAGACCGAAAAGGTGCGCAAGACCATTATCGTGAACGGCGCTTTGAATGCCAAGATCGTTGGTCAAAAGCCGGTGACCATCGCCGCTTTGGCGGGTGTTACCGTTCCCGAAAGCACCAAGGTGCTGATCGGAGAAGTGGAAAGCGTGGAGCTGGCAGAGGAATTTGCCCATGAAAAGCTGTCTCCCGTGTTGGCAATGTATCGGGCAGAGGATTTTGAAGATGCCCTTCAAAAGGCAGAGCATCTGGTTGCCGACGGCGGATACGGTCACACCTCCTCCATCTACCTGAACGAAGTCGCCGAACGGGAAAAACTGGCAGAATTTGCCGCCCGTATGAAGACCTGCCGTATCTTGGTGAATACCCCCTCCTCTCAGGGCGGTATCGGTGATCTTTATAACTTCAAGCTTGCTCCTTCTTTGACCTTGGGTTGCGGCTCTTGGGGCGGCAACTCTGTTTCGGAGAATGTGGGGGTCAAGCACCTGATCAATATTAAAACCGTTGCAGAAAGAAGGGAAAATATGCTGTGGTTCCGCGCACCTCAAAAGGTGTATATGAAGAAAGGCTGCCTGCCGGTAGCATTGGATGAACTGAAAAATGTATTGGGCAAAAAGCGGGTCTTTCTTGTGACCGATACCTTCTTGTTTGAAAACGGGTATACCAAGTGCATCACCGATAAGCTGGAGGAAATGAGCATTGCTTATGCCACCTTCTCCAATGTACAACCCGATCCCACCCTTGCCAATGCCAAGGAGGGTGCGGCGCAGATGAATAGCTTCAAGCCCGATTGCATCATCGCTTTGGGCGGCGGCTCTGCAATGGATGCCGCGAAGATTATGTGGGTGCTGTATGAGCATCCCGATGTAGACTTTATGGATATGGCAATGCGGTTTGTGGATATCCGCAAGCGTGTTTATACCTTCCCCAAGATGGGCGAAAAGGCCTATTTCATTGCCGTCCCCACCTCCGCCGGTACCGGCTCCGAGGTAACACCCTTTGCGGTGATTACCGATGAGACCACCGGTGTGAAATATCCCCTTGCCGATTATGAACTGATGCCCAATATGGCGATCATTGATACCGACCTGCATATGAGCGCACCCAAGGGTCTGACCGCCGCTTCCGGTATCGACGCTGTGACCCACGCGCTGGAGGCTTATGCCGCTATGCTGGCTACCGATTATACCGACGGTCTGGCGCTGAAGGCTCTCAAGACCATCTTTACCTACCTGCCCCGCGCTTATGAGAACGGGTTGACCGATGTGGAGGCAAGAGAAAAGATGGCAAATGCCGCCACCATGGCAGGTATGGCCTTTGCCAATGCCTTCTTGGGTGTTTGCCACTCCATGGCCCATAAGCTGGGTGCTTTCCATCACCTGCCCCACGGTGTTGCCAATGCCCTGATGATCGAGGAAGTGCTGCGCTTCAATGCCAGCGAAGTGCCCGCCAAGATGGGTACCTTCTCTCAATATGACCATCCCCATACCCTTGCCCGCTACGCTGAAGTGGCCGATTACTTGGGTCTGGGCGGTAAGACCGATGAAGAGAAACTGGAGAACCTGATCAAAGCCATCAACGATCTGAAAGAGACCGTGGGCATCAAGAAGTCTATTCGGGACTACGGTGTGGAGGAGCAGGATTTCCTTTCTCGCTTGGATGAGATGGTGGAGCAGGCCTTCGATGATCAGTGCACCGCTGCCAATCCCCGTTACCCGCTGATGAGCGAGATCAAAGAGATGTATCTCAATGCCTATTACGGCACCCATAAGGAGGTTTGAGTCAATGAAAACTGTAATTGCCGAAAGAACCAATAAAACCATCTATCGGGATGGTGACCGTGTTTATAAAGTGTTTGCCCTCGGTTATTCCAAAGCCGATATCCTCAATGAAGCCCTTAATCAGGCAAGAGTGGAGGAAACAGGCTTGAATATCCCCCGCGTACGGGAGGTTACCACCTTGGAAGACGGCAGATGGGTCATCGTTTCCGATTACATCGAAGGCAAGACCCTCACCCAGCTGATGCAGGAAAACCCCGAAAAGACCGAGGAATATTTGGAGCTGTTTGTGGATCTGCAACTGCTGGTGCACAGCAAAAAAGCCCCCTACCTCAATAAGCTGAAAGATAAGATGAATATGAAGATCTCCCAAGCCGATCTGGATGCCACCACCCGCTATGAGCTTCATACCCGCTTGGAGGGTATGAAAAAGCATACCAAGGTCTGCCACGGCGACTTCAACCCCTCCAATATCATCATCGCCAAGGATGGCACTGCCTATATCATCGACTGGTCCCATGCTACTCAGGGCAACGCTTCTGCCGATGTGGCAAGAACCTACCTTCTTTTCTCCCTCCAAGGAAAAGAAGAACTTGCCAAGCAGTATTTGGATCTCTTCTGCAAAAAGAGCGATACCGCCAAGCAGTATGTGCAGAAGTGGTTGCCCATTGTAGCCGCATCCCAATCCGTAAAGGGTAAGCCTGAAGAAAGAGAATTCTTGCTGAAGTGGGCAGACGTGGTTGATTATGAATAAAAAACGAACAAAAGGGCGTATCTCACCGTTTTTTCTTCTCGGCGTATCGGCATACGCCTTCGCCGAAAGAAACGGCGACCTCCATCCCTTTTGATCGTTTTTGAGATGGCTGTTAAAAAAGGAGAGAGCATTGCTCTCTCCTTTTCCTTTTCATCGGCGTATGTCATCCCTGCATCTCTTTTGAGCGGTTTTAAGGGAGAAGGAAAATGGAGTGTTTTTTCATACTTGCCTTTTTATGCTCATTATTATATAATAGTGGGGAATAGGAGGTCTGTCTCATGAATTTTTTTGAATGGTTTAAGGTTGTTCTTATCGGTATTGTGGAAGGCATCACCGAATGGTTGCCCATCAGCAGTACCGGTCATATGCTTTTGGTGGATGAATTCTTGCCCTTGCAGATGAGCGAAGAGTTCAAAGAAATGTTCTTTGTGGTGATTCAGTTGGGTGCCATTTTGGCGGTGCTGGTGCTGTTTTGGAATAAAATGTTCCCCTTCCAGTTCAAGGATAAGACCAAGCCGGTGATCCGCAAGGAGATCTTCGGAATGTGGTTCCGCGTGATCGCAGGGGTATTGCCTTCGGCGGTGCTGGGTCTTTTGTTTGATGACTTTTTGGAGGCTCATTTCGGCAATGCGGTGACCATCGCCATTATGCTGATCCTTTACGGTGTGATCTTTATTTTGATCGAAAACCGCAAGAGAGAGCCCAAAATCAACGATATTATGGACATCAACTATAAAACCGCCATCCTGATCGGATGTTTTCAGGTGCTCTCCATGATCCCCGGCACCTCCCGTTCCGGTGCCACCATCATCGGTGCTCTGCTTTTGGGTGTATCCCGTGTGGCGGCTTCGGAATTCACCTTCTTCCTTGCTCTGCCCACCATGCTGGGTGCCAGCGCTCTGAAGATCGTGAAGTTCGGGCTGGATTTCAGCGGAACCGAGATCGCGGTGCTGCTGGTGGGAATGGCGATTGCCTTTGCGGTCTCTGTGCTCTCTATCCGCTTCTTGATGAACTATGTGAAGAAGCACGATTTCAAGTTGTTCGGCTGGTACCGCATTGTGCTCGGCATCATCGTTTTGGCGGTGTTCATCCTCTTTATGTAATAAAAAAACGCTTGGCTGTATGGGGCGTACTCTAAAGGCTAGAAAAAGCTGTGTAGAAAATTTCTACACAGCTTTTAATTTTGTCTCATACCTTGGCAAGCAGGACATTTGGGCACCAAATATCACTTGTTAGGAGAACCTAAAACCCTTAAACCCATCTACTAAAGCAACTAATATACGAAGAAAGAAAAGCTATTGAATACTTTTGTTAAATATGATATAATCAAATAAACAAATCAAAAGCAGAGGTAATAAAAGTCGTGGCTAAAGGAATTATTTATGTAATGACAACCGTCGTACCTGGTCTTATTAAAATTGGCAAAACTGGAACAGATAACTTTGAAAGTAGAATGTACCAATTGGAACGGAACGGATATTTTAATGTGGTTGGCCTTAAAAGAAAGTTCGCGATAGAAGTAGAAGATTACGACGAAAAAGAAAAACTTCTTGATGAAATATTTGGCAAAAGTAATGTTCTGGGTTCTGAACTATTTTCACTAGATGCAGATTTGGTTGTTCAATTACTGTCTTCTTTCGAGGGCAAGCAAATATTCCCAGAAACTTTAACAAAAGAAGAAGTCTTTATTGCCGCTACGGAAGAACACAAAATAAAAGAAGATTGGGCTCTTATCCCTGATGGCAAATATTATCTCTCTCAAAATGTGAAAGGCTTTGGAAAAGTTACTGCGACAATGATTGTAGTGGATGGAAAACTTTCTGTTGAGAAAGGTAGTGTTTGCGCTCCAACTAAGGAAGGTTGGGTTCCTGAGGCGCGAAAAAATGCTCCGATTAAAGATAATGTTCTTCTTGCGACTACAGATGCAAACTCCCCTACAAATGCGGGGTGGATTGCGTTGGGTCATTCTAACAATGGATGGACTGTTTGGAAAGACGCAAAAGGACAACCAATTGATATTTATAGGAAATAATACACTTAAACAAATCATCCCCATCGATTATTCGATGGGGATGATTTATTCTTTACTGTCCTTAACTGTACAACCCTTAAGCCAAGCGTTTTTTGTTTTACTTTTTCATCAGGTCGCGGATCTCTTCCAGAAGCTTCACTTCATCGCTCTTTTCAGGCTCTGCAGCGATCTCTTCCTTCACTTCCTCTTCCTTCTTGCGATGGAAGGCGGCCATGATCTTGATGACCATAAACAAGCAAACGGCGATCACCAAAAAGTCGATCACGTTCTGAATAAATGCACCGTATTTGATGGTAGCATCTTTAATGGTGAATGTAAGGTTTTCAAAGTTGGTGCCGATCACCAAGCCGATCATACTCATAATGATATCCACCACGCTGTTGATGATGTCCTTGAAAGCAGTACCCATAACAACACCGATGGCCATATCCAAAATATTGCCCTTGGAGATAAACTCCTTAAATTCAGTTAAGGTCTTATTCTTGGTTACCTTTTCAATGCCTTTTTTCATATCCATATATGTATACTCCTTTTTTGTTTATAAGTCTATTATAACGCAATATTTTAAAAAATCAAGTCCGGAAAATAAATGTCGAATTCAGTTGCCTTTGGTTGGAATATGGGTTATAATGAAAGTCAGAATAGTAGAGGGGTTTTTAAGAATGGATGTTTTTATTTCCTATTCCAGCCGTGATCGCGCTTTGGTAGAAGAGACCTGCGCCTTGCTGCGAAAGAGCGGGATCTCTTATTGGGTTGCCTTTGAAAACGATGATTATGGAGATCATTATTCCTCCAGCATCATCTCCAATTTAGACGATGCCAAAATGGTTCTTCTCTTTGTGACCAAGGATTCCAATACTTCCGAGCATGTATTGCGGGAGATCAATTATGCCGATAATCATCATAAGCCCATCCTGCCGGTCTTGGTGGGGGAGGTGGTGCTTTCCAAAGAGTTTGAATACTACTTAAGTGCTACTCATTTTCTCTCTTATTCCTCAACGTCTGTCTTTTCCAAGCAGTTGGTCAAGCGAATTCATGAGATTCTCTTTCCTGTGGAACAGAATAAAGAGGGCACACGTTTGGCGGCAGAAGCCTATAAGCCAAAGGGCAAGGGACGCCGTATTACTTTTGGAATTGCCGCGGTGGCGGCGGTCTTGGTGTTGGGTGCAGTGGTTTGGCTGGGAATTCTTTGGGGCAACTCCGAAGTGGAAAAGCCTCAGGAGCCCGAGCACTCTGCGGGGTCGGATTCGCAACTCGAAACACCTTCTGCCGACCAAAAGGAAGAGACTCCCGCTCCTTCCGAAAAAGAAGAAGCCCCGCAGGATACCCCGATGGGAGAAAACCAAATCCCTGCTCAGCTTCAGGCATCCTTGGAGGCTTTTGATCATCAGCAATCCATGATTGTGGATGCCATGACCTTGCGGATGGCGGTGGGCGGAAAAGCAACCCCGATGGCGGCTTCCATCTGGGCGGGCAGTGCCATCTATTCGGAGAATACCGCCGTTGCGGTGGGTGAAAACGGAATGGTGGTGGGGATTGCAAAAGGCGAGACCCACGTGGTGGTCGTTTCTCTCCAAGGCTCCACTCAAATCTATAAAGTAATCGTAGAATAAAAAAACACCCCGCAGAGCGGGGTGTTTTTTTATCCCAATAAAGTGTCGGTGATCAGCATCACGCAAAAGCCCACCAAAAGCGCATAGGTAACGCCGCGGGCATCATCGTGGTGGGTCTCGGGGATCATCTCATCGCTGATGATATAAAGCATGGTACCTCCTGCAAAGGCAAGGAAGAAGGGGAGCAGAACGGTAGAAACGCTCACCGCAAAATAGCCGATCAGGGTGCCGAAGACCTCCACCACTCCGGTGAGCATGGCGATCAAAAAGGTGCGCTTGGCGGAAACACCCGCCGCCAGCATCGGGCCGATGATCACCATTCCCTCGGGGATGTTCTGCAGGGCGATGCCTCCCGCGATCACCAACGCCTGCGCGGTATTGTCCGAACCGAAGCCAACCCCTGCCGCAATCCCCTCAGGCAGGTTATGAATAGCAATGGCGATCACAAATAAAAGCACTTTATTTAAGCCGGTGCGGTTGTGGGCTTCCGTGTCGGGTCCTGCCAACCGATGGAGATGGGGCACCAGCTTATCGATCAGGTTCAGGCAGAGCGCCCCCGCAAAGATTCCCGCAACGGTAATGAGCAAGCCCCATTTTCCGCCGTATTCCAAAGAGGGAAGGATCAACCCCAAAACCGCCGCCGCCAGCATCACCCCTGCGGCAAAGGAAAGAATGATGTCCGAAAATTTATGGGACATTTTTTTGAAAAGAAATCCGATCAGCGCACCGAACATAGTGGCGCCGCCCACGCCGAGGGCGGTCAGTAAAATCAGTTTCATAACGATCTCCTTATTCTTATTATGATCAGTATAACATAAATTAAGGAAAAAGAAAAGCGGTAAGTTCAACTTACCGCTTTTTTCTTTAAAAAATTAAGGTTTCATCGGGCTTGATGGAGTATAACTGTTTATCCCGCTCAAACCAAATGGTATGGAGGGTGGGGTTGTAGATCCGCTTACCGTCGGCACTGTAGATCAGCGCTTGATAGGCCTCCACATACGCATAGATCTCCATATTGGTGGCATACCAAATATCCTCTTTACCGCCCAGTTTTTCGCCGATCTCATCCAAAAGCGCCCAGTTATCGTTGCGATCAAACTCGTAAGCGTGCCCCCAAAGATAAAAGAGGCGGGGGTGTTGGGCGGCAATATAAAGAGAAGACAGATCCAGCTCCACAAACTTCTCGATCCACTCCATCAAACGGGGATTGGTATGGTGGGCGGTGGGGATCCAGTTGTGCCAATCGGCGGGCAGCATAAAGCTGTCGTTATCGGCACCCAAGGAACGGGCATAGGCAATATCCAATTCGGTAAGATATTGTTTGACGGTCTCATAGGAGGCTCCGTTGCTCATACGGGTAATGCCGCTGTCGGGATAAGCCATCCCGCGGATGATCCTGCCGTAGGTCTCTTCCAATTCCAAGCGGCAGTTGAGCACATCCTGAATACCTTCAATGGGGCGAAGAGTCCCTTCGGCGCGGTGAAATGCGCCGTGGACGGCGATCTCGTGCCCTTGGTTCAAGAAATGCTCCTCCACCGTTTCCTTGGATAGGCTACGCTCCCCGCGAAGGGTGGCGGAATTCAAATTAAAGGTGCATTTTAAACCGTAGCGGGTGACGGTATCGGCAAACCGCACATCGGCGGCGCAACCGTCATCATAACTTAAAGTAACTGCTTTTGGTTTTCCGTCGGGAAACCGTAAAAATTGATAGCGCATTTATGCCTCCTCTTTTTGAAGCAGAGCGATTTGATAGCCTTTCAGGCAAAGGGTGGTGGGCTCCAAGTCCACCTTTTCCAAAAGATGCTCTTCATCGATCAGTGAAACGGTGAACCCTTCCGCTGCAGGAATGGCGATGGTTTGTTCTTCCTCGCTGTCGTTTACCACCAAAAGTGCTTTTTTGGCACCGTCGGTGGCGGCGAGAGCGTAAAGGTTTTTGCCTTCACAGATGCATTCCGCTTGTTGGCCCAAGGTATAAAGTTGCCCGAAGGCAAAAAGGGAGTAATAGGTGCAATAAGGCTCTAATGTTATGGGATTAAAGATACCGCAATAGACGGAAGGAGCGCCGATACGGGCATCATAATAATGGCACATATTGGTGCTTGTGCCGTGCATGGCGCACATCATTGCTGCCAACCCTGCCGAAGCATAAGAGGTGCCCAGCCACTGCCGTTCGTGGGCGTTGTTCCATTCGTTCAAATGGGTTTCCAAGCCTTTGAAGCCGTATTTTTCCAAAACGCAGTCCAAAAAGTTTGCCAGTATTACGGTACGCTTGGTATCATAGTAACTGTGCCAGGAGAAAAAGTCGATGGGAGAGTGATGGGCAGTGATATACTCGAAAAATCCATAGAGGAAGTTGACTCGATGGATGGATCGGGGATAGCGATCGTCGGGGGTGTCGGCAGGGGAATAGTCGATGCCGTATTTTTCGGGATGATAGAAGATGCCGTAAAAGCCGCTGGCGCCGTAGCCGCCTACCTTAATGGTATCTCCAAAGCATTTTTTTAGGTGTTTGGCCGTTACATCATACAGTTCATAAAACTGCTCCGGTGTGCCGGTCCACATCTGGTTTTTGCCTGCAGGGCCGTTTTCGGGCTCATTCCAGATCTCCCAATATTCGATGCCGTAGTGGTAGCCGTCTGCCCAGCCTTCGTTATAGTGGCGGATAATGTGCTCGCAGATTCGCGCCCATTTGGCAGGATCCTTGGGGGGATGGATCCGATAGGCCTTGATGTGGCATTGGTTTTCAATGGTCACACCCAAGCGAAAGACCGGCTTGATCTCATATTTGGCCATTTCCGTCAGCAAAACATCGGTAAAGGCAAAATCATAATTGGCGGGATCGGTCTCATCGGCGTCAAAATCCCGGAAGATATTGGGGATATCCACAAAGCGGTTGCCGCCGAACGAGCCGTTTACATCGTGGAGACGGGAATAGGGGATATTTGCCTTGCGGATGTATTCCATTGGGGTAAAATTGAAGGCCATAAACCCGCCGGTAAAGGGCGGTTGACCGATGGCGTGCATGGGCTTGATCTTACCGATGATATCATTAAAATTCACTTGAACAGTATTCATAAAGAGACCCTCCTATTCTTTAACATCATCTTATCACGGAAAGGGAGAAAAAGCAACAAAACACCCAACGAAACATTTTCGAAAAAAGTCGGTTATGAAAATCATAACCGACTTTTTTGTTTTATTCTTCAAGCAGATACCGCAAAACATCCTGAATATGCAGATCCCACCATTGCCAAGTGTGATCCCCTTCCGATTCTCCATAGAAATGAGGAATATTAAGTTCGTCCAAGAGTGTATGACACATGCGATTGGGGGGGAGCAAGGTATCCTCGGTCCCGCACCATAAGAACATTTTGGGGAAGGGCTTGCCTTCTTGGCAGTTGCGGCGGATCAGGCTATAGATATCCAGATCACTGCCCTCCAGCTCCTCGGCGCTTTTTAACGCAAAATCAAAGTTCCCTTGCCACTCCTCCAGCCGATACGGACGGCCGATGCGGGTAATGTCCAGCGCGCCGGAAAGGGAGGCACAACCGCCGTAGTTTTCGGGGTAGGTCAATGCGGCCTTCATGGCACCGTAACCGCCCATAGAAAGACCGGCAATGAAATTATCCTCCCGTTTCGGGGACATTTCTTTGAAGTACCCGCGGCAGACAGCAGGCAGTTCTTGGGTGATAAAGGTGAAATAGGGAAGACCGTAAGCGGTGTCCGCATACCAGCTTCTTCCAACCTCCGGCATCACCACCGCAATGCCGTAGTCCTCCGCGTAACGCTCGATGGAGGTTCTCCGCATCCAAACAGTGTGATCCCCCGAAAGACCGTGCAGAAGGTATAAGGTCTTGTAGCTGCCGTTCGGTCGCCCGACCCCCTCTTTTTTCTTGTGAATTTCAGGCAGGATCACATTCAGGGTCACATACACCTGCAGTGCCTTGGAAAAATAATGCATCTCTAAATAAGCCATAGTGCACCTCGAAAAAACAATATTCTGCTTTCATTATACTGTTCTTTTGCGAAATAATCAAGATGAAAAAACACCCGTCGGGGGCTGCCCCGACAGGTGTTAAGTTTTATAGGTAAAGCAATCAAATTGCGTAAACCCCATGGCGGAAAGCCGTTCCTTGCTTTTTTGACGCCCCTCTTCGGTGTTGAATTGGGGAATCAAAGGCAGGCGCAGGCGGATCCGCTCCGCAGGAACCAGCGCGGAAAGCAGGCGCAGGTTTTCCATCACAATGGCATTATCCTGCCCCGTATAACGGCGGTAAACGGCGGGATCGGTATCTTTGATATCAATGATCCATTCATCCGCGCAGCCTGCCAAAAGCCGAACCTTTTCCATAGGAACCGCCAGCGAGGTTTCGATGGCAAGGCGCCATTCTTTTCCGCAGATGCGGCGGAATTCTTTGATAAAATCTGCCCGCAGCAGCGGCTCTCCGCCGCCGAAGGTAACGCCCCCTTCGGTGGCAAGAAAATAAAGCTCATCCACCTGCACCTGCTGATAGAGTTCCAAAGGAGTCATCTGTGTATAAGCGGTATCTTCTTCAAAGGAGAAGGGGTTCAGGCAATAGCGGCACCGCAGAGGACAGCCGTGAAAGCAGACCAATGTGGTAACTCCTTGCCCGTCGGTTTGGATCCGATGCCGCGAAACTGCGATCACCGGAGCTTGAATAGGTTTGTTCATCGGATCATTCATCCTCCGAAAGGATGGCGGATTGCACCTTCCCGCTCTCGTTAAAGGTGATGGCAAGGGTTTTGCCGTCCAAAACATAAACGTCGGCATCATCCCGTTGCTCTGTCCAGTGGGTGCTCCAAGAGGCTTGAAGCATGGTGCGGGTGTAATAGGAAAGCTCTGTGAGGAGCTCCTCTTGGTTCATCTGAAGGACGGTTGAAAGATGGGGAACCGCTACGGTGTCTCCCTCCAGTTCATAATCGGAAGAATCAGGTGACGGCTTATAGGGGTAGTCGACGCCGACATCCCCTTCGATTACTTCCACAAATCCGTCCGTCCCTGCTTCCCACTGTTTCTCCGGAGGCGTGGGTGCACAGGCGGAAGCAGAGGTGGCTACCATCGCTGCGGCGATCCCTGCCACAGCCACCCGTTTGCCCGAGGTACGGAGTTTTGCCAATTCTGCGGAAAGTGCCCGCAGTTCCGCTTCGCATTTGGGGCAGGTGCCTTTGCATTCCCCTTGGAAGGTACATTCAGGGGGAGCATAGGCGATGCCGTTCTTTTGAGCAATCATGCAACGAATGCTTTTTAATAAAGTACATTTTTCTTTTCCGGTCATAAGGTGTCCCTCCTTTTCGGGTCTTTTCATAAGGAATACGATTCAAGAGAGGAAAATGTTGCACTTTTTAACTTTTTATTCTGTGTTGGAGTAAAGAATTAAAAAACGAAAGTGTTTATCTTTTCAAAAGAGCCGTTTTCTAACAGGTACGATCCAGCTCTTCGATGATACGGGCGATGGCGTGCTCATTGTTGCTCACCGTGATACGGTCGGCAACGGCTTTTGCTTCCTCCACCGCATTGGCAACCGCATAGCCCATTCCTGCCGCTCGGAGCATGGAAACGTCGTTGTGATAGTCGCCCACCGCAACGGTGTTGCCCATCTCAATGTTCAGCAGTTCTGCCAGCTTGCAAAGGGCGCCACCCTTGCTCACACCCTTGGGAAGAAGCTCAAAGAGCCTGTTTTCCGAGCGGATGAAATCATAATTCATCGCCTTGGGATGAGCACTCAGCAGCTGCTCGATTGCTATGATCTGCTGGGGATCATCATGGGCAAAAACCACCTTTAAGAGGGGATCCTTCAGTTCTTCATAGGAGCAGGGGATCAAAGGCATTCCCGTAATGGTGCGAAATAATTCCAAGGCATGGTTGTCTTTATTAAAGAGCACCTGATCGGCGGTGTTGAATTGAATGCCGATCTCCGGTAATTCCCGATCAACGGTTCGCACCAGTTCCAAGGATTCTTGGGAGAGAGTTATATTCCAAAGATAGCGCTCTTGAACAGGGTCATAGATCCCTCCACCATTGAAGCATCCGTAGGGGGCATTGGGCTTGATGGTGCGGTAGATCTCCGTTGCGGTTTTGGGCACCCGTCCGGTGATAAAGGTAAAAAGACCGCCCTCGGATTTGAAATATTCAATGGCGTCGAGGTTTTCTTTAGAGACGGTTTTATCGTCGGAATAAAGGGTGCCGTCCAAATCGGTGCAAAAGAGCATTCCTTCAAATTTTTTCATTTTATTTCAACCTTTCGATTTTTGAAAATTCCGATGATCGCCGAAATCAGACTAAAGGATTCAAAGATGATACCCCCGATGGAAAATATGCAGATGCCATAGATCAGGCAAAGGGGCGACTTGATCAAGGTCAGCTTGCGGATGGTCTGGGGATTGGAAAGGGAAAGACCGATGGCATTGACCAAAAGACCCACCATAATTAAGGCGGAATACCAGCCGTCCCAAGTGAGAATGCTGGTGATCAAAACAAGCACGAAAAAGAAGATGGGCACAAAGAGCCCCTTGCTTTGCCGCTGATTGCGAATGTAATAGCAGACGCATTTAACGGCCGCCACCAAATTCAGCGCCATGGCGGTCATGGCACCGATCAAAAGATAATGGGCGGAAAATATTAAAGCAGTAATGATCTGAAAGAGCAGAATTCCTTTGGCCGATTTCATCTGATAGGAGATAAAACCCGTCACAACAGCCACAAGGCTTAACCCTTGCCCAATGATCATTCCGATTTCTCCAAACATTTTGCTTCCCCTTTGAGTGAGATTTTTTTCAGTATACCACCGAACGGTTCAAAAGGCAAGAGGATGGAAAAAAATCCAAAGCCTTTTGGCTTTGGATTTTTTAAGTTACATTTTCTTGCGGCAACCGTCGATCTGAATGTTTTGCCCTGCAATATAAGAGGCGCGGTCGCTTGCCAAAAAGCAGATCAGGTCTGCGTTTTCCCGCGTGGTGCCTGTGCGCCCCATAAAGCTCATTTCGGACGGGGTGAAGGCGTCAATGTCCGCTTGCTTGGAGGAAGAAACGCTTCCGGGAGAAACGCAGTTGACCAGCACTCCTTTATGGGAAACCTCTTTGGCAAGCGCCTTGGTCATGGCAATCAGCGCGCCCTTGGTGGCGGAGTAATGAACCATTTTGGCATTGCCGTAAACCCCTGCTACCGATGCCACATTGATGATCCGCCCGTAGCCCGCCTCCAGCATGGAGCCGATCACCGCTTGGGTGCAGTAGAATACACCCATCACGTTGATGTCAAAATACTGTTTCCAAAGGGTGGCAGAGGCGTCGGTAAACTCCACCATATCCCGCCAAATGGCGGCGTTGTTTACCAGAATATGGATCTTTCCAAAAGTTTGCAGGGCATCTGCTACCGTGCTTTTCACGCACTCTTCATTGCTCACATCGCATTCATAGGCCTTGACCTTGCAACCGAAAGGCTCCAGTTCCTTACAAAGAGAGCGGAGCGTTTCTCCGTTCATATCCATTAAGATCAGATCGGCACCTTCTTTGCCCATTTGCAGAGCAACCGCTCTGCCGATCCCCACCGAAGCACCGGTGATCATCGCGACTTTTCCTTGAAAATCCATAATGAAGCCCTCCGTTGTTCTAAAACATACTATTCCAAGTATACCATAATACGTTGTACTTTTCAATAAAAAGGGGAGAAGTGGGGATCTATTTGATCCACCATTCAGGAGTTAATGCGCCCAGCTTGATCGTGCGCCCCGTGGCATAATCAAGCATAATTTCAATATCATAATACGTTCCCGCCATCAGCTGTACCATTAGTTCGCGGCAAGCACCGCAAGGCGCGCCGTTGGACCCGTCGGGGAGAATGCAAAGAACCTTGTCGATCTCTTGCTCTCCGTTGGTGATCATGTTAAAAATAGCATTTCGCTCTGCGCAAATGCCCAGCGTGGAGCAGGTGTCGATGCAAACTCCCGTGTAGATCTTTCCGGACTTGGAACAGACTGCAGCGGCCACTTCTCCGCAGGTAACATAGTCCGAAATTCTGCGCTCATTTAATACGGCTTTCGCCGCTTCATACATTTCAGTCCAAATTGCTTCCATAAGATATACCCTCGTCAAATTTCAATTCTTGAAATCATTGTATCATAAACGCAACGCGTTTTGATAGAATCGTCCATCATTTTCGGTCGCCTGCCACGCAGGCGAGAAAATCGGACATCATATAATATCTGCTTGCGGATATTATATCATAATGATGGAATAATTTCTACTGTCAGAATAAAAACCCGATACCCAAAAGCGTGTTGTTCTTAACGGAGAAATATAAAGAACGAGTAGGATAACGAAAATACAGTATAGTCAGATCGACTATACTGTATTTTTTATGCTTAAAACAACAAATTT
>JAZQET010000001.1:0-4542 GCA_045539135.1 Eubacteriales bacterium | reverse complement strand
GGTATTCAGGGCGCAATGCAGGCAGGTATTATGGCAGGCTTCCCTGTTGTAGACCTGAAGGTTACCCTTTATGATGGTTCTTATCATGAGGTCGACTCTTCCGAAATGGCATTTAAGATCGCCGGTTCTATGGCTATCAAGGATGCAATGAAGAAGGGCAACCCCGTTCTGATGGAGCCCATTATGAGCGTTGTTGTTGTTACTCCCGAGGAGTATATGGGCGACGTTATCGGCGACTTGAACAGCCGCCGTGGTCAGGTGCAGGGTATGGAAGCCATCCCCGGTGCCCGCCAGATCGACGCTTTGGTACCTTTGAGCGAGATGTTCGGTTATGCAACCGACCTGCGTAGTAAGACTCAGGGCCGTGGTCAGTATACCATGCAGCCCGACTCCTACCTTGAGGTGCCCAAGAATATTGCCGAGAAGATCATTACTTCCCGCCAAAAGAGTGAATAATTCTTAAAAAACTCTTGCAATATCTAATTATTTATATTAAAATAATCTTATTGAATTAAAACAAAAACAAAAGGAGGATTTTCAAATGGCTAAGGCTAAGTTTGAAAGAAACAAACCCCATGTTAACATTGGTACCATCGGTCACGTTGACCATGGTAAGACCACTCTGACCGCTGCTATCACCAAGGTTCTGTCCTTCAGAGGTCAGGCTTCCTATTCCGAGTATGGCGATATCGATAAGGCTCCCGAAGAGAGAGAAAGAGGTATTACCATCAACACCGCTCACGTTGAGTATGAGACCGACAGCCGTCACTATGCTCACGTTGACTGCCCGGGACATGCTGACTACGTTAAGAACATGATCACCGGTGCTGCTCAGATGGACGGTGCTATTCTGGTTGTATCCGCTGCTGATGGTCCCATGCCCCAGACCCGTGAGCACATCCTGCTCTCCCGTCAGGTTGGCGTGCCCAACATCGTTGTTTTCATGAACAAGTGCGATCAGGTTGACGACGAAGAGTTGCTGGATCTGGTTGAGATGGAGATCCGTGACCTCTTGAACGAGTACGAGTTCCCCGGTGATGATATTCCCATCATCCGCGGTACCGCTCTGGGCGCTATCGAGTGTGCAAGCACCGATATCAACGAACCCGCTTATGCTCCCATCCTTGAGCTGATGAACAACGTTGACGAGTATATCCCCACCCCCGAGAGAAAGGCTGATCAGCCCTTCTTGATGCCCGTTGAGGACGTCTTCACCATCACCGGTCGTGGTACCGTTGCTACCGGCCGTGTTGAGAGAGGTCAGTTGAAGCTGAACGAAGAAATCGAAATCGTTGGTCTGGCTGATGAGGCTCGTAAGACCGTTGTTACCGGTATCGAAATGTTCCGCAAGTTGCTGGACTATGCTGAGGCCGGTGATAACGTTGGTGCTCTGCTCCGTGGTGTGAACAGAACCGACATCAAGCGTGGTCAGGTTTTGGCTAAGCCCGGTTCCATCAACCCCCACACCAAGTTCAAGGGTCAGGTTTACGTTCTGACCAAGGACGAAGGCGGCCGTCATAGCCCCTTCTTCACCAACTATCGTCCCCAGTTCTACTTCAGAACTACCGACGTTACCGGTGTGATCACCCTGCCCGAAGGCACCGATATGTGTAAGCCCGGTGATAACGTTGTTATGGACGTTGAGCTGATCACCCCCATCGCTATCGAGGTAGGCTTGCGTTTCGCTATCCGTGAGGGTGGCCGTACCGTTGGTTCCGGTGTTGTTACCGAGATCTTCGAATAATCAATAAAATAACGATTCTTTGGGGCGAGGTGTGATTCCTCACCGGCGGTAAAGTCCGCAAGTGCCGTAAGGTGCACGATCAGGTGTGATTCCTGAACCGACGGTATAGTCCGGATGAGAAAAGAATGTTGTCTTATGAAAAGCAATTGCGCTCCATAGGGTATCCTATGGAGCGCTTGTTTTTTTCATCAAAGCATTTCTGCCAAGACTTCATTCATTCACCTTTCGATAGTTTTTAACAGGAGTGTTTTTATGAAAAAAATCAATGTGCGTTCCTTAACCGCCACCGCTTTGTTCGGTGCCTTGGGCTTTGTGCTGATGATGCTGGAATTCGGTTTGCCCATCATTCCCGCGTTCATTAAATTCGACTTTTCGGAACTGCCTGCCCTCTTGGCGGCTTTTGCTTATGGCCCTTGGCACGGTGTTCTGGTCTGCTTTGTGAAGAATGCCCTGCATCTGTTTGTGACCAATACCGCAGGGGTAGGAGAATTGGCTAATTTCCTGATGGGCGTCTTTTTGGTGGTGCCCGCAGGATTGATCTACCGCCACCGTAAAAGCCGTAAGACTGCCCTTTTGGGGGCTCTCACAGGCTCTTTTGTGATGGGCGTTGCCTGCGTGCTGATCAATTACTTTATCACCTATCCCATCTATTATAAGATTATGATCCCGAAAGCCGTGATCCTGCAGGCATATCAAGCGATCCTGCCCGCGGTGGACAGTATTTTGGAGTCCTTGCTGATCTTCAATTTCCCCTTCACCTTTGCCAAAGGGATCGTTGTTTCGGTGATCTGCGCTTTGATCTATAAGAAATTGTCGCCGATTTTAAAGAAGGCTTGACAAATTTCGATGGATGGAGTATTATAGTTGAGGAAATTGAATAGATCATTATCAAGAGTGGCGGAGGGAACAGGCCCGAAGAAGCCCGACAACCTGCATCTGTAAGGTGTCAAATCCTGCGGATCTTTGATCCGAAAGATAAGTTTCAAAACGCACTCTTGATAAAGAGTGCGTTTTTTAATGAAAGGAAGTTTGAAATGGGAAGAAATTATTTGTTTACCTCCGAATCGGTGACCGAAGGTCATCCCGATAAGATCTGCGATTGCATTTCCGATAGTATTTTGGATGCCATCTTGGCGCAGGATCCTGCCGCCCGCGTGGCTTGCGAGACTACCGTGACCACCGGTACCGTTCATATTATGGGTGAGATCACCACCACCGCCAATGTGGATTACCAAAGCATCGTGCGCGAGACCATCCGCGGCATTGGCTATGACCGTGCAAAATATGGTTTTGATTGTGATACCTGCGGTGTACTGGTCACCTTGGACCGTCAGTCCCCCGATATCGCTATGGGCGTGGATCAGGCTTGGGAAGCCAAGGAAGGCGCAGAAGATGCCGCTTTGTCCACCGGTGCAGGGGATCAGGGTATGATGTTCGGCTATGCCTCCGATGAGACCGAGGAACTGATGCCTTTGGCCATCTCTTTGGCACATAAATTGGCAAAGCAACTGACCTTTGTGCGGAAAGAGGGCATCCTGCCTTACCTGCGTCCCGATGGTAAGACTCAGGTTACCGTGGAATATGAAGATGATGTCCCCGTGCGGGTGGATACCGTTGTGGTCTCCTCTCAGCATAGCGCCGAGGTTTCTTTGGAGACCTTGCGTCGGGATATTTTGGATAAGGTGATTCGCCCCATCATCCCTGCCGAGCTTTTGATCGATACCAAGTTTTATATCAACCCCACCGGCCGCTTTGTTGTGGGCGGTCCTCAGGGCGATAGCGGCCTGACCGGCAGAAAGATCATTGTGGATACCTACGGTGGCTACGGCCGTCACGGCGGCGGTGCCTTCTCCGGTAAGGATCCCACTAAGGTGGACCGTTCTGCCGCCTATGCCGCCCGCCATGTGGCAAAGAATATTGTAAAAGCAGGCCTTGCCAAAAAGTGCGAGGTGGAGCTGGCTTATGCCATCGGTGTGGCAAGCCCCGTTTCCGTTTCGGTTGATACCTTCGGTACCGCTGCCGTCTCCGAAGAAAAGATCATGGAGATCATCCGCCAGTTCTTCGACCTGCGCCCCGCTGCCATCATTAAGAACTTTGATCTGCGCCGTCCCATCTATGCCCAAACCGCTGCTTACGGACATATGGGCAGAGAGGATCTGAACCTGCCTTGGGAGGATACTTCGGTGGCAGATGCCATCAAAGCCTTCTTGGCTGAATAAAAGTTGCACCAAATCAAAAGACTTCTCATAAGATTTATGGGAAGTCTTTTTTTATTGGAGGGTTTGCGGTGTTACATTTATGCTGGGTCGTGATCTCATTTTTTGCAGTGGTGGGGCTGTTTGAATGTGTGCTTCAGGTTTTGGATTGGTGCTCTTTTCGAAAGACCCGCGCAGTGGATCATGTACTGTTGCAGGTGACCTTGAGCGGGGAGGTGCCCAATGCAGATTATCTGTTGAATGCCCTTTGCTTGAAGGCAGAGCAAGCAGATATCGGCAAGGTGGAAACTACCCTTGCGGTGATCGACGGCGGACTGACCCCTCACGCCAAGGAACAGATCCGCCTCTATTGCGAAAAAAATCCTTGGGTCATATTTACAGAACAGACAGAATGTGATAAAATAAAAAAGTTGTCATAAGGTGACAAGAGTAATCCGAACCTGTTTTGAAAAGGCGGATTTTCGTTCACTCTTCGTTAAAATACTCGCCAATACGGCAGTATTGGCTGCGTTTTGTGCCTTGATTGACCAAAAATCCGCACTTTTCAAAATCTTCGACATCAAAGCGAGGAGATTTCGAGGG